>CALDUB010000075.1 GCA_937923465.1 uncultured Saprospiraceae bacterium
AATTACAGGAATGACATTGGACGCAAATAATACGCGTGTCATCACTTTTGAAGTTGACTACACTTTCGTTTATGGCGATATTATCAACATGACTTACATTGGAAATGATATTGATGCGCAAGACGGAACGAACTTAGAAACTTATGATTACGAGCAAGTTGAAAATCGTTTATCTATAGTGAGTCAAGTCCCCGGAAGGGTAGAAGCGGAGGCTTTTTACTTTCAGTCTGGTATCTCTTTAGAAAATACATTCGATGACGGAGGCGGTAAGAATATTGGCTTTATTGACAATGGTGACTATGCGGATTACTATATTGATGTTACGCAGCAAGGAACTTTTGCAGTTGATTTTAGAACAGCATCGCTTGACCAAACGGGAGAGTTGCAACTTCAATTGATAGATGAAAGCGGCGGGACAAGTGTACTACAAACAGTCAGCTTTGCCCCAACAGGTGGCTGGCAAACTTGGTCTACAACAAATGGCGCAACTGTATACTTGACCGAAGGTCGTCAACACATGCGTTTGTTTTTTACGGGTTCTGGATTTAATATGAATTACTTGCAGTTTGACTTTTTGCAAGATGTGGATGAAGTGCCTGCGATTACGAATTTGAGTGTCTATCCGAATCCTAATAATGGCTATTTCGCTATCTCTGGAGGACTTTTAGAGACGCAAGATGTGCGAATTAATGTCTTTGATGTCTTAGGACAAAAAGTCTATACAGAAGAGATAGAAAAGGTCGATAATATAAATAGAACTTTAGATTTACAAGACTTAGCAAAAGGTAGTTACTACTTGACAATACAGACCGAGAATGGTTTTTCTCGGACGGAAAAGATATTGATTTTTGAGTAAATCAGAAGTCTCTTCATTTAATACTTGGTATTATACCCCTCAACAGGCTTTGGTTTGTTGAGGGATTTTTTTTGGAGGAAAGTATTCTATAGTTCCACAATTATCGGCGCATTCACCATCTCATATCTCTCATTCAAAACACTCGCATTAATAAAATGCGTCCCATACTTTTTAACCTGACCATAGCCTTCGTGGATATGTCCTGAAAGGTGAATTTTAGGTTTAATCTTTTTGATACGGCGAAGTAAATCTTCGCAACCTGCACGTACTTTTCCTGTTGTAAGGTCGAGTACTTTATAAGCTGGACCGTGAGTGATTAAGATATCTGTATCACTAGGAATTAAATCCCAATGCGCCTGAATTTGCTCCCCTCTTTTTCGATTAAATGCCCAATCATAAAACCAAGGCGTGATAGGTGAACCCCAGATTTTTAAACCTTCGATTTCTACTCCCGAGTCATTGAGGTAGATTATGTCGTCTGGAATCAATCTGGCGATTGCAGTAGCGCTATTATCTTCAAAAAGGAAGTCATGATTGCCAGCTATGAAGATTTTGTATTTGTAGTCTTGAACTTTGAACCAATTCAGAAAATCTTCTACTTCTGTGCGATTTCCTCTACTGGATATGTCGCCTGCGTGGAGGAGGATATCGCCAGAGGAGAGATTGAGTTGGGCGTGTTTTCCGTGGGTGTCTGAAATTGTGGTTATTTGCATTTTTCGTATTGTTAATCGTGCCGCCGCGCTGCGACTCTGTGGTATTAGTTACTATTGTGTATCTACCAAGCGGCACTCTGTGCCTACATGTTAAAAAATAAAATACTTATCACAGCAATAGTAACGATAATTCGAGATATTTAAAACGATAAAACTACTTCAGATAGGTACAGAGTACCTTGCCGCTTGGTAGAAAATTTCTTATGAACATTTATTATAAGCCGCAGCGCGGCGACACGATAATACCTCTATCAGTCATAAAAATCAAAAACATATTTCTCATCAAAATCTACCTCAAATTTTTCCGAAAAATCTAAATACTCTTCTCTAAACGTTCGTTTCTTATGATGCTCTTCTTGATTTTGAACATATTTTACAACGACATCTGTCTGTGATTTTGAATAAGAAAAAGCACCGAAACCCAATTGCCACGCAAAATCAAAAGGCATCCATTTTTGCTTTTTGATAAATTTGGAAGACGCTGTCTTGACTTCTCCGACCAAATCAGATAGACTCTGTGTCGGATGTAAACCTATGAAAATATCTATGTGGTCGGGCATACAATTAATTGCTAAGACTTTGTATTTGCGATTTTGAAATAAACTGGTGATATATTGTTCGACTTGAGCTTTGTGTTGTTTAGGAATAAGGCTTTCTCGTCCTTTCACTGCGAAGACTATTTGAACGCGAAGTTGTGTGTAGGTATTTGCCATAGTTTATTGATTTTGTGTGAGTTGTAACGATAAAGGTAATGATTTTTTATGAACGTAAATATTTTGTTAATTGATGAGGAGTCGTGCCGCCGCGCTGCGACTCGGAAGGTATATTGACTATAGTATCTACCACTCGGCAAGGCACTCTGTGCCTATACAAGATTAGTTGAAAGTTGAATTATAGACATAAATATTGACGAAAATCATATTCTCTGTATCTACATAAAATTAGTTCAAAGTGTACTCTGCTTCAGACAGGTACAGAGTACCTTGCCGCGTGGTAGAAAATATACATTGAACATTTCTTTGAGTCGCAGCGCGGCGGCACGATAATCAATCTACCTGTAGTCAAAAACAAAAACACCCCCGCCGCAAACCGCAACGAGGGTGTTTTATTTAAAACGAAAAAATAGCCAAAAGCAGCCGTCAACCGTCTGCCGTTAACCGTCCACCGTTCCTACTTCATCTCAATAACCTTAGTAGCCTCTCCAATCAAACCCTCACCATCCTGAATGATTTCCATCTTATCAGAATTAGGAGCATTATTCTCACCAAAGATACCGTCAGGAATATCTTTAATCATCGGAGCGATAACCAATGCCACAACAGACATTAGTTTCAATAAAATATTCAATGAAGGTCCAGAAGTATCCTTAAACGGGTCACCTACTGTATCACCAACAACTGCCGCTTTGTGCGCGTCGCTACCTTTGTAGTGCTTCTCGCCTTTGATAGTTACACCTTCTTCAAACATTTTCTTAGCATTATCCCATGCACCACCTGCATTAGATTGAAAAATTGCCATAAGTACACCACATACGGTCACACCTGCAATCAAACCACCTAACATTTCAGGTCCTCCTAAGAAACCGATAATAACTGGAGAAACAACGGCAATCATACCTGGTAAAATCATTTCACGAATAGAAGCATCTGTTGAGATTTTTACACATTTTGCGTACTCTGCTTTACCATCTGCGGCATCAAAAATCTTACGGTCAGCATCCGTCCATGTTGTCATGTCTTCGCTTTCGTTACGTTTCATGACTGCTAAGGCAGCTTTTAATTCTGGAATATCTTTGAATTGGCGACGTACCTCTTCAATCATATCCATAGCCGCACGACCTACCGCGTTCATTGCCATAGAAGAGAAAAGGAAAGGTAACATACCTCCCAATAATAAACCTGACATTACTTTTGGTTGTGCAATATCAATCGCGTTGATACCAGCAGTCGTCATGAAGGCAGCAAATAGTGCCAATGCTGTCAAGGCAGCAGAACCAATTGCGAAACCTTTACCAATTGCTGCAGTTGTATTACCTACTGCATCCAATTTATCTGTACGTTGACGTACTTCTTTGGGTAAGTTTGCCATTTCAGCGATGCCACCTGCGTTATCCGCAACAGGACCGTAAGCATCTACTGCTAACTGAATGCCTGTGTTTGATAACATACCTACAGCTGCGATAGCGATACCGTACAAGCCTGCATAGTGGTGTGCCCCCATGATAGCGATACACAAGATGATAATCGGAATAGCAGTTGACTGCATTCCTACACCTAAACCAGCAATGATATTTGTGGCAGCACCTGTAACCGATTGGTCAACGATAGACTGAACTGCTTTTGTACCCGTACCTGTATATTTTTCAGTAACAAAACCGATACCCAAACCTGCAATCAAACCAAAGATTACCGCTGCAAATACACCTGTACTAGCATAAGTTTCTCCAGCAAAAGTCCAAGACTCAGGTAACATAAACGTTGCGATGAAATATGTCGCTATTAACATTATTACGGCAGAAATCAATTCACCTGCATTCAATGCTTTTTGTGGGTCACCACCTTCTTTCACACGTACAAAAAAAGTACCGATGATAGAAGTCAATATACCAACAGAAGCCAAAGTCAATGGCAATAATACAGCCGAAAGACCATTCATGTCATCAGCCCAAGCGCCACCGCCTGCCATTGTTGCACCGCCCATTAGCGCGGCACCCAATACCATAGTACCAATGATAGAACCGACGTAAGACTCGAATAAATCCGCGCCCATACCTGCTACATCTCCTACATTATCACCTACATTATCCGCGATAGTCGCTGGATTTAATGGGTGGTCTTCAGGAATACCAGCTTCTACTTTACCTACTAAATCCGCCCCTACATCGGCAGCTTTAGTATAGATACCACCACCTACACGCGCAAATAAGGCGATAGACGAAGCACCAAAAGAGAAACCCGTAATAACTGTAATTACTTTATTAACTGAGGCAGCATCACCAGATTGTAGTCCGTACATTTGTCCGAAAACCAACAGTAGTACACTCAATCCTAAGACACCTAAACCAACAACACCTAATCCCATAACCGCACCACCAGCAAAAGCAACTTCAAGTGCTTTACCTAAGCTTTCACGTGCAGCGTTCGTAGTACGAACGTTTGCTTTAGTTGCTACTTTCATACCGATGTAACCCGCCAATGCAGAACATATAGCACCAACGATAAAGGCAACACCTACTAATTTGGAAGAAGTCACAGGGTCAGCTGTGAATGTTAAAAGAACCGCGACGACTGCCACGAAAATTGCGAGAACACGATATTCTGCTTTTAAGAAAGCCATGGCACCGTCAGCAATACTGTCAGCGATACGTCCCATGCGCTCTGTTCCAACCTCTTGCTTGGAGACCCAAGCCGATTTCCACGCCGTGTACAACAAGGCGATGACCCCCAACACGGGAAAAATCAATGTCAAATTACTCATAATTTCGTTTTGTTAAGATTTAAAGTTTATTTTGTTGAAAATCAGCGACTTGTAAAAGTTGAGTGTAGTTGCTAAATTTTCAGGTTTTGGCAGTATTTACTTGTTTAATTACGATTGCCAAATTTTTTGCAAGCCAAATGTACGTAATTGGATTGAATTGGGCAAATTGGGTGTATTTCAATATTTATTTTTGTGTAATGTTAATATTCAGGAGGTTATTGTTAGAAAGTTTAATTTTGAAATTTATATATATATATGACATGTGAATAGTACGAAACTGGGTCTGAATAAGGATTGTTCCATGAGTTTGATTCTTATTGTTTTATTGTTTTGGTATGTGGATTCTATGCCGATAAATATGGTGAGTTGTTCGTTTTTTTTGGAATAAAAAGTGAAGGTATACGTTTGGCTAGTAAACCAGCTTTTACCTCTTTTAAATATAATATGGATGAATAAAGTTATTCAGTTTAGAATAGTCTAAAAGAATGCGAAAATGAGTAAAATAATAATCTATATATCAGTGATATTTACTTGCTTTTAAGCTACGCGAAAAGATTGCGTAGCTTCTTTCTAATTTTGTTTTATATTAACGCTATAGGTGAAAAATGAAAAAATGGCACTACGGTGAAAAGTGTGGATGGATTATTCAAATTATTTTTTGCTTCTAATTTTTAGGGGTCCCTGACGGGCAAGCGAGGAGCGAGGAGTCAGGAGTCAGGCTATTCTAAATTGTACCTTTGTATTTGTACAAGGTAGAATAGCCTGACTCCTCGCCCCTGACACCTGACACCTAAAATTTAGCAAATAGATAAAAAAAATACTAATCCACAGTTTTCACCGTAGTGCCGGAAATATAGAGTAGTCAAACTGGCGTACACTTTAAAATAGTAACTCCACAACTCACAACTCACAACCCTCTAACCCTTCGCATACTTACGACGTCTCAACCAATTAAAAACAAAAGCAAAAATACCTAAAAAGATTAACGGTAAAGCGATATTGACAAACTGCCATAAGCCGCGCGTTTGCTCGATTTTAGCCTTATCCATAAGACGTAATTTGACATCTTTTCCACGTGCCTCTATGACACCTTTATCATCGAAAAGGTATTCAATCGTATTGACTAAAAAGTCTTTATTTGCATAAGTTTTTTCAGTAAAAGCATTGAAACCTAGAGGTTTGTAATTGCCATCAGCTGTCAAAAGATTTTTACCAATATCTCCGTCTGAAATAACGACCATTTTGTTTTCGACACTTTGCTCTTTAAATGGCTTACCAACAGATTCCAGAGAAGCAGCCATTTCGTCGCTGACTCTATTCGCATATGCAGAGGAAAAAACACCTTCTGCCATGATAGCAACAGGCACTGCTGATTTATTAAACCAACTGGCCTCTGGTTGATAACGCAAAATATCAAAGCTAACCCGCACGGGCGAATATTGTAATTTGCTAAAACGAGAACTAGTTAAAAGTATCGTCTTTTTGGTCGGTATCTTCGTTCGAATCGTATCTACCGAACTCGGAAACAACATATTTACTCCATTCAAACTCTTGACAATCGGATGCGGATTCTTTTCTGGCGGCGTCACTATTGGATGATAAAACCAATCAAACATATCAAACTGAGGACGGTCGCCTTGTCTGCCCACCACTTGGGGTATTTTACTACACTGCCGGTCTGCCAAAAGATTCGGCTCTACCCGAAAACCGTATTTATACAACAAGTCCTCAATGTCTAAAGGATAATCTTGAGGCACGAAATAAGGCACACCACGCAGACTATCCAAGTTCATCGCCATACGGTCAATCATCCACAAGACCTTACCACCATTCATGATAAACTGGTCTAGTTTAAATTTATCTTGCTCGCTAAACGGTTGTGTAGGCTTAGCCACCATAATCATATCAATCTGCGAAGGGATATTAAAAGTGCTATCCATATTAAAGTATCCCACCTCAAAATTACCCCGCAAGGCATTTGTAAGGTCTTTCGTTTGCAGTTCTGACAATTCTCCATGTCCCTTTAGATAGGCCAATATCGGCTTCTCTGCGCGCTTTAGCTGCTGGATAGCATTGGCAAATTTGTACTCCAAAAGACTGATAGAGTTGTTTAGCGTAATTTCTGGATTGAGATTAGACTCTGGTTCCAAAAGATTGACCGTTTTTGTACGACCCAAATAAGTGATAATCGCATAAGGATATATCAAATTTTGCTTCGTTCCTTCTGTCGTGTTTACGCGTAGATTAACGGGCGTAATAGCCATATCTGCCAATTGTTTGCGATTGGCATTAACTTCTTCGACAGAGCCTTCATTTGGATTTTCGAAAGAGTATTCTACATATCCCGAGTGAGACCGAAAATCTTCAATCATTTCGCGCGTACTCCTTTGCAAGCGTTTAAAACCTGCTGGGAAATCACCCTCTAGCAGCACCTGAAAATAAACGACATCTTCCAAACTCTCCGTCAGTTCCACCGTCGGTTCAGTCAAGGTAAAACGTCCCTCTTCTGTCAAGTCAAAGTAAGTATGCACCGCACCTCCCAAGATGTTTAGGAATATGGCGATACCGACAATGAGTGCTAAATTTAGTAGCGATTTGGTTCGCTTAGTCATATTGTAAAGTTGTAATGTTTTAAAGTTGCAGTGTTGTATAGTTATAGAGTTTTAAAGTTAGTAATGCTTACAACTTTACAACACTATAACTATACGACTTTTTCTACCATTTTCTTCTCTCCAAAGCTGTCACTGTTCCTGCTATAAATACTCCAATAACACTCAAAAAGTAAACGATATCTCGCGTATCAATCACTCCACGACTAATCGAAATATAGTGTGCATCTATTCCAAACATCTGCACGATATCATCTACACGACCTACGAAAATGGGTAGTTTTGAGAAAAAATAAAAGCCCCAATGAAAGAGGAAACAAAGGAATAAACCTAATATAAATGCGGATATTTGGTCTTTTGTGAGGGAAGAAGCAAACAGTCCAATCGCGGCAAAACAAGCAGCTAAAAAGACGAGTCCTATGTAAGACCCCATAATCGCTCCGCTATCGAGGTTACCTCTTGGCGAACCCAATTCCCATACTGTATAATAGTACAAAAGCGTTGGTATCAATGCGAATATGAGGAGCAGCATCACTGCCCAATATTTCCCCAAAACAATCTGCAAATCAGTCAATGGACGCGTGACCAATAACTCAATCGTCCCTGTTTGATTTTCTTCAGAAAAAGAACGCATGGTCAATGCTGGAATCAAAAAGGTAAAGATAATCGGCGCAATATCAAATAATTGGTCGAGGGTAGCATACTCGTAATTGAGCAAACTGGTATCTGGGAAAACCCAAATCACCAAACCCAAAGTCACCAAGAAAACCCCGATAACGATATAGCCAATCAGTGAACTGAAAAATGCGTTTATTTCCTTCTTAAAAATACTGTACATATGAGAACGGTTGACGGTTGACGGTCGATAACGACCGATAGCCTATTTTACTTTTTGTTTTGAGCGATATACGCTTATCTAATTGGACTTTGGACAAAAGATATTAGACGTTAGATTTTAGACTTTTTGAAGCGAAAACTGTTTTTAGAGTTTTATAAATGTTGATAATCAATTAGAAATGTATATAATTAATTGCACTATTTGTGAAATCTAAGGTCTAACTGTACTGACAAATAAACTTGTACTAAAAATTTAGTAAGCTCAAAAATCGCAAGATTTTTTCTCTCTGCCTTCTTGAGCACGTATTTTATGTAAATCACGCTTAAAAACTCTGCGTCTCTGCGTTGAAATTTTTTGTAGTATAAGTCTGTCTGTCAATACATCTAAGGTCTAATCGTCAGAATTCACTAAAATCGGATACCTCGCCAATAACCAATAACCAACTACTCCTCCACATAAATCGGATGCCTATCATCGTAAATCAGTAGACATTTAAAGAGCTTACTAATAATATCTTCCCCCTCCAATTCCTCCACAGCTTTAGTCAGTTCTTTATCCTCTTCGATAATTTTTAGAAAATTTCTTTGAGTAAAATCTACTGTTTCCCCTGTTTCAAAATTCATTAACTTACCAAACTGAACCGTTTCTTCGCGTTTTACCATTGCTGTCCGAAATGGTCGCCCATTTATAGGATTATAAGCAGAAATTGGAACCATTTTAGTCCGCACAGCCTCATAAGTAAAGAAAGAATAGCGTCCACGCACTCTCAAGCCCGCGAAGGTAGTCAAATCCTTACTAGTAGCTTCGGGCGGTAAACGCACAAAAGGAATTCCACCTAGACAAACGGCGTAAACAGAGTCTGTTACCAAAGTATCACCTGTACTTTTTTCCACCAAATACTCCACCTGTGTCATATACGTCTGTGGGTTAGCTGCCAGATTTGACTTCAAATCTCGCCAGTCATAGTCGGGCGTATTCTTTTGCAACGCATTCAATGTCAAATAAACGCCGTCTGCAAATTCAAAATTTTTAGTAATCAGCGTTTGAGAATGAGAGAGGAGCGGGAAAAGAAGGCAAAAAAGTCCTACTATTCGGGAGAGTTGTACTGCGATGATATTTCGATAATTTCTCAATGTTCTTGATTTAAGATGGTAGAGTTAAAAAAGTTACAAAGTTGTAGAATTGAAAATTGTCCTCTCAAAAGTGTCGATTATTTGGGGACACTTACTTAAGAGCAGAACTTTAAATACCGTGTAACAAAAGTTTATTTAAATTTTTCGAGTCTTTCTTTTCGCGGATAACTGCGTTAAAAAAATGAACTATAGCTACGGCTATGCTTAATTTTTTTGCCTTATTCTCCACAAAAATAAAGGACGAAAAAGTTTAACAAACTTCATTTACAGTGTATTAATACACCGTAACAAAAGTTTCTTTAAATTTAAGAAGTATTCCAAGGTGGCTTTAGCCCCTTGCATCAAGTAAAAAAGGTGCTAAAGCCACCTTGGAATACTTCTTCATTTTAGCAACCCCACATCACCTCCACCTCATAATTCTGCAAAAAGTAATCTTTATCCACCATTATAAAAATAATCTCGTCGCCGACTTCACATTCTTGCATAATATCTTCAAAATTAACCTCTTCAAATACTTCATCAGAATACATCCACAACGAACGCATGTATTTTTTCTTAATCGCAATTCGAAAAGGAACAACTTTGCCCTGTGTCGCTACGTCACCATTCATTACGACGGGTGCAACGGTAAATGTTCCCCGCATTCCTGCTTCTAAAATTATTTTATCAGTATCCGTCGCTAAGTCATTTCCCATTAATCGTTTGCCTTCAAAGAAAATCGATGAGTACTTACTACCACCTTCTGTTTTATTACATTTGGCGTTTCTATCGTATTTTAGAAAATCAATATTTGAAAAGTCCGTTTGTCCGACGAGCGAGCCTAATGAAGCAAAGAAGAGAAAAATGAGAATTTTAATATTTTTCATGTTGTGTTTTTTTAAGGTTCTTTATGATATTGGTTGGTAGAATATAGACTTTACGACAAAACTATAGACCTATACTCATCCACACATTGGGAAATTTTTGGAAGAAAATCTTGTCTTTGTGGATGATTTTGCTGTAACTCTTAGCGAAATCATCCA
>CALDUB010000076.1 GCA_937923465.1 uncultured Saprospiraceae bacterium
CATCGTTAATCCGTTGCCTAATGCAGACTTTACACCTGTCGCAAATGAATTAATCGTTGATTTCACGAATAATTCTCAAAATGGGAGTACTTACTCTTGGGACTTTGGGGATACTAATACAAGCACCGAAAACACCCCAACCCATACTTATACAAGTGAGGGTAGCTACGCCGTTACATTAACTGTGACAAATGAGTGTGGAACAGATGTCTTTACAGAGGTCGTAGAAGTTTCTTTAATTCCTGTGGCACCAACAGCCGCTTTTACTTCAACTATAAATGAAGGTTGTGAACCTTTCACTGTAGAATTTATTAATCAGTCTTCTGACAATACTGAAAGTCTACAATGGCTTTTCCCTGGCGGAACACCAGAAACAAGTACAGCATTAAACCCTGTCATTACTTACAATACGCCAGGTGCTTTTGATGTTACTTTGATTGCAAGTAATGAAGTTGGAAACAATAGCACAGTGCAATCTGATTTCATCATCGTTAATCCGTTGCCTAATGCAGACTTTACACCAGTTGCGAATGAACTAGAAGTGACTTTCAATAATAACTCACAAGACGGAGATAACTTCACTTGGGATTTTGGAGATACAAATATTAGTAGCGAAGAGAGTCCAATTCATGTTTACGATATGGAAGGAACATACCTTGTTACTTTGATTGTTAACAATGATTGTGGAACGATGACTTTTGAAGAAGAAGTTACTGTTTCTCTTACACCTGTTGCGCCAACGGCGGCATTTGTAGCTACAGAGACTTCTGGTTGTACGCCATTTACGGTTCAATATACTAGTCAATCTTCTACGAATGCCGAGAGTTTGCTTTGGGAATTTGAAGGAGGTACACCTGCGACAAGTACGGAGGCTAATCCAGTTGTTGTTTACTCTTCTATCGGCTCTTTCAATACAACATTGACGGCAACAAATGAAGCAGGTAACGATGTAGAAACAGAGATGAATTATATTCTTGTTAATGATGTTCCTTCAGTTGCATTTTCGCAAGTAAGCAATGCTTTAGAGGTTGACTTTATGAATGCGACGACTAATGCAATTACTTATGCTTGGGATTTTGGAGATACGAATACGAGTACTTTAGAAAGCCCAACGCATACTTATGCAGAGGCGGGGACATATATAGTTACTTTGACTGTTGCAAATGAATGTGGCAGTACAGAGATGACAACAGAAGTAAGTGTTAGTCTTGCGCCGACTGCACCAATGGCAGCTTTTTCTGCAGATGTAACAGAAGGATGTGCGCCTTTAATCGTAACGATGACAAACCTGTCTTCTGATAATTCTAATAGTTATTTGTGGGAAGTAACAGGTCCAACACCTATGACTTCTTCTGAAGAAAATCCAGTATTTACTTTTGCTACGGAAGGTGCTTACTCGATTAGCTTGACGGCGACTAATGAAATAGGAACAGACGTACAAACACAGACAGATTTAGTTATTGTCGATGATATACCTGTGGCAATTTTCGCTTCTTCTACATTTGTCAATACAGTAAACTTCTTCAATAATTCACAATTTGGAGATACTTATCTCTGGGATTTTGGCGACAACACGACGTCAATAGAAGAAAACCCTTCGCATGAATATGCAACGGAAGGTTTCTATACTGTCACTTTGACAGCCACTAATGCATGTGGAGAAGCTGTTTGGACGGAGGGTATCATGGTAGGCGTAATGATGCCAGAGTCTGACTTCATTGCCGATATTACCGAAGATTGTGTTCCTTTTGTTGTACAATTTACGGATAATACGAGTAATGACCCAACTGCATGGAATTGGACTTTCGAAGGTGGTACACCTGCGACGAGTACTGAACAGAATCCAGTTGTGACTTTCAATAGCTTAGGAGAATACGATGTGATGCTATCTGCAGCAAATCAAGTAGGTAGTAACAATATTCTACGTAATAACTTTATCAATGCTCTAGGCGAACCTGTAGCTTCTTTTGAGTGGCTTAATATTGATTTAGGTGTTTCTTTCGGTAATACTTCAATCGCAGGAACTAGCTATATGTGGAATTTTGGAGACGGATTTTCGACGACATCAGTTTCTCCTTCTCATACTTATGAGACAGCAGGAATCTATACTGTGACTTTGACTGTGGAAAATGAGTGTGGAACTTCTGTCTTTACAGATGAGCTAGACTTGAGTAATACAGGCATCGGGGAGTTAGATTTCTTATCGGAATTCAATCTTTATCCTAATCCTAATAATGGTCAATTTACACTTGTTTTGACAGGAGAAGGTTTAGATTCAGACTTATTAGAGATTCGTTTGATTAACATCATTGGTCAAGTTATGAACCAAGAAGAGGTGAATTTCACGGGAAGTTTGGAACGTACTTATGACCACAGTAATCTGGCAGCAGGAATGTATTTTGTCGAGTTGCGTGCGGGCGATAAGAATATTTACAAAAAGGTTGTGATAGAATAACACTCGTAATGGCTGCTTTAGCTGCCAAGGTCAACAACAAGAAAGAAAGCTGATTTCGTTTACTCGAAATCAGCTTTCTTATTTATTTTTTCTTCTTCCGATGCACCTGCGAGTACCAACCACTCCCCTCTCCACTACGTTCCAATTCCTCATTTATAGTCACTGCCTCTACTATGGTTTCGGCAACGACATCTTGATATAATTCTTCCAAAGAATTAATTTGTAAACCGCGTACATACTTACGGTCTTTAGCCTGCAATAATCCGTGTTCATTAGAAAAAAGTTTTCCATGTACAAAACAAAGCTCTATTCCTCCATTTTTTTGTGGTGTCAAATAACACATGTGTTTCACATATTCATAGTACGGAACTTTCCATTTAATGGAGGCTTTAATTTGCGGAACTAAGGACTCAATAAGATTGTGCGCACCGTCCATGAGTTCAGCTTGCTGGGGATTTTCGAGACTAAATATGTAATCTTGAATAGTCATTGTTCACTATTTTTAAAATAAAAAAACCAATCCTTCTATACCACACAAGGTACAAAAGAATCGGTTTTCTAACATCAAAACAAGAATTTGGAGTTTTTAATGGATTCTAGTTTTCATCAAAATCAATTTCCTGAAGGCAATCTATTCTGTTGTAAGAAAGTTCCCAACACATTCCCGTCATTACTTTGTGGCAAGACAGCAATTTCTACATTTGATGCTAATTCTTTATTGACTAAGAAGGAAGCGTAGGCAGGGTTTTGAGTACAAATCTGTGCGAAATCTATTTGTTTGGTCAGTTCTACTTTATCCATTTTCAATTGTTTGTCCACATCAATCTGCATCAAGTCCCGTTTGTGTTGTGCATCTACTGCTTTAAGATTACGGACTTTATCACGTTCAGCATTTGCTAATAGACGAACGCGTTCCGCTTCCGCTTTAGCCATTTTTTTATCTTTTTGGGCTTCTGTTTCTGCTTTTGCTAATTCTATTTTACGACGACTTTCTTCTGTCTTAGCCTGTATTTTTTGCAATTCTCCTTCTGCCGTTGCTTTAGCGATAGAGACCTCTCCGTCCGCCGCTGCTTTTTTCTTTTGGGCATCTGCCTTTTCTATATCCAAGATATTTTGTTGACGAATACGTTCTAACTCTTGTCTTTGTAGACCGACTTGTTCCATAGCAGAAGTATAAGTAGGCGGGAAAGTAATCTCTGATAAAATAACTTCTTTCATAGTAATTCCTTGCTCGCCGACTTGCTCAATAATAGACTGCTTAACGATTGCGATATACTCCATACGTTTTTCAGAAAATACACTATCAACACTAGCAAAGTCATTTGAAATTTTCTTAACCGCTTCCTGCGTTCTTGGATATAGAACGGCTTTATTAAAGGTATCCGCAGAGATATATTGACTATAAAAAAGGGCGGGGTCATTAATCTTCCAGCGCAAAGAAATATTCAAACTAAGTGGGACACCATCTCCAAGGCGAACTTGATGATAAGCAGACTGAAATATTTGGTCAGATTGTGCTTCTTTAGGAATAGACTTCCCGCAAGAAATAAGAGAAAAGGTAAATAAGAGGAAAAGACCTAAGTAGAGGTTTTGACTTTGCATAATGTATTGATTTTGAAATAATTAGAAATATTTTCAACAATACAAAAATGAGAAAGTCTATAGATAAAAAATGTTAACTTGAGTAAGCGTTGTCGTTTATTGAGTAAACGTAGGGAAGTGTCGAATCTAGATTAGTCAGATAGGTCAATATTTGTATAAGCAGGTGTATAACCAGCAAATATACCGAAACCATTTTCAATATTATTGTGCAATACAACAGGTCCACTAATAGCATCGAAACCAGATTGAACACGCACTTGACGTGCTAAAGAAGAATGGTATAAATAATAATCTTTTGAAGTATTCCTTAACTCTACGATAAAACTCCCCAGTTCTTCAGACTGTGGATTATACTGAAATTCTCCTTCAAAAGTAAAACTTCCTGTACCTCCGTCAAAACTATCATCTCGTATCAAAACACCACGATTATCAATATAAGGTAAAACTTCTTGGTTATTATTTTGCAAGTTAAAAGCCAAAGGTCCCGCACCAAATAAAACGCCTCTATCATCAGAAGTCTCCGCCTCTCCATTTGCATTAAAACGCAAAAGTTTCACCTCTTGATACAGGTTAAGATGATAGTAGTTTTTTATTCCTGGAAAGTCATCTATCTCTAAATTTAGAGTAAAATTAACCTGCCTAGAACCATTAGTAGTTGTCACCTCCGTAGTAGAAATCGAAGTTCGTGTCTCAGAGACTATTGCAGGTATGTATGCTTTGGCTGTTACAGGTGTAAAATTAGGAGCAGATACTTCTAAATCATACGTTTCTCCAGCAGATAATCGGACACTTTCTGCCTCATAGTAAGGTTGAAATCCCAAAGCTCTTTCTTCGGAAGTAAGAGAATGATACGTTAGTCTTTCTAAAAATAAAGAACCCGAGTACAGCTCAACTACAGCATCAGGTACATTAACTAAAGTATCTCCTGATGTAGATAACGCAGCCTCTGTGCGAGAGACAGTTACACGCATTACCGAGTCACGTGCAAAAAAATCTTCTCCACTCAACGCGTTATTAGCATCACTACCACTAAAGTTACTGACAATGACTAACTTAGGTGATATCGGTGCAACATCAATCTCCACTTCTTTCTCACAAGCAGAAAAAAGACATAAAAAAGGTAGGAATATGATGAAATAACGAATCATGTCTGCAAATATACGAAATTTGAAGGATAATGTGTTGGATATTTTTCGAACTTGTTTGAAAATATTTTTCGGTTTGCAAAGTCTTTCTAATCAAATTCTAAAATTGCTTTGAAAGTCCTCCTCCCTAGACTTCATTTCTATTAATCCGACCGCTAATAATTGACTAGTCCAGCTAAAAAAACTCTATCCATTCAGCATTTTTTACGTTTCCTCTTACTTCATAAGTATATTTACAAAAGAACCGTTTATATTTGCCTTGACAAATTGTTGAACAGTTTGTCTGACACACTGTTTATTTTGTCTCCTGTACTTGGAGAAGGCTTTGACCAAAAGAATATCCACATCGAAAATACAGACGAAGAACTATTAAAACTGTTAGAAACTGACCGAGATAAAGCCATTGAGTTGCTTTTTCGGCAGTATTACAGTCTCGTCACCTATGCGGTGTACCGAGTGCTGCCAGACCGTTCTGTAGCTGAAGATTTGGCGCAAGAGGTGTTTTTTGATTTGTGGCGCAAGCGCGAAAAACTAAATATTACTACTTCTCTAAAAGCCTATTTAAGGCGCGCAGCTGTTAATCGAACGCTGAATCATATTCGAGATAAAAAAATGAATTTTGAGGATGAGGAAAAAATTCCAGAACTCAGAAGTAAAGCTGCTACTATTTTTCAGAAGTTAGAAGCTGAAGAATTACAGAAAAAAATAAATGAGGCAGTCGACTCTTTACCAGAGCGTTGTCGTGCCGTTTTTTCACTGAGCCGTTTTGAGGAAATGTCATATAAAGAAATCGCAGCAAAATTAGATATTTCAGTAAAAACGGTCGAAAATCAAATTTCTAAAGCATTATCTATTATGCGTACAGCTTTAGGACCTTTTAAGTAAGTCAATGAAATCTACCGTCGAAACTACCTTTATAGCCTTTGAAGACCGACGTATTCCTGCTAAAATTTATCGGGAACGACGCAATAATGTGCGCTTTTCTATTGGTAAAAAACATGCTATTTGTCGGATGCCTAATATGATGCTTCCTTTAGAACAAGCAAGCCAAATCAAACGTTTTGAAGAATGGGTCATCACACATTTTTCAAAGAATGAGCGTATTCAGTCCAATTACTTTGGTACAGAATATAAAGACGGTGACGTTTTAAAAGTTGGTGAAAGAGAATACATTATCCGTACTATTCCTTCTAAAAAGAAAATGCATCACGCCAAACTACGCGGTCATGAAATATTTTTAGAAATAGCAAAAGACACTCCCGAAAATAAAGTTAAAGCCATTCGTCATTTACTCAGCAGAGTTGTAGCAAAAGACTTCCTTCCCGAAATCACACGAAAAGTTGACAGATGGAATGATGCTCATTTTCAAAAAGATTTAACAGGTATTTTTTTAAAATATAATACAACCAACTGGGGCAGTTGTAGCACCCGCGGCAATGTTAATTTATCCACTCGCCTGCTCTTTGCTCCTGATGATGTGATTGATTATGTCATCGTACATGAGTTGTCACATTTAATTGAAATGAACCACTCTGACCGATTTTGGAAGATAGTGAGCGATATTATGCCCAATTATAGAGAAAAAGAAATTTGGCTTAAGAAAAACGGGCATTTGTGTAATTTCTAAACTAAAAAAGGTTTATTTCTTATTTACATTCTAATCATTCCCTTAAAAGTATTATTTTAGCGTACAAAACACGCTAACATGCAACAAACACACTACAATTATCGCAATTTACTAATACTTCTCTTACTTTTTTTTTCCTTACAAAACAGTTCTTTTGCTCAATTTGCAACCAATGGAAATGCAGCTCAGACCAGTTCGGATTGTTATCGAATAACGAATAATACGACGACTCAGATTGGCTCTATATATAACACTACGCCCGTAGATTTTTCCTCAGACTTTACAGTTGGTGGTATCATGAATTTTGGAAGTAATGATGCTAATGGAGCAGATGGTTTTACATTCATTTTAACGACTTCTACAACTGCCTTAGGTGGTAGCGGTGAAAATATGGGATATGGAGGGATTTTCGCCTCTTTGACTATTGAATTTGATACTTGGCAAAACACCAACCTTAATGACCCTGCACAAGACCATATAGCTATTACCTCTTTAGGAATGCCAAATCATTCAGGTATAAGTTCCTTAGCCGCACCAGTTACCGTACCTAATTTAGAGAATGGAGAAGACCATTGTTTTACAATTACTTGGTCTGCTGCGACTCAGACGTTATCTGCAACTATTGCTGGGGCTACCGTTTCTTATACAGGTAATATCCCTCTCATTTTTTTTAGTAATGCTCCTAATATCTATTATGGCTTCACTTCCAGTACTGGTGGTGCGACCAACGAACATAATATCTGTTTTGAAGAGCCCATTTTTACACCAATGCAAGACCAAGAAATATGTCAAGGCGAAAGTGTAGAATTGCAAGCAGACCCTAATGGAAATTCATATACTTGGACTCCCAATCCTACTTTATCCTCTTTCAACATATCAAACCCCACAGCAACTCCGCCAGTAACTACATTGTATGATGTAACTATTGGTTTTGACTGTGGCAGTCCAGTGATAGATGATGTTCTAGTGACGGTTCTTCCTGCGCCGACAGCAGTCGCCTTAAGTAATTCGCCTTTATGTGTTGGGGCTACCTTAGAATTGAGTGCAGTTGGGACGGGAACTTACTCATGGACAGGTCCTGATGGCTTCAGTTCTACCTTACAAAATCCAACTATTCCAAATATTACTATCGATAATGCGGGCGATTACACAGTAGAAATAGAGGGACCAAATGGATGTGTAAGTTCTGCAAGTGTTACCGTTATTATTTTTCCTTCCTTTGTCATTATTGTTCCTCAGCCACCACTTTGCCAAAATCAAACACAAGTACAACTAGAAGGTATTCCTGCAGGTGGAACTTGGGGTGGCGTAGCTGATGCAGATGGCTTTGTATATCCAAGCGTTTTAGCGACAGGAATGCACACTGTCACTTACTCGGGAATAGGTGCAAACGGCTGTCAAGGAATGGATGAAATTATGATTGAAGTTTTGCCAGCAGGTATGATTGATATCAGTTCTCCTTTCGAATTTTGTGTGACAGAAACATTAGTAACATTAGCTGTTACTCCTACTGGTGGAACTTGGGGCGGTGTCGCAAATGTTTTTGGAGAGATAAATCCGTTAAGCTTAGGCGAAGGAATGCACACTGTCACTTACTCTGTCGGAGGCGGCAATTGTAGTTCGGATACGACTTTTATGATTGAGGTACTTGAACAACCTTCTATTACCATCATGACGGATGCGCCATATTGTGCGGATGCAGGTCTACAAACTTTAACAGCAAGTGAACCAGACGGAATATGGGGCGGCGCAGCAAATGTAAATGGTGTAATTGACCCTGCCACTTTAGGAGAAGGTTCTTTTGAAGTAACTTATACTACATCTGGAAATTGTCCTGGTATGGGACAATACTTCGTCGATATTAATGCTACTCCTACTGCCACTTTAGGGCAAGGAGGAAATTTCTGTACAGGTAGTGATGGTTTCCCTTTAGAAATAACCTCGACTGGAGCTTCTCCAATAAATGTTAGTTATACGATTAATAATATTCCTCAACCTGTTTTAAGTTTAGCTACAGGAACGACAATACTAGATATAACAACACCAGGTATTTGTATCATTACGGGAGTTTCAGATGCAAATGGCTGTGAAGGACTGGGTTCAAATTCCATTGAAATATTTGGAGTTGACACTCCTCAGTTAGTATCTCTTGACGCCAATTGTAATGCAACGCAAACAGACTATCAAGTTACCTTTGAAGTCACTGGCGGAGACCCCGCAACCTATATGGTAGCAAGTGCCATTGGCGGGTCTTTCTCTCCAAGTCCGCCTTATGTTTTTACAAGTGATTTTATTCCTTCTGGCGATAATTATACTTTTCTAGTTTCTGATGTAAACCAATGTGATACTTTAGAAGTAACTGGCAGTTTTTCTTGTCAATGTTTGGAAGTAATGGGAACAAACGATGCTGCTATTTGTGACGGAGAATCCATTTTATTAGCAGGAGAAATGCAAAATACAAATGGAATGTATGTCGATACTTTGGTTAACATTAATGGTTGTGATAGTATCCTAACGACAACTCTAACTGTTCTTCAAACAGATACCATTTATCTCCCTGACACTTTTACTTGTGACCCAAACGAAGTCGGGACTTTCATGTTTAGCGATACAAATCAAGCAGGTTGTGACAGCACGGAAATCGTTAATGTAATCCTTTCTAATTCTCAAACTTACAACATCACTTCTACTACGTGTATTCAAGGCGAAGAAGGTGTATTTATAAATGAGTATACAACGTCTGAAGGTTGTGACAGCATCGTCATCGAAACTATTTCCTTGTTGACTAGCGACACCATTTATCTGCCTGACACTTTCACTTGTGACCCTGATAGCGTAGGAAATTTCATGGAAAATACGACCAACCAATTGGGCTGCGATAGTACTATCTTTTTCACAATAAATTTAGCACCAAGCGAATTGATTAATGTACCTCTGACTAGCTGCAACCCTGATGACGTAGGAGAAGTTATTATAATGTTGACCAATCAATTCGGCTGCGACAGTATTATAGTTGAAACGACTACTCTCTTATCAGAATCAGACTGTGGTGTTAATGGAACGGTAGTAGGAAGCACGATTCCGTGTGAAGAGAATACAGGTTCATTTACTTTGAATATGGAATTTGGTCAAGGTCCATTTGATATTAGTTGGACGGGGGCAGAAAGTGGATTAGGTACGATTGAAAATGTAGGAGAAAATATTGATTTCACTAATCTCTCTGCGGGGACTTATGAAATTAATATCACCGACGCAAATGGTTTCTCAACGATTTTAACAACTGAAATCATACAAAATAGCTCTCCTGATTTAACGGCATTTATCACTTCAGACTATAATGGTTTTAATATAAGTTGTGTAGGAGGAAGTGACGGTGCGGCACAAGCAGAAGCAATTAACGGACAAGCGCCTTATTCCTACTTTTGGTCAAATGGCGAAACAACAAACGCCATTGAAAATCTAGCCGCAGGAACTTACTTTGTAACGGTCACAGATGCCCTGAATTGTGATAACGAAACAGATGTTATATTAACAGAACCAGATATCCTTTCTTTAATTTTTGAAGTATCTGATTTGGATTGTTTCGGACAAAATGACGGATCAATCGTAGCCGTAGTAGCAGGAGGTGTACCGCCTTATGCTTTCATTCTAAACGATAGTGATGCGCAAGAAAGTAATATTTTCACAGGTTTGACGGATGGTATTTTCACTATTACAGTCGAAGATGCAAATGGATGTAAGACCTCCGAAGCCATAGGAATAAATGCACCATTGGAAGTAGACGTGGAACTAGGAGAAAATTTAAATATAGAATTGGGCGATAACTCAAGTATAGTGGCGTTGACCAATATTGATGCGATTATGATAGACAGTATCGATTGGACAGGAGTTGATTCTTCGGAATGTCCAGAGTGTTTAACACAATTTGTCACGCCTTTATTTACTACGACTTATTCAGTCAATATAACCGCAGAGAATGGCTGTACAGGGTCAGATGACCTGACTATTTTTGTAGATAGAGATAAGAATATTTTTGTACCAACGGCTTTTTCTCCTGATAGTGATTTAAATAATCTAGCAATGATTTTTGCGGCAGAAAATGTAGTTACGAATGTCAAAGAATTTAAAATTGTTAATCGTTGGGGTAATATGCTTTTTGAGTATTATAATTTCCTGCCTAACGACCCTACATTTGGGTGGAATGGTGTTTTTAGAAATCAGCCCATGAATACTGGAGTTTATATTTGGTATGCAGTGGTTGAATTCGTTGACGGAGAAACCGAATTATTTAAAGGAGATATTACTTTGATACGATAATCAAATAACCAGTCAAAATTGAAGCGGCGAAAAAATAGGTTGAAACCTATTTTTTCGCCGTTCTTACTAATACACATGGAGACTAATGCTCATGCGCTAATTCTCCTGCCTTAGATTGCGCATAAACAAAGTATGCTCCTCCCGTAACCAAACGCATTCCTTCTGGTAGCTTATCAAGTAACTCTACAGAAGTAAAGCCACTTTCCGTTGCGCCAGCTTTCACGCGTAAAGGCTCAAATTTCAATTTCTCTTCTTCTAAATCATCGTTCGCCGCATAGACATAAGAAAATGCACCGTCTTTAATCACGGCTTTTTCTGGTAAGGCGGCAACGGTTTGGTCATTCAGCCAAATCTTCGCATTCACAAAAAGGTCTTTTATAAAACGAGGACGTTCCTTTCCTAAATGTCCGTGTATACGAACGGTTTTATTTTGAGTATTGAATTCTTTTCCGATGACATGTACTTCGCCTTCGTACACTTTGTCTCCCAATGCGGGGACAGTGTAACTTACTTTTTGCTCCTCTTTTACCTTCGACATATCCTTCTCAAAAACATCTAATTCAAGATGTAAATGCTCTTCACTGACAATCTCCATGAGCTCCTTTTGAGGCGTGACAAACATTCCATTGTGCATGTCTATTGATGTTAAATATCCTGACAT
>CALDUB010000077.1 GCA_937923465.1 uncultured Saprospiraceae bacterium
TAAGCCTTTTTCAAGATTTGCAAAGATTGCTTGGTTTGCTGCTGATACTGTCTCTTTTGTTGGAACTGTGAATGTTGCCATGATAAATTATATTTTAAAAGGTTTATTATTTATTTTTATAAATCCCGTCTGTATGGCAAATGAAAACAAATTTGACGCTTCCTATCGGTCACTTTCAATTTTATTTTCCTTTGCCACGGGATTTTTAAAAACTTCTTTTGAGTCAAATGACCCGTTGTTTTTAATTACGATACAAAGATGCAGCAAGTGGAAGGTGATTTAACTGGACGTTTTTCCCTTTGGATGGGACATTTTTCGCTAATGTGGGATTTTTGTACTTTTTTTGAAAAAAGACCTTGATAATATGAATTTACTTGTAATAATATTCTCGCTATCTTTAGGCTTTTGAAAAGGCTTTAACCATTAAATGTAAATAATGAATAAAAGAAATATTCTTATAGGATTGGCTGTCATACTTATAATCATGCAGTTTTTTCCAATAGACAAGACAAACCCACCCGTTGACCAAGCAAAAGACTTCTTAACAATGGAGAATGCGCCTGTTGAAGTTGCACAGCTATTTAAAACAGCTTGCTATGATTGTCATTCTGATGAGACAAAATACCCATGGTATACTTCTGTAGCGCCCATATCTTGGTTTATAAAAGGGCACATCGATGAAGGTCATAAACACCTTCGTTTCTCAACTTGGGGTGATTATGATGCAAAACAAAAAGCTCATAAAATAGAAGAAATCATAGAAGTAGTGGACGGAAAAGAAATGCCAATGCTAACTTATTGGATGATACATTGGGATGCGAAAATCTCAGAGGAACAGAGAACGCAGATGACGGACTGGATGCGGACTAAACAGTAAGCCCTAAAATAAAAACGAGCGAAAGCATAAATGCTTTCGCTCTAAATAAATAGATAACATCGGCTAAATGTTAAGTTACATATCTTGCTGTTTCGATTAGTGCGGTAAAAAGGGGTAAAAGTAACAAAAGCACGTTCTTTCACCCCTCACACTATGAAACACTATATCTTTCCTACTTTTTACGAGTTTACTATTTTTAAGTTACTTCTTTTACCAAAAAAAATAAAACATACTTCAACTATCCTTAATTAGATAGTTGAAGTAGTTGTAAATAACGTCAAGTTTCACCTCTACTATAGGACAAAATTACGGTTAACGTAATATCGTGATATCTCCTTTCACGACTTCTCCGTCGCCCAAATTCAAACGCATAACATAGTAGTACGTTCCCTGTGGTAACAATTTACCTTGGAATGTTCCACCCCAATCATTATTATAAGGACTAGCTACATGAACTTCGTCTCCCCAACGGTTAAAGATGATGATGCTATTAGCAGGATAATTACCTGTGTTGAGTACATCAAAGATTAAGATGTCATTCAAGCCATCTCCGTTTGGCGTGATTGTGTTTGGTAGATTGTCTAAATCTAACTCTCCGTCTAAAGTAAGCGTTACATTTGCACTATCACACAACATTGGACAATCTGTATTACAGATAGTATATTCAAATGCTGCTGCGCCTGATATTCCGATTTGAGGTAAATATGTAATCATACCGTCTCCTGCATTATTACTAATCATTCCGATAGTTGGTTCAGTATTAGTAAATGTGAATGAAGGTACATTTCCAGTTACGTCATTTTCAAAAAGGTCAATTGTAATTTCTTGTTGACCTTCTTCTAATGTTGCCTCGTCGTCGTTCGCAATTGGAGTAAATTCTGTAATGACCAAAACTGTATCCGCATCATAACTCGGACAACCGTCTGTACTCAAAGTCCAAATCATCAAAAGTTCGCCACCAGGAATATTTTCAGCAGTAGTATTATTGTCTGTATCATTAATAAAATCAACAGTAGTATTATTACTAGTCCAAACTCCTGTCGTACCGTCTGGGATATTAGCAATCAAACTTGCTGTAGTCTCACAGATATCATGTTCTACAGTTGCGACAGCTGGTGTTAAGTTTCCTGCATCAGCAAAAACCATAACTTCATCCGTACTAAAACATCCGTCGGCACGTGTTACTGTCAAAACGTAAGTTCCTACAGCATCTACATCAATAATGGCAAGAGTCAAATCTGTACTAACAAAATTACCGTCAGCAGTCGTCCACTCATATGTAATATCATCACCCATGTCAGACTCAGAACCGTCAACAGTTACAAACTCATCTTCACATGTCAAAGGAACATCCATACCAGCATTCGCTACTGGAGGCTGAATGCCAATTACCTGTACTTCGTCAGTAGCTGTACATGCCCCCGTAGCATCTGTTACAGTAAGCGTGTAAGTTCCCACTAAGGTTACTGTTGGTGTTAATGAAGTTGGGTTCGTAATACCAGTTGGCATACCGTCTTCAAATGTCCATGCATAAGTCACATCTGGCGTTGAAGCGGTTCCGTCTAAGTCAACTCCTCCACCTTCACAAGATATTTCCATATTCATACCTGCATCTGCATCCACACTATTAGCGGTAACGATTACAGAAGCAACTGCATCACATCCGTTCACATTATTCAAAATACTTAATCCATAAGAACCCGCAGTTACGGTAGGACTTAAAGTCGTTTCATTCGTAATCGAACCGGGGGTAATAACTGTCCACATCACATCAAACATATCTCCCGAAGAAGACATCGTCGCATCTAGTACAACGTCATCTGCACCACAAGGCATTAGAACTTCTTCGTCTAATACAATTACTGGCGGTTCATTATCTTGCGTGATAACAATCATCGCAGTTTCAGAAACACAGTTTAAAACAGTATCTGTAACGACTAACGTATAAGTTCCAGCACAAGAAATAACAGGGGTTTGCTCATTTGAGATATCATCTAAACAGTCACCAGTCCAAGTGTATTCATAATTTTGTCCACTAGTAGAAGCCGTTGCATCCAATGTAATAATATCAACCTCACAACTAAAAAATGCATCTGTATCTGAGATGATTGCTTCTGGTACACCCGCACCTTCTACTACAATTACTTCAGATGTAGCGACACATTGTGTAGTCGGATTAGTAACTGTTAAGGTATAAGTCCCATCTGCATCTACCGTTGGGGTTAGTGTACTTGGGTCTGTGATACCGTCTGTATTTCCATCTTCATTTGTCCATGCATATTCCATGTCTGCATCAGATGCAGAGCCGTCTAATTGTACCGTTGCATTTGCACAGTTAATTTCACCCGCCATTCCTGCATCTGCATTAGGAGGCGTTGTTCCATCCACGACAACTACACTAAACACAGCATCACATCCTGTATCTTCATTTAAAACAGTCATGATGTAAGTGTCTGGTCCAAATACTGTAGGCGTCAAACTTGTCTCATCAGTAATAACTGAAGTACCTGTTTGACTTTCCCAACTATAAGAATAATTACCTGGTTCGACTGGTCCTTCGCCCATTAATGTAAGAGAGGTCGTCGTACAAAGGAAATCCATATTCATACCTGCGCTTCCGTTAGGAACGTCCATGTCCATCTCGATTAAGACAGAGTCAATAGCTGTACAGCCGTTAGGATTTTCTGTTACTTTAAAGTAATGCCATCCTGTTTCCATTGTTGGCGTAGTAATAGAATTGCTCAATATATTTCCACTCGGTCCACACCACTGGAAAGTTGTTGTTCCTACAGTAGAACCAGTACCATCCAATAGCACCTCATCATTTCCACAGTCAATCATTCCTGTGCTACTTGCCACTGCGATAGGTTCCGTACGCGTATCTTCTATCAAGAGTGTATCTTGTCCGACACAGTCATTGAATGGATTAGAAATCGTCAAAATATAAGTCCCTGGAGTTAAAGCTGTTGGTTCAAAAGTCCCATTTGTTCCTGCTTCAATACTACCTCCGTCTTCTGTCAACCACTCAATAATGAAATCTTCATTTGCTTCTGACCCTGTACCGTCCAAATCTAACGATTCTGTCAAACAATCATAGATTAAATCATCACCAGCGTTTGTAATTGGAGTTACAGCACTCAAGATGAAAAGAGAGTCACGGACTGTACAACCTGAGTTGTTATCTGTCACTTCAAAGTATAAGTAATCATTACTACCTGCTACTTGTGGCATTAAGGTCGTCTCAGAACCTGGAAACACCTGAACATTTCCGTCTTCCCCACTCCACAAATAAGAATACTGTCCACCTGTTGTCGTACCATTGTCTGTTGCATCTAAAGTCATCGTGACAATATTACAATTTAATGTAGTATCAGGTCCAGCCTCTGCCACAGGACCTAGTCCTGACGGCTCCACCATATATACATCTTCTCTTGAAAGCCCTGTATCCGTATCAGATACTTCAACAAAGTAAGTTCCTTCACAAAGTCCTGTTTGGTCTTCATTATTCGCATTAGTCGCATCAATACCAGGTCCTACCCATTCATATACATATGTGCCATTACCACCACTAACAGTGATATCTATTGCACCGTCACAATTATCAGAAGATGTACAACTGACACCTGTAATAGCTGCAGTTGAAGTCAATGCTGGTACCAAACAGATTTCTCCGTTATTCGCTAACATTCCGATATTCGTCGGACTGTTATTGTTTTCTACATTTATAGCTAGAGGTGTGCTCGTAAAACTGATTGGTGCACATCCTTCGACTGTACCAATTAGCTGATAACAAAGCGAGTAAATCACGGTGCCATCCGCTAGCGTTGTTCCACCTGCACCTGGGCTTGACCAATCTACAGTTAGATTACCATTATCGGTATCTGTTTCATCAAAGCTGCCAGTATTTAAGTTGGTAAGGTTATCAGAGTTTTGTAATTCGATGAAATCCAAAACGGTAGGATTCCAAGTCACTGAATATTCCATTTCTCCCAAGTTTTGGAAGTTGTCAACAGTTACATCTACACAAATAATCGCTCCTTGGGCACCGCCAGTACTACCTATAGTAGAGATAAATTCTTCAGGATTATTGATACATACTTCGCCTGCATTGCTATTCATTCCGATATCAAACCCAACACCTTCTTGCATGACTACTTCTTCGCAAAGCAGCGGGTCAAAACTAATATCCCCACAAGCCAAGGGATTATCGACTCCTTCAAAACAGATAGAAAATAGAGTTGCACCGTCAGTTAAGCTTACGCCTGTCGGACTTGTCCATGAATTTAAACAACTAGAACCAAAAGGAGCACCAGATAAATTAAAATTAGCTGCACTAAGTCCTGGTAGGTTAAAGTTTGTGAATTCAACAAATTCGAGGACGGAAGTCTCCCACCCTATTGAAAAAGAAAGCTCCGTGATATCATCAAAATCTTGTACCGTTACATCTACACATACAGGTGCGCCAGGGTCAACTGTTGCATCTTCGGCAGAAATTGTAATTCCTGTTGGAGAACAAGCTTGGAAAAATGCGTTACAAGAATTGTAACCTATGTGGTCAGGATTTGGACCTGACTCGTCTGTAAAAAAGATAGTTTCGGGTGTTCCTGTGATAGAAACTGTACTATTACTTCCACCACCGCCAACAACAGTAAATTCTAATACAAAGGCGGTCTCTCCGTCAGTTAAGCTTTCTCCAAAAAATCCACTCTGCCAGTTACAAGTAGCAAAGCCACCACCAACATTTGGATTTATAACGAAAGAAGGTAATTCTGTCGTTTCAATAATATTATCTAATTGCAATACACTTGGATTCCAGTTAATAGAAAAATCCATGCGGCGAATAGCATCAAAATCTTGTGCCGTAACGGTCATTGAAAAACTCTCACCTGGGCAAATATCACTTACATCTGGAATACAGAAAGAAGGAGCGCCAGGTTCGTTAGAGTCTATGTTGACAGCACCTGGATTTACAAGAATTCCAACTGGAGGGTCTGTAATATCTATCTGTGAAGAAGTCACCGTCACAGCTTCTGTAACAGTAGGATTATCATCAATAAACACAGGATTACTTGTCGTCCCTTCTCCTATTAGTAAAAAACACAGTTGAATAAAAGAAGTTCCGTCCTCTACTGTTACACCATTTTGTCCATCATTATCTATCCAACTAAAAGTCAGCGTTCCAGGATTACCTGGAGGAGCTGCAAAATTAAAACTTCCGCCAGTTGTTGGCTCTATTCCTTGAGAACTTTCCAGTTGTACTGCAGTTTCATCCCAATGAATTGAACCTTGGATTGATAACATTTCTGTAAAATTCTCCACCGTCATGTTCATACAAACAATCTCTCCTGGTAAGCCCGAAACGGTTGGAATATTAACTATTAAAGGGTCTTCACCGATTTGAATCCAACCATCTTTAATGAATTCATATCCAATATTAAAGTTACCAGAGATAGTACGCGTGACACGGTCGCCAATGATTTGAATTTCAGAATATCCCAAATCATCTGCCGTGACAAAACACAATTCAAACAAAGCTGTACCATCTGCGAGCGTACCTAATGGTCCATCCCATTCAAAACGTAAAGTACCATTACCTACATTTGTAAGGTCAAAATCATCATTATCTAAGCCCGTTATTCCCATTGGAGGAGAAGCAGCATTGGCAAGTACGTTATGAGAAAGATATTCAATCTTATCTTCATCAAAAAGAATGTCAAATGACATAGAAGTTAAGTCTGTAAAGTCATTCACGACGAATTGTACACAGACTTCAGTGCCTTCATTAAAAACTTTGACATAAGGCTCAACAACACAAACAGAAGGCTGTGCCCAAGCGTTGTTTAAGCAACAAAAGAAAGCAAGAAACGATAGGGGTAAAAGCAAATATTTTTTCATAATTGTAACTCGGAAACGGAATTAATGCTTTAGTTGAGGGTTGATAGTCTATGCATACACACTATCTCATTTCAACCTTTTCTTTAATACTCGTTATTTTTTGACCAATAACGAATAACCAATTATCTCAATAATTAAATTTCATACGATTTATAAAGAGTCTAACGTCTTTAATCTAACGTCTAAAATCCTAATCGAATTAATATTCGAAGGCGTAAGAAATGTGAATTTCATGGGTAGTGCCTGCGTCTGGACCAAACTTAGTAAAGGCATAATCAAAGCCATATCCAACTTTCATATTATTTTCGAAACCTAAATTTTCGCCAATAAGTACGCCGACTTCAAGATGAGATGTACCAGCAGTAGAACCTCCTATACCAATCCAGAAGCTTGTCTTTATCTGATAGCGTAGATTTAAATCTACATTAACAGGTGCATTAGGTGCATATTTAACCCAAGCAGAAGGTTCGATAAATCCTTCATCGCGGAAAAATTTCATAAAACCTATATTCGCATAAGCATGGTAAATGCGTTCGGTACTAAATTCACCTGTCGCATCTTTAAATTCTAAATCTAAACCCAATACCTGCGGAGCCGAAATCCCCCCATATATAATATCTCCATTGCTACTTCCCTCTAATCTTTTATAAGCAAAAACACCAACGCCGACATCAGGAGTCCATTGCGTTTGATTATTAGCCGTCAAGTTTTCTTCACGGTCACGTAGTCTAATTTCATCTACATTTACACGGTACTGTACCATACCTCCACTGATACCGATACCAATACCTCCATAGTATGGGTCTTCGGTGATGATACCACCAAAACGTCCGTACAATCCAGTGTAACCCGTCGGTCCCGTTTGGTCGTTGACGACATGTCCACCCGCCATGAAGTTAAAAGCGCCATTTTCGGCATAGAGATAATCTCCACGAAAAGTAGATGTAGTTGGGGCATTATCAATACCCGTCCATTGATTGCGATGAGACGCACCAAAGGAGACATTTTTTTCAAATGCTAAATAATCAACGTGAACTGCCGCAGGATTAATAATCGAGGCATTTTCGCGGTATTGCGTGTAGATAGGAAGTTGTTGAGCGTCCAAGATAAGGGTGCTGCTCAACAGCAGACATGCTGTCAGTAACTTTAGTAATCTGTCCATGGGATAATTTATTGTCGTATTTGTATACAAATAGTCATATTTAGAATGGACAAAAGATATCCTTTGTCAATGCATTATAACTCATCAATGTTCAAATACTAATTGGGATTGTAATCTGTAATCGTTTTACTGTTGCAAAAGTACAAAAAATAAATACTTTTTACTCTCCCGTAATCGGTCTATAATTTCAATATTCGGTTTCTGACGCCTAGCAAATACTATATAATCATCTCATTTTCAAACACTTACTAAAAAATATATGAGAAAAAATATATTATTTTTTTTTCGTCATTGTCGCTTTTTTAACTTTTGAGCTAAAAAAAAACAGGTTTGCTAAAAATGTAGGCAGAGAAATAGAGTGCTATGATTATGCCAGAAAGTATTAAAAAGCAAGGAATATCCTATAAAAAAAATGCACCATTTCAATAGAGAAATGGTGCATTCGTACTTAATTAAACATACAATCAAAATGAGATTAGTATGTGCTACTACAAAAGTAGAAGTTTTATACTACTTAGGGTAAAAGGTGAATTTTGTAGTAGTCTTTAGCCGATATTATCTAAAACCTGAATGTAGAACCTAAGATTTCTTTTTACGTTTTTTTAAAATGTTTTCGGATTATCCTTTTTGCCGTATAATTAGAATTATGTGATAATGTATTGCAAAGATAAATTGTAATACATTATCAAAGTTGTCCATTTTTTAGACATTACCAAAAAAAAATAATAATTTTACGTGAATATTTTTTTACAAAAAAGGCTAAAAGCTAATAAAAACAAAGGTTCTAGAAGCTCCCCAAAATGGGCAGTTTTTTAATTCTACCACAAAAAGTGCAAAAAACACGTCTCATATTACAGTTAAAAAGCTTAACTTTTAGGGAAAATAGCCAGCTCGAGCGCTATTTAAGGTCTCCTTTTTTCAATAATAATGAAAATATCATCAATCTTTATGAGTATTTAAATAACTTTCATCCAGAGTTTAGAGACGAAAGTTTGACTAAGAAAGCCATGTTTAATCATGCTTTTCCTGGAGAAGCCTATGAATTAAAGAGGTTAAGTACTCTAATGTGGAAATTTTGTGTGGTTATTGAAGATTT
>CALDUB010000078.1 GCA_937923465.1 uncultured Saprospiraceae bacterium
GGTCTGCCCGAAGGACAAATGGGGAACTCTGAAGTAGGTCACTTGAATATCGGCGCGGGACGCGTTGTTTATCAAGATTTTGCTCGGATAAATAAGGCAATTAAGGACGACAACTTAAAGGACGAAAAGGTATTAGTCGAAGCTTTGCAATATGCAAAAGATAATAATAAACCAGTGCATTTAATGGGTTTGTTGTCTGACGGTGGCGTGCATTCGCACATTAAACACTTAACGGCTTTGTGTGACATTACGGAGGCGCATGGTTTAGAGAATGTTTTTGTACATGCTTTCTTGGACGGTCGTGATACGGACCCAAAAGGTGGTGCGGGATATCTACAAACACTATTAAGCCATATCGAAAATCAAAAAGTTGAATTGGCTTCTGTTGTCGGTCGTTACTATGCGATGGATAGAGATACGCGCTGGGAACGGATAAAATTGGCTTATGACTTATTGGTTAATGGTGTGGGCGAACAGTCCGCAGATGTAATTGAGACGGTCCAAAAAGAATACGCAGACGGTAAAACGGATGAGTTTATGCCAGCCATTGCTTGTACAAAAAATGGTAAAGCTATCGCGACGATTAATGAAGGAGATGTCGTTCTTTTCTTCAATTATCGGACGGATAGACCGCGTCAGTTAACTTCAGTTTTGACACAGCAAGCGTATCCTGATTTTGGCATGAAGCCTTTGGATTTGTACTACGTAACAATGACGCGCTACGATGAAAATTTCAAAGGAATCCACGTTATTTTCACTAAAGATAATTTGCAGAATACTTTAGGGGAAATAATTTCTAAAGCAGGAATGACCCAAACACGTATCGCAGAGACAGAAAAGTACCCGCACGTTACTTTTTTCTTCTCAGGTGGTCGCGAACAAGTCTTTGCAGGTGAAAAACGCCTTTTAGTGGCTTCGCCTAAAGTGGCAACTTATGACTTGCAACCAGAGATGTCTGCGCCTGAGGTTACTTCTTCTATCATCGATGATATTAAGAACAACCAGCCTAATTTCATTTGCTTAAATTATGCGAATACGGATATGGTAGGTCATACAGGAGATTTTGAGGCAGCAAAAGTGGCGGCGACAACAGTTGATACTTGTTTGAAAGAATTGGCAGAAACGGCTTTAGAGCATGATTACGAAATAATTGTCATCGCCGACCATGGTAATTCTGATTATATGGTCAATGACGACGGTTCGCCGAATACAGCACACACGACTAATCCTGTCCCATGCTTTTTCCTTTCTAAGAATTTAGCTAATCGTACTATCAAAAATGGTAAATTGGGAGATATCGCTCCAACGATTTTATCAATTTTAGGAGTCGATGCTCCGAACGAAATGACGGGAACGGTGTTGGTTGGGTAATACCGTTTGAAAATGGTTTGAGTAGTTGAAATTGTTAGAATCGTTTGGACAAATGATTCTAACAATTCCAACTATCGTCAGACTAGACTAACAAAAAATAATCAATGCTAAATAAATTATCTCTTCTCCTTTTTCTTTCTACCCTACTCTGTCTTTCTGCCTGTGTTGATACTTCAACTGCCGGGAAGTCGATTGTCGAAAAGCCTTTCTTTGATTTAAAAGATTACTTTGCTCAAGAAATAGAACGCTTAGCCGAGAAAAAGAACGTGACTAAAAAAGCATTCTATAATGATAAAGAGGAAACCAAAATCATAGAAAATCCTAACTTCTCAAATGAGCTACTTATTTTTTCAAATACGGACATTAATCGTACCGCATGGTTGGACAAATATAGTGTAGATAGCACCTTCAATAGTCAACAAGATTTAGTAGCAATTGACTACGCAGCAACAGATGAAAAGTTGAAAACAAAGTCTGTACGTGTGGAATTTGCAAATAACGACGTCTCTTTGATAGAAATCACAACGGTTGGTAATAGTGCTATTTCTCAAACAGAAAATTACTTAACATACAGTCCCACAAAGGGTTACAGCATAAAAAGCAAACAAGATGTGAAGTTTGTTTCCAAAAATAATATAAATATTCAGGTCATTTTTTAAATTTTCTATTGGAAAAGCACTATTTCTGCGAACATTAACGTTTATTTGCACATCTTATACTTGTAAGTCACTCCAGAAGATGACCTTGGCATTAAAATTGTTAATAATATGTAATGGATTATGTATCATCTTAATTCATATTACATAAGTAATACCTTTCAAATTATAATCGCACATTTTACACCTTTATTTTAGTCAACTTGAACTTCAATATATAAAAGAACATAACGCTTTTTTATTTATTGATTGTTTTCAAAATTGTTATTCATTACCTTGTTTAAAATGAGTTTTATCGCTCGTTTTGATACAAGATTAAATCCCCTTGATTATGTGTAAACAAGCAATTATTTTCTGTCGTGCTAATACTATTGATACACAAACTGGAAATGACGGAACCTACATTTGGGTAGGCTAAAAACCGATTTTAAAAAAACTCGAAAATCTATTACCCTATTCTTAGGAAAATAAATTTTCGGATTACCCCCCAAACAAAGGGCTTGTCACGTTAGGTGTACAAGCTCTTTTTTAGTTTTGGTATAAGTTGAGTCTAGCTTTCTTATAGAGTGCGTTTTTCTACCTATGAAAGCTCTATTAGTGGTGGTAAAAGTAAAATTCCCCTTTTATAAGTGAACAATAATTAATCTATATTGTGATAGTAATGTATTTTGTTCATAAAATTTTATTTACCCTATCGTATCTTTAAAATGAGTAAGATTCATTTTGAAGTAATTTAAAATCCCCTTTATTATGTTTGAACAAACAGCTTTTCTCTACCAAAATGTTAACACTATTACAGCAAAAATTGGAAATAACGGAACCTACATATGGGTCGGTTAATATCAATTTTTCAAGAAATTTGAAAATCTATTACCCCCTTTTTAGAAGATAGATTTTCAAATTACCCTCCAAAACAAAAAAGAGCTTGTCGCAGTAATGCGTACAAGCTCTTTTCATTTGCTCTAAAACGGATATCCAAACGCAAAATTAAATTGCAAATTTTCCTGCCTATAGTCTTTATTACCCAATTGTATTTCATCTCCGACAAATCGTTCGCCCTCTGCCAAGTAAGGCTTAGTTAGTGGTACGGCAAAATCAAAACGTAATAAGAGTATTTCAAAATCTATACGAAAACCGATACCCGTTCCAATCGCCAATTGTTTGTAAAAATTATCAAACGAAAACTGGGCTTGATAGATATCATCTTCTTGATAAACCTGCCATACATTACCTGCATCAACAAAGGCTGCCAGTTCAATTAATGATGTTATCTGAAAGCGGTATTCAGCATTGGTTTCTAATTTTAAATTACCGATACCCGTAAAAGGAAACTCCAATGGACTCCCCTGTGGTCGGCTACCTGGTCCAACTGTACGTGGTACAAAAGCGCGATTACTTGACGGTCCACCGATACTATATAAGTCGAAAAAAGGCAAAACGGCTTCTTTATTAAAAGGTAAAGTAATCGACGGTGCAAAACGAACAGCAAAAGAACTTTTAGGAGAATAAATAGCTAAATACCTAAAGTCTGGTTCTAAAATAAAGTATTGACTTTGAAATGCCGCTGGCTCTAAAATAGGATTATTATCACTAACTATTCGATTTCCTGCAAAGGCAACTCGTGTACGCAAAAGATAATTGTCTCTACGATATTTTTGTAAACGCGTGTCTAGATTAAAGATGTATTCTGGTTGATAGTATATCATATCTTCCAGCGAAAGTGCAATCTGTGGCGTACTTGACAACAAGGCTAACACCAGGATGAATTCATTTATTTCCTTGTCCTGATTATTAAAATTACTTTTTTGATAACCAAAACTTAGTGGGCTAAACTCATGGCGTATATGTGGCTTTTTTCTCCAATTGTACCCAAATGACATCTCTATTTGGTTTAAAGAAAAAGTAGGTACAAATGACGGATTTTCTTCCAGAAACAAAGCTAAATCAGGAAATTCATCTCTTACCGCATCGGCAGTTCCCGCAAATCGAAGGTTATATCCCTGACGTTGTATGTCTAATTTTGCCTGAGTATTACCAACAGTATTGTCGTCAAAAGTTAATCTTTTAAAAGGAGACCATAAATTAGGCTGCTGATAGGTCGCTAAGATTCTGTACTTATCATTATAAGACAAGGTATCATTTAATGGAAAATTGAACTCTCCAGAAGCTGTAATTTTCAACAATTCAGACCCCGAAAAAAGATTTCTATTGATATAATTAATCGTCGCCTCTGGAGTAACAAAGAGCTGCGACTTAAAGGAACCTCCTATCTCTGCTTCTATTGTCCGCTTAATTTTTGGTGTCAGCAAAATACGGACATCTAACTTAGTATCGTCGTTTGGCAGTGTCTCAAAGCGCACACTGACGTATTTAAAGGTATTGAGATTAGACAGGCGCTTGAGTGTACTTTCGTGTCGCTCAGGGTCGTACTGATTGCCAGGAATTAAGGTTACCGCTTTTCGCAAAACGTCCGCTTTTACGGTCATTTTTTCGTAAATGTAAACAAAGGCACCTTGAGCTAATGTATCTTTTTGACGTCTTTCGTTATTATTATCTGAAATCTGATAATCTGGAATAATCTGGATTTTTCCAATTTTGTAAGGTTTGAGCGCGGCGACAGGTGTTTCTGATTTAACCGACAAAACCAAATGAATACCCTTTGTGGCAAAGGATGTATCAGCCGTAAACTCTAACATATTATCTTCAAAATAATAGTATCCCTGTGTTTTCATATAAGCTGCCAGTCGTTTGCGTTCGGTACGCAAGGCATCTAAGTGATATGTTGTCCCGATTTTTATCAGAGATTTACTTTGTTGAGCATTTAATAATTCTGCAGCCTTCTTTTTTGCAGCAGCAACTTTGTATGTTAATTTCTCAACCTTATAAGGCTGACTAACAGTCACTGTGTATTTAACGGTCGCAGTTCGTTTGCGTCCTTTTTTATTGACTTCACTATTTACCTCGGCATAAAAAAAACCGTCATTGAAGGCAACACTCTCTAATACTTTTTTGATATCCTTGGTGATGTTATCATCGTAAATAACGGGCTCCTCTCCTGCTTTTCGAAGAGCTGATTTTTCTTTCTTTTTATTATAACCTAAATTATAAATCATCAATCGGATAGGAATTCCTAATATTTTCCGATTAGGCTGTGGCGTTAATGCTGCCGTTAGATTAGTAGATAGTTTACTCGTTGACACGCCGTTAATCTTACTCTCTACTTTGACTTTTGCGCCATTGTATCGATAACTTCCTTCGGGTAAAGACTTCTTCAAAGAACAAGATGACCATCCACTGACTAGCAATAGTAGAACTGAAAAAATGATTGTATTTTTTGCTATTGAAAAGGGTTTCATTTTGCTTCTTTTAAAAACTATATCTTTAAATCTAATAACCAAACAGAAACAGCTTACTCTTTCTTCTTTTGGTTCTTTTTAGAGAAACGTAACTTATTAAAGTCTTTTGAAATAACCAATGCTGCTCCCGTCTGAATGACATCTGTCGCCAATGCATCGTCATCGTCTCGCTTGTTATACACTTTGACACGCCAATTGCCATTTTTAGTAAGAGAATATTCAACCGTTAGGTTATCTAAATATACTTGAGTTTCTGCTGTTCCAGAACGTGTATCACTACTCGTTTCTCCATCAATACTGATGATTAAACGGTCTTGAAAAAAGCGTTTGCGGACGGTTAAGTTTAAATTAGTTTGATTGTATGTTTCTCCATTCTCAGAATCATAGTTTTCATAATTATCTAAGCCAAAATCCAACTCTACAAACTTAATATATCGATTGGCTAAATTATTTAGTTGACCAGAAATAGCTTCATTTATGCCTTCTTGTGCATTGAGAATACTGGTTCCGATATTTAGATTTTCAGAAACAAAACCATTAAAAAGAATCAAGCCAAATGCCTGCTCATTCATTTTATTTGGATTTTGTTCTAGACGTTCAATGGCTGATGTGATTTCCGCATTTTCAGTATTTCCTTGTACATCAGGATATAATAAAGTAGTGGCTATGTCAGTTTTTTCTAAATCTCCTGTGATATTGAGTTGGACGATAAATGTTTGACTAACACTCATTGCGGCTTCTTCTGCCGCAGATAAAGTACTTTGAGTACCGACTAAAGGTAGTGGAGAAGTTTTGATTTTATATTGTACTTTCACGTCTAAAGTCGGATTATAAACATCTCCCGTCCAAGTGATTGTACTGCCCGAAACTACGTCGAAAGTTCTTTTCACCAATTCCGCATAAATAAAATTGTAAGTTCCGTCTTTCATAGTAAACGTACCTGACATCTCCATTTCTCCAGACGGATACATCGAGAAAGTTAAGAATCCCTCCCCTTTACCCGAAAACTTACTATTCGTAACTGGGTCAATAACTGCCGTAAAGTTTAAATTGTCATTCATCTCTAAATTGACGGTCATTGTCATATTTAAAGCCTGTGCAACTTGTGAACGTACAGTATCTGAAGGGCTTATTTCCTGATTTTCAGTATCTTCTAATCCGTCAACAAATGTGACGACATCTTCTCCATAGTCAACCGACGTACTACTCGCAGGGACAACATAAGTCAAGTTTGAGTTTTTCTGAGGGCTCGCCGTCACTTCAATAACCGGTGAAAATAAATCTCCACGCACCTCTGCAATAGCATCTACGTACATTTTCCCGTAATACAAGTCATTATCGCCTGCGGTAGTATTAAGCACTAAAAAATTCTTTGCCGTCACATCCAAATCGTATTCATACTCTTGAAAATCTTCCGTAATAATGTAAGCATTCACTAAAGCTTTGTTATTCGTGCTATCAAATACTTCAAAATCTCTAAAACGAATCACACTACCATCTAAATCAATTTTTTGTTCTCCAAATTTTAGCGGCGCCCCCAGCTCTTCTATAGTCAAACCAGCCTCTTTCATTTGTACAAATCCCACCAATGAAGGCGCTGTTACAACTCCTGATATTTCTGCATTTGTAACTAAATATCCGCCCATATTTGACACCGCACCAGCTGCGAGAGGTTCAAATGGTGCCAACTTCAAACTCTTAATATCAACGACAAAATTCATCGCATCTACAGGATTTCCTAAGTCATAAACACCTTTAATTGCGGCGTCATTTCCTTCTCCCTTTAATGAAAAGTCAACGGCATAAGCATCTATTTTCTTACGGTTATTGACATCGATACGGGCATTTCCCATAGGGCTTCGGTAAAAAATAGCGTTCTTAATATCCAAATCAGCATCTACACGTAAATCATCCAAGGGATTGTCTATTGTCACGGTTCCATTAATCGCTCCTCCTCCTATGTCTTGCATTTGTACGACAGACAATAACTCTTCAATCTGAAAGCCTTTGAATGTTGCTTTAATTTCTTCCGCGCTTACACTTTCTATACCAAGTGATTGCTTGCCATTTGACAGTTTCCAATCGTTGATTAAAATATTTTCTGAAGTATAAATAATTTCATTTTGAGGACTGAATTTCCAAGACTCATTATTCAATGTAATGTCTTCTTCTAAACGCAGGCGATAGCGCCCGTCCTCAGCATCTAAAAGTGCCGTCAAATCAAGATTGGTTGCTTGTGTCGTATCAATATTCACCAGATTAGCACGTAATAATCCGTCGTTTACACCTCCTGTTAACTTAACTTTTCCCATGTTTTTTGCCCCTGCCAATTGTAGACTCTCGATGTCAAAAGTGTAGCCTAAATTGTCTACTCCTGTAGCTGCATTACCTGTCAACAGATTGATTTCATTACCTGCATAAATAATCTTTGGAAAGTTTAAATCTGCAGTTAGTTTCTCTTGTTCAGCAGCAAAATCTACCTCTAAATCAAATGGCGCAATTTCTTCTAATCCAGGTACAATACCTGAAGTCAAAAACGCCGTATTTTTCCACTGTGCGGTTGCATTTAACACCGCTTTAGAGTTACTTTCTAATTTAATATCTTTTCCCTTTACAATGTAATCGTTGACGATGTTTTGAATCTCGATAGATAATTCATCAAAAGCAAAATTCCCTTTTACATCGGCATCTACCCATTCAGAACGTAATACAACATCTTTATTTTCCCCTAAAAAATCGACGTCTGCTTTCATACGACTCAATGGATAATCCTCCTTATTGTATTTGAAATTAAATTCCTCTAAAAGAACATCCGCAGTCATGTTAGAAAGACTATCGTAACGTGCTGTCACGTCCAATTTACCGTCCATAATTATCGGATAGCGCACATAAGGAATGTCCTTAAAATCTAATTCACTGAAACTCCCCTTTGCCTTATATTTGTTTTTTAAATCAGAAAAAACTGCCAAATTCGCAGCACCAGCAATGTCATTAAATTGAACATCAGCATTTACTCCTGTAGGTTTCAATACTATATCTGCTTGTAATCCAGAGAACTCGCTGCCTATTTCTTGAATTTGCATTTTCGCATTTCCGGTTGCGATTTCGAGGCTGTCTATATTTGTCGCTTGTCCTGTGATTTGTAGATTTATCGCATTTAAATTTGTCCGTGCTAGTGTGTCATATAAACTTCCTTGAGTGACTTTGAGTAGATTCAGTTCTTTTAATTCTGCTGAAAAATTATAAGTTTCGTTTCTACTTTTAACGTTAGCAAATAAGTTTCCTGCCGAAGTCTCAACCTCTATATCTGCATTCAAACTAGCCAAAGGACCTTGCACGTTTACCTTACCGCTTTGAATGTTTGGAAGAAGAATCTCTGCTGGCAACAAGCTATCCGGTAAAAGATATAGCAAAAAACTAGTGTCAATCTCCGTTTGAACTAATGAGAAATTAAAAGTTGGATTGGTAAAGTTTTTAATCGAACCTTTAGTTTCTATCAGTGCATTTCCTGTTGGTGTTTTTGCTTTTAAGATAAGGTCAGGACTAACAGAATTCATAGTTCCTGATACGCGCCCTGTCAAATCTATCACCGTCGGTAAAGAATAACCTAGCGGCAAGATATCATCTGGCATGTAGGCATTTAACTCGGTATCGTCTGATATAAATTTATTGATATTCAAGTCATAAGCAAGGCTGTCTGTCAGTAAGGAAGATAACGAACCAGCCAAGTCTATTTCAGTAGACGAGGTATTGTCTGTTCTACTTGTTTTAGCTTGGATATTGACGTTTAATTTTTGAGCTAGGCTTCCTTTTAGATTTCCTTTGAGGTTTATTATTTCTGGTAATTCTGTTCCAATAGGAAGTATATTTTCGGGCAAAAATCCTTTCAATACCGTCCCTTTAGTCACTAACTTCTCCACATTCAAATCCATTGCCAATAGATTTGTGTTCATCGCATTTTCAATCTGTCCACGCGCTTTTAATGTCGAACCAAATCCCTCAAAATCAACATTTGCAATCTGCATGCTTTTTAGAGAACCCGTTATTTTCGTATTTTTTACTTTTAAATTTTCTTTTGCTTTTACAAAAAATGGTTCTAATGTAGGAGAAAAATATAATAGGTCTTTTGGGTCTAAACTGCCATTAGGAATGGTGATGTCCAAACCCATGTTTTCTAAATTCGCCGTTGTATCTAAAAAATTATAAGTGATGCGAATATCAGATTCTGAAAAATCTGAACCAGTTGTGCGCATTACAAATTTGTCTAAGACTAATCCCTCTTTATTGAAAATTACATTACCTTCTAGATTCTTTAAGACCAAGTCTTCACCTGCTTGCGCTTGCAGTTTTTCGATGTCAATTTCGATATCTGTGCCCTCATAATCTAAGCTCTCTGCATCTAGTGTCAAATCTCTAAAATCCAAATGATTGGCATCAAAACCCTTGATATTTGGCGTTCCGATTAAGTCATATTTCAGATTTGTGCCTGCTAAATTTACGTTATTCGTCTGCACGGCTACTCCAGCATCAGATAGCAGCACATTCAAATCCTCGGTATAACCATCCGCGATACTCATATCCAATTCTAACTTATCCATTTGCATGGCATATCGGACATTTTTAAGCGAAATTTCTGCCGCACCAAGTGTATAATCTAAAGGTGTTTTGCTAGTCGAAGTATCTACAGTTGGATAAGTGAGATAGAAAATGTCTGCGTCTGTGAGTGTCAGATTATCTAGGAAATATTTGTTAGTTGTAAGGTCGGCGGCACCGACTTCGGCGGCAAGCTTTTTTAAATTTAAGTCTAACTTTAAGCCCGTCGGTTCATCGTCGTATAGAATATCAATATTTTGCAAATCAATAGAGGCATCTGCTAGAATGATTTCCCAAGGTGCTGCGGTTTGACCATTGGGCTCAACAACCGGCGTTTTTTCAACGATAGAAGTATCTGTTGTCACGAAAGCATCCATGATAAATGCTATATTAGAAGTGTCTTTTCGAATAAAAAAATCGCCTTTAATATCACTTATTCCAATCCTGTCTATCTCTACTTTTTTTCCTACCAAACCCCACAAATCTACTCCGACTTCAAAACTGCCTAACGTGAATAAAGAGTCCCCTTGCGGTGTTTCGATGTAAATATCTTCGACAAAAACTTGTTTGGGTAATTTCCAACCTACATAACTTATTTCGACTTTGGTATCCAAAGTTTTAGATAAATAGGAAGAGGCTTTTTTTGTGAGAAACTTCTGAGTGGTAGGAAGGTTTATTAATCCAAAAATAATTAAAATAATGGCGAATAGGACCAGAATGAATCGAGTCAAGCCATGTAATATGCGATATAAGAGAGAGTCTTTTTTCTTAACTTCTTCAGTCACATGTTTTGTTTAATCGGATAGATAGTTTTGATATACGTTAGAACTTAATTGTGGACTTTATGTTCGGTCGTAATGGTAAAGAATATGTGATTGATAATTGGATGATGCGGATTGGGCGGATTCTTTTTTGTAGAATCCGCCCAAATCCGTTAAATCCGCATCATCAGCGTTTCAATCATAAGTTCTTTGTAAGTATTAGACTTTATTCTCGTTAATGCCCCTCATCATGAAAATCATCACAGTGGTACAAATGCTGCTCCTTGCCTTTCACGGCTTGCGTCTTCCCTCCTTTCCTCTTCTCTCCTAACATTTTCTGCGTCAAACGTGCACGTTCTTTGCGTAGTTCCTCTCGCTTTTCTAAATCTTCTGCACGGTCAAAATATTTGATACCGTCCACAAAAGTCATTTCTGCTTTTGCATAAATCGACAATGGATTATCTGACCACAAAACAACATCCGCGTCTTTTCCGACTTTGATACTGCCTACGCGATTGTCGATATGTAGCATTTTCGCAGGATTCAAAGTCACAAACTTCCAGGCATCTTCTTCGCTGACCCCGCCGTACTTAACAGCCTTGGCAGCTTCTTGATTTAAGCGACGCGCCATTTCTGCATCGTCAGAATTAAAACCGGTTAAAACACCATTTTTGTGCATAATCGCGCCATTCTGTGGAATCGCGTCGATAACTTCATATTTGTATGCCCACCAATCTGAGAAAGTAGAACCCGCAACGCCGTGTTCTGCCATTTTATCAGCGACTTTGTAGCCTTCCAAAATATGTGTAAAAGTATTCACACGAAAACCATATTTTTCAGCGACTTTCATCAACATGTTGATTTCACTTTGACGATAAGAATGACAAGTGATAAAGCGTTTGCTGTCCAATATTTCAACAATTGTTTCTAAGTCTAAATCTTTGCGGTAAAATTTTCCACTCGCTTTCATTTTTTTGTAATCAGCTGCGCGAGAGAAATAATCCTCGAAAACTTGCTCGACGCCCATTCGGGTTTGAGGGAAACGAACTTTCTGTTGGTCGCCCCAGTTCGTTTGCTTGACATTTTCTCCCAAAGCAAACTTGATAAATTTATCAGCACCTTTAAATAGCATTTCATCTGGCGTACTTCCCCAGCGTAATTTGATGAGAGCCGACTGTCCACCAATAGGATTTGCCGAGCCGTGCAATAATTGAGAAGTCGTCACACCACCCGCCAATTGACGGTAAATATTTACGTCCTCCGAGTTGACAACATCTTCAATCGACACCTCTGCGGAACTCGCTTGCGTACCTTCGTTGACTCCGCGACTAACCGCAATGTGAGAGTGCTCATCTACAACGCCACAAGTTAAATGCTTGCCGCTACCATCTACTTCTTCGGCATTGCCTGTTGATAAATTTTGACCAATTTTTGCAATTTTTCCATTTTCAATTAAAACGTCTGTTTTCTCCAAAATACCCTCCACCTCATTTGTCCAAACAGTTACATTTTTGAATAAGACTTTCTTTGCTACCGGTTTTTCATTCCAACCATAAGCCATAAAAGGATAAGAAACCTTCCCTGCTATCGCATTTTCTGGACGGTCTTTTTTCTTTCCTTTTTTATCCATCTTTTCTTCCAAATCTCCAGAACGTTTCGCAGACCAATCTATCCATTTTCCAGCAGCATCTTGCCCACGTCCATTCCATTCTTTTCCGATAATACCTGAAAGGCGAACTTTTCCTTTCTTACCATTTGGAGTAAAAGAAAGCGAGATTAAATCGTCTTGAACGCTATAATTTACCTTGATGCGATTACTATCCGAATAGCTGATAAACATTTTCTCATCACGTACTTCTAATGGATATGCCATGTCGTCGTCCAAGATTAATTTGTAACGACCACTTAAGTCTGCGGCATCAATTGGAGATAAAACATAAGGATTTCCCTTCACCCAATTGTGCAATACTTTTGATTTTTCGCCAAAAATATTTCCGTTGGTAATGATGAAATTAGCATAGCGACCGTTTTCTAAACTACCTACTTTTTTTGCTGCTCCAACGAGATTCGCAGGTGTATATGTCAATGCTTTTAGAGCTGCCTCTTCAGACAAGCCACTTTTGATTGCTTTTTTTAGATTTTTATAAAATGCTTTTTTATCCTTTAATCCGTGTAGTGTGAATGCAAAATCAATTCCTGCCTCTTGCATTATTTTCGCATTCATTGGCGCCATTTCCCAATGCTTCATATCTGCCAAGTCTGCACGCAATGCATCAAATGGGTCTTCGACATCGTAAGCCTTCGGGAAGTTTAAAGGAAGAATAAATGCGCCGCCGGTTTGTTTCATTTCACGGGCGCGACGGTACTCGTCTCCTCCACCTTTGAAAATATATTGCATGTTGAACTGGTCACCGATTTTATCTGCACGAAGCACTTCTTGCCAATTACTCACATCGAATATCTGTGGTAAGTTCTTCTGCTCGTTCCAAGATTCTAAAGAAATATTTACTTCTTCATTTTTTCCACCGTTTGCATACCATTCTGCATCATAATAAGTTTGACGCAGTAAAGCCATCATTCCCATGAGTGAACTTGGATAGTTTTGAGAAGATTTCCCCTTGTTGAATGCAAAATGACTGGCAGTAGTTTCTTTCAAAATCATTTCATGCTCGCGTTCGTCACCTAGTGCGACCAAAGTTGCTGCTCCACGCGCGATGCCGTCTTTTTGATGACTGGATACAACTCCAAATCCTAGTTTGCGCCATTCTGCTGCCGCTTTTTCGTCAATCGTAAAGTCTTTATACGCACGTATTTCTGGCTTCAAAGCTTCATTCCACATGTATGCACCCTCTTTATCGGTCAATGGTTGTGGTTTTCCGCGTCTGCCGAGACTTGGATTAAATTCTAATTCTGGCATTCCATAATCTGTATAAATATCAATGAAAGACGGATAGATGGTCTTGTTTTGACAGTCGATTATAACTGCATCCGCAGGAATTGAGACACCTACTCCACAATTGAGAACTTTACCAGCTTTAATGACTAAAGTCGCAGATTCTAATTTTTGATTATAAGTTTTGTAAATCGTCGCGTTGGTAAAGGCGTAGAGCCCGTCGCGTTGGTCTGCAACACCGTTTTGTGGAAAAGTTTCCTGTGCATTGAGAAGTGTGATGGAAAAGAAAACGAATGTGAGTAATGTGGTAATTATTTTATTCATACTAATACAGTCAAAGTTGTGAAAAAAGCCAGATAATCGTCTAAAAATTTCAATTTCAGACCGAAATATAGTCATTTTTGCAGATGCTTTTAAAAAAACATAGCCCTTTGCAAGAAATTCAGTTTCCTAACGGACGAATTCGTCTGTTCATCAAACGAGATGATTTACTCCATCCGCAGATTTCGGGTAATAAGTGGCGGAAAATGAAGTATAATCTGCAAGAAATGCACAAGCAAAATAAAAAGACTTTACTAACTTTTGGTGGTGCTTTTTCTAATCATATTGCTGCTGCGGCGGCGGCTGGTAAGGTTTACGGATTTGAAACGGTTGGAATTATTAGAGGGGAAGAATTGGATGCGTCGAATGCTACTTTGAGTTTTGCAGAAGAGAATGGTATGCATCTGAAATTTGTGAGTCGTACTGATTATCGTCGGAAAAATGATGCTGACTTTCGAGAAGATTTAAAGAAGGAATTTGGCGCTTTTTATATGCTGCCTGAAGGCGGTACGAATTGTTTTGCTCTACCTGGCTGTGCGGAAATTATTGATGAGATTGATGCGGAAATTTCAGCTGATTATTATTGTGTTGCTGCTGGTACGGGAGGAACTATTGCTGGAATGATTTCGGGATTAAAACAAGGACGCATATTGGGATTTTCTGCTTTGAAAGGGGATTTTTTGCAGGGCGAAGTTGAGGGTTTATTGTCAAATTGTGGCGCTGATTCTGCTAAGCAATTTTCTATTAATACAGATTATCATTTTGGTGGTTATGCTAAGTTCAAACCCGCATTGATTGAGTTTATGAATGACTTTAAAAGTCAGTTTGGGATTCAATTGGACCCGATTTATACGGGGAAGATGTTTTTTGGGATTTTTGATTTGGTGGAAAAAGGATATTTTGAAGAAGGGAGCACTGTGGTGGCAGTGCATACTGGTGGGCTGCAAGGGATTGAGGGATTTCGGGCGCGATATCCAAAATCAAAACTCCTGTAGCACAGGCTTGCAGCCTGTCCGTCCTTCGGGTTTGCAACCCGAAGAATGAGCAAACTGAAAATCTGTGCTACGTGCGAACGGGTTGCAAACCCGTTAAACAAACAGGCTACAAGCCTGTGCTACTTTGTTAAGGCTATAAATTCTTTGATGAGGTCATTATCAACCGTAACTGACAAATGGTAATGACTAATTTTCCACTCTCCTTCTATTTTTTCAACGACACCCGACGAACGACAAACGCCCATCCAAGTATCCAATTTTTCATCAAACCATGCTACTTGCTCATTGTCTGTCGAATATACATTTCTCTCTATCGTTTTGAAATCCCAAGCAGTATCCTTTTGGAAATATTTCATCATTAGCGCCTTCATCTCTTCGCGTGTCCAAAGTTCGGTTTGGTCCGTTCCAATATAAATTCCGGCAGACTTCATACTACCAAAGAATATATCTTCATCTGCTGTCGTCGCAGCTTTATGCCATGCATTCATCAGGTTATTAACGTCGTTTTCCACACTTGTTGGTAAAGTTTGGCAATTTTGTTTGGTGCGCGTATCTGTGATATTGAGAATTTTCCAGCCGTATTCCGTGTTGTGTAAAGTGAAGGCATTGACACCGCAATGAGACATTTCGCCTTTAAAGAAAAAAGTATAATCTGTCCAAACTGTCGCTAAATCTTGGCTGATGTTAACATCATAAGACCAGATTTTTTCGTCCAACTCGTTTGGTAGATGTTTACCTACTATTTCTCCAAATTTTGCGGTTTCTTCTGATTCTCTGTGGTGCGTTCCTTCTCTGTCTCTAAAAATAGAAATCAAAGTCGCGTCTTTTAAAAATAGAGAATCTACTTTCTCCGCATCTGCTTCGCGCATTCCGTCAAAAAGAGCATCAACTACTGCAATAACTGCTTCTTTATCAGTTATTTGTGCAAATGTGGAAAAGTATGTGGAAACGTTGATAAGTGTAAAAAGGAAGAGTATTTTAGTTGTAAGTTTCATTGTTTTTGCTTTTGCTGTATCCCGAAACTCCTGCTTGCCCGCATGCGTTTCGGTCCTCTACGTACTTTCCGAAACGGGAGTTTCGGGATACGGTAAAGGCACATTAATAAAGAAGTAAAAATACAAACTTCCTAATGACAATCCGAGACCATCGTGCCAGTCCGCTGTAAATTGTGATGAAAGGTAAGGGAAAAGGACTTCTGAAATGCCAATCATCGCAATGGTCGCAACGATTGTTTCTAAAGTGGAAAGAATAAATGTATTGCCTTGTTTAAAAAATACGCGCCTTTCAAAAAGTAAAAAAGTCAACATAATAGGCGTACACAAAAACGGGTCAAGATAATTATCTAAAAAAGGAATGTGGTAGGCAAAGATTTTCTCTGCTATTTGGTGTAGCAGGAAAATGGTAAAAGTCAAAATAAATGCTGGATGTAAAAGCGTCTTCATATTTAACTCACTGCTGCAAACGCAAGGAAAAATCCTAACAAGATAAAAGGAGACAATGCAAGCATAACTAAAAAACCTATAATGCGTACGATGACTTTTCCAATTACGATTAGAGCGCTATCTCCTTCTTCTATTCTAGAAAAGAGATTGAATTTTTCCCAGATGCTAATCATCCAGTCACCAAAATCGCCTGTTGAGGTTGGGTCTTTTTCCTTTTCGTTGTTGTT
>CALDUB010000079.1 GCA_937923465.1 uncultured Saprospiraceae bacterium
TCACTATTAGCAGTTAGTAAAGGTGAAGACATACCCAGAATGGATTTTAATTTCTATGTTGGTAACTCATTATCGTTTGATTGGTTTGCGGAGTCAGAAAGGGTAAAGAATAATAAAGGATTTGATATTATAGTAGGAAATCCTCCATATGTAGGAGCTACAAACATTAATGATGACTCTAAGCATTTATTGAAAAACTGGAGTGTAATGAACGTTGGAAAAGCAGACTTATATATTCCTTTTTTCGAAATAGGATTATTTTGGTTAACAGATAATGGTACATTAGGATATATAACAGTTAATACATTTTACAAAAGTGTAAATGGGAGAGGTTTAAGAAAACTTTTCAGTGAATTTAAGTATGATTTTAGGTTAGTCGACTTTGGTGGCGAGCAAATTTTTGGAGGTAGAAATACTTATACTTGTATTTGTATAATTAGAAAAAAAGAGGGAGGAATTTCATTTGTAAAAGCGAAAAGTACTGAGTTGGATAAGTTAAGAAATAAGGATTTTAGTCTGATTTCTTATGATGCTTTATCAAAGGAAGGCGCTTGGCTTCTAAATGACAATCTCATAGAAAAGAATGTCAAAAAAATTGAAGAAGCGGGGCAAAAAATATCAGATTTTTTACCAATTAAAAATGGATTTGCAACTCTTCGAAATAGAATTTATCTTTTTACTCCGATAGGCAGGAAAGATGGATACTATTTACTTGAGTATGATAATGAAACTTATAAAATAGAAGAGAACATTTGTAGAGATGCAATTAAACCTAATATTTTAAAGGAAGAGAGTGAAATTGAAAAATTTAAAGAAAAATTAATTTTTCCGTACAAGAAAATTAATGGATTGTTCAAAAATATGGACAATGGATTTTCAGTTATTGAAGAGAGTTTTTTTAAAAAGGAATATCCCTATGCTTATAAGTATCTAAAAAAGCAGAAGTCAGAATTAGCTAAAAGAGATAAAGGAAATAAAACTTATCCTGCATGGTATGCATTTGGGCGTACACAAGCTTTGAATATTAAGGGAAAAAAATTGTTCTTTCCTTATTTATCTAATAAACCTTATTTTGTATTTTCTGATGAAGAGTATTTATTCTTTTATAATGGCTATGCTATAGTTTCAGACTCTGAAAGAGAACTTCGGTTTTTGCAAAAAATTCTTAAATCTTCTGTTTTTTGGTATTACATTAAACATACAAGTAAGCCCTATACAGGCGAATACTATTCTCTTGCTAAAAATTACATTAAAAACTTTGGTATATGTGAAATGTCTGAAAAAGAAAAAGAAAAGATGTTAAAAATGACAGATGAAAGTGAAATTAATACTTTTCTTATTGAAAAATATGATTTAGAGTTTTAATATAGCGCTGTGAACATATATCCTCATACCGCTCACGCAAATTTATAATTCGCTCATACGATACCACTTCAGTCTTCTAACCGCCATAACAGAAAACAAGACAGCAACAACAATCTCCCCCAAATCTCTCACCACCTTCAAAATGACAAAAGAGGAAACCACATGGTTTCCCCTTTTGAGAAAAACTCCAGTCCTTACCACGTCTTACAGTTCAGACTCCCACAAACACAACCCGAAACAGACAAAAACACCCGCATCCAAATTAAAACCCTTATCTTCACCGATTAAAATGTGAAAACAACGAATAGCATGAAAAAAGATACAATAAAACCAGCACGAGAAGCGAAAGCACTTTCTCTTTATTTAATGGCTTTTAAAAATTCGAAGCCAAAAAACAAAGAGAACGCTAAACGTAATAATAAACAGTGGAATCGAGTGAAAGATGGTTCACTGAGCATGAAGGACTATATGGCGGAGGTGCAAACGATGCTAGACTTCTATGGTGGTTATGCAAAAGTAGTGGAGGACACCGTTTGGTATTACATTAAGAAAACGGGAAACTGGGCATTAGAGGGGAATGACCAATATTGTATAGACGCTAGGAGAGTTGCGGATGAAGCATTGAGAAAGAGACATTAGAAGAGTCAGCTGTGAAAATTGGTTCTTTGACTGAGAATTAAAAGAGCAAAATATAAAGCCGCACCAATTAATTTTGGTGCGGCTTTATTATGTTTTACTACCACCAAAAAGACAGGGAAGCTCTCAAAATTCTCTAAGAATATTCCGCTCAAAAAAGCAGAAAATCACGAAAATATCCTAATTTTGAAGGCGCTTAGCGCACTGTAAATCAAAAATGACTATATCTTGGGAATAACAAAACAACCAGTTTGTTCTATTATCATCACTACATACAACGGGGCAAAATGGATTGAAAAATGTATTGCTACCTGCCAGCAATCTGACTATCCAGTACACATCATTGTAGTGGATAATGACTCTAGTGACAACACATTGGACTTGTTGCCAGAGGACATTCATGTCATTAGACTGAGCGAAAATATCGGTTTTGGAAGAGCCAATAATATTGGGATGATGGAAGCCTTAGAGCGCTTCAATTCCGATTATGTTTTTCTGATAAATCAAGATGTATATATCAAGGAAGATGCGGTCACAGAACTAGTAAAATGTCACCAAGAAAATCCAGAGATAGGATTGCTTTCTCCCTTTCATTATGGCGACGATTGGGTCAACTATGATTATCGATTTAAAAAGTATTTGGGTTGGTCTAAGTCGCATAAAATTCAGGCACATCGAGAAAAAGGAATTTATCATTCCAAATTTGTGAATGCAGCAGCCTGGTTTATTCCCAAAGAAACACTTTTAAAGATTGGTGGTTTTGACCCTATTTTCTTTCATCAAGGAGAGGACGATAATTTTTGCCAAAGATTGAGATATCACAACATTCCAATTTTTATTACCGAAAAATCAGCCATACAACACGACCGACAAGACCGAAAAATACGCAAAACACCGCCACATCTTAAGGTCGCAAACAGAAGTAAAATCGTTATTTACAATCCAGATATGAATGCTTTCTTAAAAGCGATGCATTTAATTCCTTTAGCATCTATGTATCTTGACAATTTACGTTTATCATCTCACCGAAGCAAAGAGAAATTAGCGCACGATTACAAAGAGTTTAAAGGAATTGTAGATTACAGTCAAAGGGCGAGAAAATTATATGAAAAAGAAGGCATTTTCTTAGCTCAAGATTATCCGCCAACTTTTGTAAAGAAGTAAATGCATATATCTTATTTTGCCGTCGCCGTTCTTTATAAAAGCCCCATAAAATATGAAGAAAAAATTAAGGAAATCTAATATCGAACTTTTAAGAATTACGTTAATAATGATGATAATCAGTCATCATATCATCGTACATGGCTTAGGTTTGAGGTATATGAGTTCTCCTAATTTTGAAGTTGAAAATTCAACGTATCTCAAGATTATTTTGAATAGTCTTTTCGTGGTCGGAGTCAACGGGTTTGTGTTTATTTCTGGATATTTTGGAATAAATTTTAATGTCAAAAGAATAATTTCTATTCTAGTTCAAGCATTTTTTTATTCTGTTACTTTTTATTTGATTGCATTCGTGACAAATCAGATAGAGTTTAGTAAAGCTTCGTTTTGGGAGTCATTTTTTCCAATTTCAAATAATGTCTGGTGGTTTATTACGACTTATATCGGTCTTTATTTCATTGCTCCATTTCTCAATGCAGGCATGAAAAATATCGCAAAAACGGAGTTGTTCTATGTCTTAGTTGGGCTTCTTATTCTAAACTGTTTTTCGAGTTTTTATTGGGGAGGAATTTCAAAAAATGGGTATGATTTATTCAATTTCATATGCATCTATTTGGTAGGTAGATACATGAAAGTCAACGACTTAAAAATACTTAAACCCAAATTGATATTATTATTATCGTCCACGGTAGTAAGCGTTTTGGCGACAAGTTTTCTTTACTTTAATTATCATGAATATGCCTGGCAGCAATTTCATTATAATAACCCATTCCTGATTTTATCGGCGATATCTTTATTCTTTATCTTTCACGATTTAGACTTGAAATACAATAAGTACATCAATTTATTCGCTCAGACGGTATTAGGCGTATACATGATACACGACTATCCCCGAAACCGTCGATTATTAATCGAATTAGTCCACTCTTTGCGTGATAATTTTGATACCTCTCTGTTTATCTTACTATTGATTTTATTAGTGGTTCTTATCTTTTTGATTTGTGGTATTATTGATTTATTTAGGCTATGTATATTTAGTTTCGTATCTAACAAGATTTCCAATTTATCGATAATCAGAGAATTAACGAGAAGAATAAAAGCATTTGCTGACGGACGATTTATCAAATAATGACTATTCAACCCCACATACAACCATTCAAACATCCCGCACCCAACTAATCCAATTATCTCCCTACATTCGCCTAAAATAACCAAACTTGATGTCTAGAATAAAACATCAAAAAAGACTTTTATGCCAAAATATTTAAGCATCATTCTCCTTTTCTTATCTATAAATCTAAGCGCACAAATGGCGGTGTCAGGTACCGTTTTGGACAGTCAAAATGCGCCTCTAGAATTCGCCAGTGTAGCCCTCCAAGACAGTCTGACAAAGGAGTTCATTGAGATTGCGATAACCGACGAAAACGGAGAATTTTCTCTACAAACGGACGAAACAGGTGCCTTTCAACTCCTAATCCAGTTCTTAGGTTATGAAACGCAGTATTTTACTGATTTAAAAGAGGTAGAAAACAAATTGGGAGAAATTCCGCTCCAAGCATCTGCGGCAGATTTGGGTGTAGAAGTCACCGTCACCGCCGAGCGAAATGCCATAGTAAACGAAAACGGAAATCTGCGCGTTACGATTGCAGGTTCTGTGTTTTCTACGCAGCCAAATGCCACAGAAATCCTGTCCGTCTTACCAAGAGTCCTAGTGAGCAATGACCGCGAGTCCATTTCGATTATCGGTAAAGGAAGCCCTTTAATTTACTTAGAGAATCAACGAATTAGCGTGCAAGAACTCAACGCTATTCCCGTTGAAGAGATAAAAGACATCCAAATTATTAATAACCCTTCAGCAAAATATGAGGCAAGTGGACGTGCTGTCATTCTCATAACGCGCGTGCCCAACCTAGCTAATGGCTACAAGATAAACCTATCGGCAAATCCCACATTCAGACGTCACTTTAATAATTTTGCAGGTATTAATAGCTCTTTTAAACGTGATAAATTGGAATTGAAAGCTAATTTTAACTTTAACCGTTTGTACATGTGGGAGGGGAGCGAGACGGAATTTACTGTCCTCAATGAAGACTTTTATTCTAAGTATACTGCCTTTTACAATGCACCGCGTCCGCAGTTTATTTTTGGTGGCGGAGTCTATTATCAGCTCAATGAAGACGACTATATTTCTATTAATGCGAATGCACGAATACAAAGTGACGGTAATCCAATATTGACGGATACCGAGGTGAAATTTGCGGAGCAAATGGACAAAATAAAAACGATAAATCAAGTGCAAGGCAATCGTTCTTTTGTCAGTTCAAATTTCAATTATTTCAAAAAACTAAGAGCAAGCAGTATCTTTTTTGGGATGCAATATACCGATTATGTACGGGCGAATACCAGCGATATTTCTAATAATTATAATGCAACAGAATTTGTATCTGCACAAATGCGAGACCAGCGTTTTCATATCAGTTCATGGACTGCTCGACTAAATTTTGAGAAGGATTTAATGGCAGATTTGCAGTGGGAATTGGGTGCCAATGTCTCTGATGCAGAGGCGGATGCTTTTGCTGAATTCCTTTTTCCAACTACGCCAGATGATAATTATGAGACCAATTACGACTATTCCGAAATCACCTATGCTGCTTACTCACAGTTATCTGGGAAAACGGATAAATTAACTTATTCGGCAGGTGTCCGCGCCGAAAATAATGTGGTGACGGCAGGTTTTAAAGAGGCAGATACTTTACTGGTAGACAGAGCGCGCTTGGTGTTTTTTCCACGTGTGACGCTTTCTATCGCTTTAGATAGTACGAAAACGCTTACTTTCAATTATCTCAAATCTATCAATCGACCGCATTATTTAAACGCAACAACTATCACCACTTTCATCAATCCCAACTACGAGTATTCCCGAAATATCAATCTGATTTCTTCTATTGCGCGCAGTTTTTCCGTTAATTTTCAATGGAAACAGCAATCTCTCACAGCAAGTGTCCGTCAGGTAGAAAATCCATTTCAAACGAGTATCCGATATGTCGAAGGGGAGAATCGCGTTGTAGCACAACCAGATAACTTTGAGCAAGAAACGCAGTTTAGTCTTTTTTATTCCAATCCTATCCGCTACAAATTTTTGACCTCTACCAATACCGCAGGACTACTCTGGTCTAAAATAGAAGACCCACGTGCAGCGCTCATTAGTGTTTCCAAACCTTACTTTCATTTGTATTCAAACAATCAATTTAAAATCGCGGAGAAAAGCTCTGTGGGTTTTAATATATGGGCAGTTACCCGTCAAAAACTAGGGGTTATTAGTCTGGAACCTATGACGAGAATTGACTTTTTTATATCGACGACACTATTTGAAAAATTGCAAGTGGCAGTGAATTGTAACGACATTTTTAGAGGAGGTATCTGGGATAGTCGGACTCAAGTTAATAATATAGCTAACCAAACGACTTATTTTGGAGACTCTCGCAGTTTTGCGCTTTCGTTGAAATATTCTTTTGGGAAAATATTGAAATCTACTTATAAGAATGAAGATGTGGATGATAATTTGCGTAGGATAAATTGATTTTAGGCGTTAGCATATCGATAGCCTTGCATAAATCTGAGGTTGAGAAATTGATGATGAGCATTGACGACTTCAGTTTATCGTAGAGTGATTATTTCTTCAAAAAAATTCATGATTTAATTTATGAAAGATAACAAGTATAAACAATGGGATTGATTATTTTACCATACATTTTAGGAGCGATAATAATTTTCTTAGCTGCATTATACATGATTGTAATGCAAAATACAGCGGATGTCTTTAATACTACAAACATCCTTTTTGGGATTGTATTAACTATATTGATTTATGGGGCAATCATCTCGCGTTATATATACAATAAAAAATATTGGGGATTAAGTCCAATCTTCATATTTCCATTTTTCATGATTTATTTGCCATTTCTGATAGTTCTTTTAACAAGAAGTAATTTTGGATTTCATTCTGCATTTGTGTCGAATTCGGTTTTGATTAGTATTCTAGCTTCAGGTGTCCTTATCACCATTTCTTATAATTATATTTTCATCTTTTTGGATAAGTTTGGAGTTAAACGGCATTATTAAATATAAGCTGTTTTGGAGACATCTACTTACCACTGTGACGACATATCTCTATGCTCGTGCGAACTTAAAACTCATACATTACTCTATAGTCCAATCTCCGTAAAGAGGGATGTATGATAAAGACTAGCCCCGTCAGAATTTTTAGTTTAGAACTAGACAGAACTATCTCAGCTTTGTAACGTTTGGGCAGATGAACGGTACTATCGAATAAGAAATAGCTGCAAAATGTAGGTATTTTAAACATCGTACGCACCTCTCTAGAGCTAACAAGTCTAACTATATTATCAACATCGAATGCATATTTTAAATTCATTATTCAGTCTAAAGAAACAATATTTCGCAGTATTTATTTATTGTTTTATTGCGACTTCCCTGTTTGCACAACCCCTAAATTCTACTTATGAAAATACAAGTACACAACATGTTTTTTTATTAGGGAATTTAGAAAAAGTAACAGCTGATTCTCCTCTTTTTCAAGAGGTAAAAGGTATCGTAGAAGGCGCAGCAGGTAATAAAACTTTATTGTTTAACGGCGATTTTATTGACGAAGACGGAATCAGTAAAATGCCCAATGAAATAGAAAAGTCAAAGGTAAACAGCTTACTACAACTAGCCAATGCTGCCAATCAAAGCATCTTTGTGCCAGGAGATAAAGAATGGGATGATAGTGGAAAATCGGGTCTAGAAAAAGTAGAAGCACTGCAAACATTTTTTAATAAAAAAAATCAGAGCAATATCCATATTGCACCAGAAAATGGTTGCCTGGGACCAGAGGTGATAGACATCGGTACCAACCTTAGAATAGTCGCTATTAATACGCAATGGTGGGTGCATCGTTTTGAACGACCTGAAGAAGAAGACCTCAATTGTCCGAGTTATAATGAGACAGAATTTTGGGATGAACTAGAAGACGCCATTCAAGATGCGGACAATCGTAATGTTATCATAGCAGCACATCATCCGATACTTTCTTATGGGCAATATGCTGGATATGCATTGCGCAAAACACACCTTTCTCCGCCAGTTATCGGGAGTTTTGTAGCAGGCTATCATCTAAGTGTTGGTGGGAAAAAGGATTTAGCACAAGAAGAATTTCAAGGTTTTGCGAATGCATTTATAAAGCGATTGGAGCGGTATGCGCCTGTGATTTATACTTCGGGACATGAGTATGACCTCCAAATAAACCAACTAGACAACAGTTATCATTTGAATAGTGGTAACATTCAGAAAAGCCAAGCGACAGCAAAAGGAGAGTTTACACAATTTAACCAATCTAAACGCGGGTTTACACAATTATCTTTTTTCAAAAATGGTTTAGTCAAAGCTCACATTTGGACGTTACAAGCGGACGGGACATTTGGTATGACCCATGAGCAGATTTTATATCAAAGTGCCTGCGAAGACAATACATCTGATGAGAATATTCCTTTCAATCAACAGTATAACCCTTGTTTGCAACTAGATATGAGCATTCCAGAGGGTTTTCCTCAGACAGGAAATGCCACAGCAAGTGAGGCATTTAAGGCAGGAAAACTCAAAAAACTGCTAATGGGAAAACTCTACCGAGAGAGTTGGGGAACAATGATTGAAAATGTACCTTATCTGGACTTGGATACCCTACATGGCGGTTTGACTCCTAAATCTAAGGGTGGCGGCGGTCAGACGATTTCCCTGAAATTTAAAGCCGAAGACGGACAACAATTTGCGTTTCGATTGTTTGAAAAACAACCTAACAAAAAAATAGACAAGGAACTCAGAAATACCATAATTGTTGATATTGCAGAGGACGTAACGGCGCAGCAGCATCCTTATGCATCTTTGGCGGTGGCTTATTATATGGATGTACTGGGATTGCCACATTCTCAGCCGCAAATATATTTGATGCCTGACCATCCTCGTTTGGGGGCATATCGAGAGGAGTTTGCAGAAACTTATGGGATGTGGGAAGTCAAGCCCAAGAAAAAGAAAAAAGACCGCAAAGGTTTTCGGGATGCAGACGAAGTGGATACTACCTTCAAGATGTATGAAGAAATGATGAACAATCATTTTACCGAATTTGATACAGAAACCTTCGTGTTGGCTCGCTTATTTGACATGTGGATTTCTGATTGGGACAGGCACCACGATAATTGGAAATGGTTGGGCTATGAAAATGAAGCAGGTGCGCTTTCTTATACTCCTTTTCCAAAAGATAGAGATAAGGCTTTTAACTTGTATCAGGGCGTGTATCAACTCATGGATTGGGAAATGCTGGATAGCTATCAAGCTCGTTTTCGGGAAAGTTATCGAGGAGTGAAAAGTCTCAATAACAAGGCTCGAAATTTAGATAGAATACTTGCCAATGATTTTACTTACGAAGATTGGATGAGGGTAGTGACCAAGTTTGAAAACTTGATGACAGATGAGGTCATTAGAGCTGGCTTGCAACAGTTTCCTGGGGATACCTACGAAAAGAGTGCGCCCGAAATAGAGCGGATTTTAAAAATTCGTCGAGAAACACTCCGAGATGCGACGAACCAACTGTATGCGCATTTGTCGAAAGAAGTGACAATTATCGGTACGAATAAACGAGAGATATTTGAAATTAATCGTCTAGAAGATGGTCAAGTTGAGTTGCAGGTATTCGGACTAGATAAAGAAAACAAAAAAGAGAAATTACTATATCATCGAACCTTTCAACCGTCGGAAACCAAAGCAATTAATTTGTATGGTTTGGGTAAAAGTGATGAATTTAAAATTAGCGGTGCTGCCAAATCTTCTATTAAAGTTCGAGTAATTGGAGGTAAAGGAAAGGATGTAGTAATAGACGAGTCCAAAGTAAAAGGGCTCGGGCATCAAACTAAAATCTATGATTTTAACCGTAAAGACTCTCTGCAATTGGGGACAGAAGCCAAGCTAGCCGAACAAAATGAGGAGATGTTTTTTGAAGCTAGGAACATTCACAACGATAATTCTTTCTTTCTTCTGCCTTCTGTGAGTTATAATATTGATGATGGTTTTGGGGTAGGGTTAAATTTTGATAGAACGGTACAGAAGTTTGGAAAGCCCGATTTTGGTGTAAAGTATAATTTAGCCTTGCAAGCTTCTACAAATAGGAATTACAGCCTCGATTTTGGAGTCATATTTCGAGAAACGGTCAAAAAATGGGACTTATGGTTGAACGTCTTGGCGGCTTATCCTTATAATTTACATCGCTTTTATTATGGATTGAGCAATGAAATTCAAATAACTGATGAGGAATTTGAAACGGGATATTATCGAAATGAGACTACTGTTTTAGCTGGAAAAGTAGGACTGAGAAGACGTTTTTGGAAAAAATCACAAGTGCTTTTGTCTTCAAAATATGAATTTTTGGAAGTAGAGGAAGACCCAGAAAGTGACCAGGATGCTTCTATTTATCGGGATTTAGAGCCAGAAGGTTTAGGTAAGTCTAATTTTTTGGGTGTGGATATTGACGTAAATATAGACTTCCGAGATGACACCAATTTTCCGACTCGTGGCGCGCAATTTAAGATGCAAAGTTTTTCTTTTCTTAATATGAGGGGAGAGTCGGAGTTTGGTGGACGAACAAATATCGAAGCCTTGTTGTACTATACCGTAGGTGTAAAAACGCCAGTCACTTTGGGTTTGAAGTTTGGACGAATGATGAGTTACGGGCAAGTTCCTTTTTATTATAAAAGTTACTTGGGACAGCAGTCTAATTTGAGGGGGTTTAGACGAAATCGATTTGGTGGTGATTCCGCTACTTATATCAACACCGATTTGCGTTGGCATTTGGGGACGGTATGGACACGAATTTTGCCTTTGCGATTTGGGGTATATGGATTGTTTGATACGGGACGTGTGTATGCCGAGGGGGAGTCGTCTGATAAATGGCATTATTCTTTTGGTGGAGGTGCTTATTTGATTCCTTATACGGATAGTTTTAATCTCAACTTTTTTCTCGCTCAACCTGATGAAGGTACTGCTTTGTTTAATTTTAGAGTTGGATTTTTTCTGCGATGATGGAGTGGTTTGATTTTTTGGTTCTTTGACAAATCCCCCCGCTTGTCCCGTGCAACGGGAGGATTTGTCAGAGAACCAAAAATTATAGTTGTTTCTATTCATAGTTTTCTGTCACACGATTTGACGGAGAACGTTATTTTTTTATCTGTTTTTGGATGTTTTTCATGAAGAAAAAATATGTTTGGTTACTTAAAGAGAAAGTAAAATGTCTACTAAAACCCACCTCTGGTCGAATTTTACGCATCTAAGTAAAAAGGATAAGCGATATTGCATATCTCATAAAGCACCTCATAAAATCGTTTCCATGAAGAACTTAACCTTAACTCTTGTATTTATTTTTCTAGTATCTTTTTCCCTATTTGCTCAAAACGGACTAAAAGCCGAATACTACGACGGAACTGATTTCAATAGGTACGTCGGTACCCAAGTCGAAACTAATATTGACCACTATTGGGATAATTATCCTCCTTTTGCAGGTGTCAGTCCAAACAAATGCTCTATCCGCTGGACAGGAAGGGTGACATCTCCTAAAACGGGGAATATTACTTTCCTTGCAACATTTGATGATGGGATTCGAGTTTGGATTGGAGGCGTTTTAGTTATTGATAATTGGAGTCTCAACGATAGGGGATATTCGAGAGGCACCGTTAAAATGCAGGCAGGAGAATATTATGATATCAAAGTCGAATACTTTAATGCTTTATTTGAGGGAGAAGTTAAGTTGTTTTGGATGTTCCCCCAACCTGATAATCTGACTTGGTATGAAAAACTATGGTACGGAGACACGTCAGAAATTGTGTCAAGTGAGTATTTTTTTCAGCCAATAGAGACGAAAGTAGTGGAAGAAGAGGAGAAGGTAGAAGAAGAAAAAGAAGAAGTTGCTCTTCCAAAACCCAAAAAAGTCATCCCAAAAAAGAGACGGACTATTCCTGTGGAACAGAAGAAAGAGAACGAAATAGTTATTGAAAATTACATTCCCAAAAATGTACAATTTGGACATGCAAAAACAGAAATCCTACCGGAGTCTTTTCCTGAATTAGATAGACTAGCTGACTTCTTAATTAAAAATCCACATCATAAAATTAAAATAGAAGGGCATACCGATAATGTGGGAGATGCAGAAAAAAATATCGAACTTTCGCATAGTCGTGCACGTGCCGTTGCAGCTTATTTGATAAAGAAGGGCGTTCATTACGAGCGCCTATCGGCAGAAGGCTTGGGCGGTTCTAGACCTTTGGTCAAATCCGAAGGAGGACACTATCATCCTGAGAATAGACGGGTTGAATTTATAGTAGAGTAATTTGTTTGGAATTGAAATTTTGGATAAATGGCTCTTGAAATAGTTTCCGAAGTCTGTACACTTTTACATAGTGGATTTAAATTTCACTATTTAAAATGCGTTTTAACGAGGTTAAATGCTTTTAAATCTTTCTTTTTTGTTAATTTACCAGAATTTTAGAATAAAAAATAAAAAAAGTGAACGATATACATTAATAAGTTGTTTCTTTGTTGACGGTAAGGATATTAATCTTATATTCTGCCGCTTTATGTTTACAATTTTAATATGACTAACGGTACAGTAAAGTTTTTTAACGACGAGAAAGGATTTGGATTCATTGCCCCAGAAGATGGTGGAAAGGATGTTTTTGTTCATGCAAATGGACTAAACGGTACGTCACTAAACGAAGGAGACAAAGTTTCTTTTGACGTAGAGGAAGGCAGAAAAGGATTAAATGCAGTGAATGTTACAGTTAAGTAACATTAGCACTTAAAGTATAAAAGCTTACCTAAGCCGCATCGATTAATTTCGGTGCGGCTTTTTTTGATTTAGGGACTTGGAAATTAATAAATTACGCAAAATGACGCCGCTATTTTTTCTTTTAACAAGGTGTGAAGAGGGATAATTGTTGATACTTTGCCCGATGAACAACGCAGTTAAAAGGAAAAAGAGCAAGTTAGGTGCGTAGCTTATTATTTTCTAAGTCCCTTATAAGTACGTAACTCTATTTATCTGGACATTTTGACAGGATGTTTTTCCGCTATTTTCCTCTTAAAAATAGTTCCGTGATGCAGACCATGCAACGATTTTTAAAAGAAAACTATCGAAAAAATCTCTCTGTCAAATTTATCCACATAAATAGTGTCACGTACTTATCCAATTATTTAAAATAAGTTTTGCTGTTTTAGTTTTCATTTTTTACCTCTTCACCGATAGTAATCGAGACAGACTTTTTGTCGCTACAAGA
>CALDUB010000080.1 GCA_937923465.1 uncultured Saprospiraceae bacterium
AGCATTTCTTCTGAACTGATAAATAATTGGATTGCCCCAAATAGGAATAACTCTTTACAAGGGATGTTGAAAAAATTGAAAAGGAAACAATTCCCTTTACTCTATCATCCCGCTGCGCAAGCAAAACTCAATACTATAGAAATTAACGAGCTATCTCAAGCCGTTTGTTTAATGGCTAATTTGTTTATTCCCTATGCATACAAAGCGAATTTTGAGCCTGCTTATCAAAAAGCCATAAAAGGATACTATCTGAATATGGACAGCTTGATTAGTCTTGACAATTCTGAAAAAAGCTATTATGTACCGTCAAAAAAGGAATGGGGAATGGAACCTGCGGGAAACGAAAACTGGACAGATTTTAATGATATAGAGAAAGATATTCGTGCAAATATGAAAGAAGAAAGAGCTGTTCTTTGTTGGCAAAAATGTGATAATTCCTATTCCGCTTTTTTTATTGTTTGGTGGTAGTACGAAAGCATGATTCTCTAATGAATATCGTAAAATGTGATTGAAAAACGAAAATTAAGATTTACTCAAGGATTTCGTAACATCTGTGTATATTTCATTAAATGTCTTGGACTTCTCCCCCTAATTTGTGGCACTTAATATCTCAACGATAAAATCACACAACCAGAATGAATCAATCAAATATCTTAGATAGACCAGCAATATACTCTCAAATCGAAGAAAAATCGAAAGAAATTGGCTTTACAATGCCATCAGATGTGTATATTGGAACCTTATTAAAGACACTCATCAGTTCAAAGCCAAAATCAAATGTTTTGGAATTAGGAACAGGCATTGGGCTTTCGTTAGCTTGGATGATTGACGGCTTGGATAAGGAGTCCAAATTAATTACCGTAGATAATGACCCTGAGTTAATAAGGATTGCAGAAGAATTTTTCAAAGCAGACCCAAGAGTTGACATAATTTGCGAAGACGGGACTACTTGGCTAAAAAACTATAAGGGAGAAAAATTTGATTTAGTTTTTGCGGATGCATGGCCTGGAAAATATAATGAAATTGAGGAGGTTTTAGATTTGATTAAAGTTGGTGGTTTTTATGTCATTGATGATATGACTTTCCAAGAAAATTGGCCCGAAGGGCATGCAGAAAAAGCACGTAAATTAATCAGCTATTTAGAAAATAGAGCCGATTTTTCTCTGACCAAAATGGATTGGTCAACGGGAATAATAATCATGACAAAGAGAGAGGACTAATTTGAATAACATAAAATATCGAAAATGAAGGCGTTTAACAATTCAAAAAAGTGCATAATTAGGAAGAAAATCCATTTTCTAATTCTTCTATCCTTTCTTAGCTTTACGGTTACGGCACAAACATTTTATACCGATGCAGAAGATTTAGCGGATGCCGTGAATGCTTCTACTAATGGAGGTACTTTCATTGTCGTTGACGGAACTTATAATGACTTTGAGGCAAGTTTTGAAGTCGTTGCGACCGAAAGTAATCCAATTATCATCAAAGCTGAGACGGTTGGTGGCGTTTTATTAACTGGTGAGTCTCATTTTGTTATTAAAAAATCAGCTTTTATAACTTTGGAAGGTTTCGTTTTTGACGGGCAAGGGGAAGATACTTTAGTCAAACTAGAAGGGAGTAATAACATTCGCATTTCTAGAAATGTCTTTGAATTAGAAACTACAGAATCTATCAAGTGGGTATTCGTTGGTGGCGTTTGGAATGACAATACGTACCCTTTTCAGTATCCGAGTCATCACAATAGAATAGACCACAATGTTTTTCAAAATAAAGAAACGCCTGGTCACTACATCACGATAGACGGTTCGTTTGAAGACACAGGGTCGGAGGAGATTTATTATCAATCACAGTATGATAGAATAGACCACAATCATTTTAAAAATAATGGTCCAAGAGCCGTCAATGAGCAAGAGTCTATTCGGATAGGTTGGAGCGAGATGTCTCTTAGCAGCGGTTATACGACTGTAGAACATAACCTATTTGAAGATTGTGATGGTGACCCAGAGATTGTATCTGTCAAATCTTGTGATAATATCGTCAAACACAATACTTTTTCGGCGAGCTATGGAACGCTTTCGCTCAGACACGGTAACAGAAATCGAGTGGAAGGTAATTACTTTTTTGGTAATGGAAAAGAGATAGGAACTTCCCCCGCTGGCGCATCACTTTACACGGGAGGCATTCGCATTTATGGCACTGACCATGTGATTATCAATAACTATATGGAAGGATTGAATGGGACGCGTTGGGATGCTCCGATAACACTTACACTCGGAGATGCCATTGACGGGCAAAGTTCTAATCTATCTAAACACTTTAGAGCCGAGCGGGTGACTATCGCTTATAATACTTTGGTTAACAACAGTCATGGTATTGAGATTGGCTTTGACAATAGTGATAATTACAATAAGGATTTAGAGGATATTACCATTGCTAATAATCTAATTACAGCTTCGGAAAATGGTTTAGTCGAAATCGTTGACACTGCTAATGACCAAGGCGATGAGATTACTTGGTCGAGTAATCTGATGTACCCTACGGATGATGCAACGACTTTGGTTGGTGCCAGTACTACTTCTTTTGACGCTACGGAAGTGGTTAACGAAAATCCGAATCTCGTTTTCGATAGCTCCCTTAATGTTTGGAGAACAACAGAAGACACGCCTCTTTATGAAAATACGCTCATAACAGGAGCTCTTCTTGAGGATATAGACGGACAAAATAGACCAAGTGCTAGTAATCCTGGCGCAGACCATTATAGCATGGAGAGTATTCGATTTGCGCCTTTGACTCCTGAAGATGTCGGTCCAGATGCTTATGGAGATACGAGTACTGCGACTTGGAATAGACCTACGACAAGTCTTACCAATTTTGAAGTTTATCCTAATCCAGTTTCAAAAAATTTGAATATAAAACTGTCTGTTGAGACTAAAGGAGCTGTTAGTTTTGATTTACTAGACGCGACAGGAAAGCATTTAAAATCAATATCTGTACCTAATGCTAGTACAGATATTTCGGTAGATGTGCAAAGTTTCCCTAGTGGCACTTACTTTCTACGTGCGACCAATGGAGGAGTGCAAGCTGCTGTTCAATTTGTGAAATTCTAATAGAAGTCAAAAAGGATAAAAGTAAGAAAAGCCGAGCACAGTAATGTTCTCGGCTTTTTGTAGTTTTGGCGGCAGATAAATAAGTGAGCAATTTCCAAGGGCTTGAAAACCCGATTTACGATAATACAGCATGATAAAAAAATTCAAAAAATACGTCCAAGAAAACGCCCTCTTCGCTCCCGAAGACAAAATTCTACTAGCTGTCAGCGGAGGCGTAGACTCTATCGTTTTATGTGTCTTAATGAAGCAGGCAGAATACAATTTTGGTATTGCTCACTGTAATTATCAACTGCGCGGAGAGGACTCGGACGGCGATGCTGAATTTGTAAAAAAGGTCGCTGACTTTTTAGATGTGCCATTGCATATTCAAAATTTCGACACAGAAACACTTGCCAAAGAACGTAAAGAGTCTATCCAAATTTGTGCACGAAATCTACGCTATGATTGGTTTAATGAACTTTTAGAAACTGAAAAATATAATTGGGTTGCTACGGCACATCACTTGAATGACAGTATCGAAACTGTATTTTTCAATTTTGCTCGGGGCTGTGGTATTCGCGGCATGCATGGTATTCTTCCTAAGAGTAGAGAATTAATACGCCCACTTTCTTTTGCTTCTAAAAATGAAATTGTCGCTTTTGCAGAAGAAATGGGATTGACTTGGCGCGAGGATGCTTCTAATAAAAAAGACAAATATCTGCGTAATTATGTGAGGCATCACATCGTCCCAGAGTTTGAGCATATCAATCCTGCTTTTATTTCTTCTGCGGCTCAAACGATTAATCGTCTACGTGATGCGGAGTCCTTGGTTGATTATGCTCTGGCAAAGATGAAAGAAGAGGCTTACTCTGAGCGTGGTGGAATGATTTATATCGAAACAGAAAAAATAAAGAATTTCCCCGCAGGACATACTGCTTTATTTGAAATGATAAAGAAATTTGGTTTTAATGGAGCGCAGGTTGGGCAGCTTTTTCGTTCAAAATTTAATCAGTCTGGCAAGTTATTTTTCTCAAAGACACATGAAATGTTATCGGGGCGCAAGCAATTGATTATCCGAGAAAAAATGACGGAACCAGACAAGGAGATTATCTTACAGGACGCTTCTCAGACGATTGAACTGCGACAAGGAATACTTGTCGCAGAAATGAAAGTTGACACACCAGAAGGCTTCCCACGAGACAGGAACAAGATATTTTTGGACTATGATAAATTGACATTTCCTTTAACTCTACGTCACTGGAAACAAGGCGATAGTTTTCTGCCTTTGGGTATGAAAGGAAAGAGTCGTAAGCTTTCTAATTTCATGACAGATGTGAAGATGTCCCGATTTGAAAAGGACTC
>CALDUB010000081.1 GCA_937923465.1 uncultured Saprospiraceae bacterium
TCTAGTCTTTCACGCTCAACATCTGCATTATCAGTTGGTGTCAAACCAGCTAATTTTTCATTACGCATAAATCCGTAAACAGAAGCTTCTGTGTTGTTAGAACCAGAACGCGTCACTGCGTTGATAGCTCCACCAGAGAAACCACCTAGACGTACATCGAAAGGCGCTAATGCAATTTGGAAACTTTCAACAGCATCAACAGAGATTGGAGAAACACCTGTTTGTCCACCGTTAGTACCTGAACCTGCCAAACCAAAAACATCATTACTTACTGCACCGTCTAAGTAGATAGCATTGTAACGGTTGTTACTACCATTTAAAGAGATAGAAAAACCGTCGTTACCTTCACGAATAGTCGCCTGAGGCGTAATACGTGCAAAGTCACCGATAGCACGAGAAACTGTAGGTAAAACAGCCATTTGCTGTTCTGATACATTTGTTTCTGCACCTGTTCTGTTACCGTCAAAAACGTCATTACGACTTGCGATAACTTCAACTCCTTCAAGAGTTACTCCGTCTTCTTGCATAACAGCTGCAATACGCATTGATTGTCCCAACTGTAAGTATACATTTTCTTTAATGAAGTCTTTGTAACCTGTGTAAGAAATAGTGATAGTGTAAGGACCTCCTACGCGCATGTTCGCAAGGCGGAATAAACCATCAATATTTGTACTGTTACCATAAACTGTACCTGTTGGCAAGTGAACTGCCATGATGTTTGCACCGATTAGCTCTTCTTTAGAATCAGAGACTTTACCGTTGATTGATGCAGAAGTGACACCCTGAGCAAAAGCTGCAGTTGTCAAACACATCAGTACAAATAATACTGTAAAACGAGTAAAAATAGTTTTCATACGAAAATTATTGATTAAAATTTAAGTGGTTATATATAAATCGTTCCTGTTTTCAAGTTATTTTGAAAACAGACAGAGTTATCCAGTCCAAATAGAGTACACTATTGAGTTATGTGGTGAATTATTTATTCTTAAAAAATGAGTCTTTATTTGTAATAAACCAAATCCGAATTTAGGTTGTCGGGTCGTTTGATAGTTTAAAGAAAAGTAAAAAAACAAGCTATTTTGCTAATATGCCACAAAGGTAAGTTCTCTATTTTAAATTAACCTTAAGAAATGATGTCTTTTTCATAAAACAATTCACATAAAAAAAAGGGACATATGTCAGTCAGACATATATCCCTTTTTGAGTAGTACTAAATCTATATTAGTTGAAGATACCACCAAAAATACCACCACCATTTTTCTTACGTTTATCACGTGCTTTTTGGCGTTGCTTCTTCTTTTTATTCTTGTTCATTTCCTTAAACACTTTATTGCCAACTATTACATAGCGTAAAGAAAGTGCGGTATCGGGATAAAATACCTGCGTACCTCCAGCTAAATTTAATGCTGGTTTGAAGTCATAACTCAAATTCAATTTACCTATCGTGAATTCTAATCCCGCCACACCTGTCACACCAAAAGGCCCTTTGGTCTCAATTTCAGAATCATGTACAAATCCTTTGTGTAAACCAATACCTGTGTAAAAGTTTAATCTTCTAGAAATCAAAGGAATATGGCGCTCAACTAAACCAGTCACCGAAAATTCGCCTCGTGCATTATTATTTTTTAAAATTCCTTCAACCGTTACCTTCTTCGCGATACGTTGTTGTAGAGAAATACCGATGCCGTCTCCAATGCGAAGACCTGCCGATGTAAAGTAACTTTGTGCCATACCAAGAGTGGCTATAAACATAAATCCTAGTAGGAAACTTAATTTTTTCATGGTCTTGTTAGTTGTGTCGATTGGATGTTGTAAATATTGGAGTCAAACGACTATTTTTAAATTGTTGGTATTTCGTCAGGCATTTATTTTTTCAGAATGATAATCTCTTTATCTTAGCGCTTTAGTAAAAGTAATTCAATAACTTTTACTCATTTGTGCTTAAAAGACGTTAAAAATGCTTTTTAGTTACAAAACTTGATAAAATTACACAAATCAAAAATTCAATATGAATACACCAGATTCTTTAAATGCCGTTAAGAAATTTCATACTACTTTTCAGCATCCCGTTTTGGAGACGCCACAGATTCCTTCGAGAAAACGCGCAGACCTACGGGTTTCACTTTTGCAAGAAGAATTAAATGAACTAAAAGAAGCGATTGAAACAGACGACTTGGTTGAAGTCGCTGATGCTTTAGCTGATATTCAGTATGTTTTGGCAGGGGCTATTCTAGAATTTGGTTTGGGCGATAAATTCAAAGCCATCTTTGACGAAGTACAGCGTTCTAATATGTCTAAGGCTTGTACATCTCTAGAAGAAGCAGAGGCAACCCGTAAGCATTATAAAGAAAATAAGGATACCGAAAGTTACATCAAAGAATTGAATGGTCAGTGGTTGGTTTTTCGAAAAGAAGACGATAAGACTTTAAAGTCTATTGGATATTCTCCAGCAGATATTCCTGCATATTTATAGTGTCCTGTCCGTTCCACAGCGTCAAAAGTATCACGTCCGTTCTACGGCGTGACTTGTAATAGTCACGCCGTAGAACGGACGTGATACTTTACGCAGTATGTAACGAACGTGATATTTCTCTACCTGAATAAGCCTTCAGTCCTGCCTCCAAGCAATCCATTGCGCGATGTAAATCATTGACATTCAGCACATAAGCTATTCTTACTTCTTGCTTTCCTAGTCCCGCTGTCGCATAAAAACCTTCCCCTGGTGATATCATCACAGTTGAGCCTTTGTACTCAAAATCAGTCAATAGCCATTTACAAAATTTGCCCGCATCATCAATTGGCAGTTTAATGAAGTTATAAAACGCTCCTCCTGGGGGATAGCAAGTTACGCCTTCTATTTTACTCAAACGGTCAAATAAAGTTAATCGGCGCAAGTCATACTCTTCTCGCACACCGTCAATGTAAGAACTCGGCGTATCAATAGTTGCCTCTGCTAATATTTGCCCCAAACCTGGAGGACTCAAGCGATACCGCGCAAAACGTACCGCAGCTTCCATCACTCCCCTATTTCTTGTGACCATTGACCCGACGCGTGCGCCGCAGGCAGAAAATCGCTTTGAGATGCTATCCATTACTACTACATTTTCTTCCAATCCGATTAGGTTTAAAGAAGAAAAAAAGGATTGATTGTCGTAACAAAATTCTCTGTAAACCTCATCTACAAAAAGGAAAAGTTCGTATTTTTTAACAATCATTGCTAGTTCCTTCAATGCGGTTTCAGAATATAGACAGCCTGTTGGATTATTGGGATTACAAATAAATATTGCTTTCGTCCTTTTTGTGATAACGCGTTCAAAATCAGCAGTTTCTGGCAGTTGATAGCCATTTTCGATATGACAAGTTATTGGCACTATCTTTACCTTGGCAATATTGGAAAACCCGTTATAAATAGCATAGAATGGCTCGGGAATAATCACTTCATCGCCTTCATCTAAACAACTCATCATAGCTAAAAATATCGCTTCTGATGCGCCCGTAGTCACCATTATATTGTCAGCAGATAGCTCTACATCAAAACGGCGGTAATAATCGGTCAATTTCTCCCGATAAGAGGTATTTCCTAAGGCTGGTGCATATTTTAAAACAGGCATATCTATCTGACGAACGGCTTCGATGGCATTCGGCGGTGTCGGAATATCAGGTTGACCGATATTAAGATAGTAGACTTTTGTTCCTTTAGATTCGGCAGCGTCTGCATATGGTATCAGACTGCGAATTGGTGAATCGTATGCTTTATTACCGCGATTTGATATTTGTGGCATGTTTGAAAAGTTATAAAGTTTTTATGCTTGTAAGAAACAATAGCTTCTAATACAAAGAAATAGCTTTCCTTGATATTTCAATGCTTACTAACTAAAAATTATACCTTATTTTGTTTTTTTATTTAATTGGTGCAACGTTTTTCAAATAATTACATAGATGATTATGTAAGGCGCGTCTTTCGAACTTTTTATCTTTTAAAAAACCACGAGTTTTCACTCGATTACAAAATTATCCTTCTCATGAAGAATTTAATATTAACATCTATATCGGCTCTATTGCTGATTTTTGCAGTCAGTTGTCGCAAAGATGAAATTATTACCGATACCCAAAATAATCCACCCGTACCCGTGATTGTTGAGTTCACTGACTCCGAAGTCTATGGACGCGTTATTGACAAAGAAGGCAATTCCATTTCCGATGCCCAAGTTACTTGGGGAACAGAAAATATACAAACCGATGAAAATGGTTTTTTTAGCCTCAACTCTACAGTAAAAGAGCGCAATGCCGTTTTAAGAGTAGAAAAGTCCGGTTATTTTTCAGCTATCCAAACTCTACAGACAATAGAAGATGTTAAAGCAAAAACAACGGTTCAGCTTGTTGAACGTGTTTTATCTGGTAGTTTGCAGTCTGATGCAGGCGGTACAATTAGCACAAATGAACAGGGTGCTATTGACTTTGCAGCTAACAGTTTTACAGATGCTAGCGGAAACCCATATAATGGCTCTGTTAATGTGTATGCCTACTATTTAGACCCGACAATTGAGGATTTGAAAGAAATCATGCCTGGTAATTTGACGGCAATTAACGCCCTAAATACACCGCAGTTATTGACTAGTTATGGTATGATGAATGTAGAACTAGAAGATGCTGCTGGCAATCCTTTGCAATTATCTGCAAATGCGACATTGACAACACCGGTACCGACCAGTCTACAAGGTCAAGCACCAGAGTCTATTCCATTGTGGTATTTTGATACAACAGAAGGCACTTGGCGCGAGGAAGGCAGCGCGACTCTACAAGGTGATGTTTACGTTGGAGAAGTAGCACACTTTACTTGGTGGAATTGTGATGTACCTGAAAATTTCATCTACTTGGAAGGTCAAGTCAATGGAGGTGTAGACGGAACACCTGTTTTAACGATAAAAATTACGGAAATCTCCAGTGGTCAATATGGTATCATGGATACTTACGATAAAGGAAACTTTGCAGGTCCTGTACCTAAAGACGAAACTTTATTACTTGAAGTTTTCAGTTCTTGTGGCGATTTACTTCATTCAGAGGAGCTTGGACCGTTTAGTGACGATACAGAATTACCAATTATCCCTTTAGATATTTCAGTTTTGAATTGGGTATCATTCTCAGGTACATTGACAGACTGTGATACTAATCCAATTACTAATGGTTATGTTGTTGTTAATGCTACAAATTCTCCTATTAGTGAAGTATTAATCCCTAATGCTCAAGGACTTGTCTATGTAACTTTTGCAGATTGTGCAGACGGGGAAGTTAGTTATTTTGGCGTAGATTTGGCCTCTTTCGAAGCGAGTAATGATGCCACTGTCATCCTGACAGAAGATACAGAAGTAGGTGATATTCAGGCTTGTGGAAATGAAATAGTGGAGAGTTTTGAAATTAATATTGCTGGTGAAACCTTAACATGGTTGACCTGTACAGCGGATATTACATATGGTCTTGAAGGAATAGAAACTATTAATATTCACACAACTCATGTCCAAGAGAATGGAAGTGTAGACTATAACTTTGTTTATTTTAATTGGAATACTGGAACTTCTGAAGAACCAGATTGGTCAACGGGTTATGAAGTGACAGAAAATGGTAGCCCGGAGATAGTTTATTCCTTTAATTCAGGTTCTTCAGGTCTCGTTAACTTGGAAATTTTGAATAATGGAGAAACAGCAGGAAGCCTTTTAAATATGATACATTCTGGTGTGACAGTGATGAATGCAATCGACAATTCATCAACAGAGGGTTGTACTTTTGAAATAAAAGCGACAATTCAGTAGCACTGGATTTTAGACTTTAGATATTAGATGTTAGACTTTTGAATAGTAAAAAGTCTAATATCTAATACTCTATTACAATCCTGACTTAAATATCATCTTTTTTGACCGATAGAAACCTCATACAATCCTGCCTACAAGGCAATGCAGATGCTGAAAAACAATTGTTTTTCAAATATGCGGGCAAGGTTTTAACCTTGTGCCGGAGGTATGTCTCACAAGAAACGGTTGCAAAGGATTTGATGCAAGAGTGCTTCATTCAAATTTTTGAGAAAATGGAGCAGTATGATGCGCATCGGGGCGAATTTGGAGCTTGGCTGCATCGGGTATCTACTAATGTGGTTTTGCAGTATCTAAGAAAAGAGAAAAGAGGACTGCAAACTACTTACCCTGAGGATTTGCCAGATTATGGTGAAGAATTGGAGGAAGATGCTTTTGATACATTGTCAAATGAGACCTTACTTCAAAGCATTAGAGAATTACCCGAAGGCTATCAACAGATTTTAAATCTATACATTTTTGAAGGATTAAAGCATCGTGAGATTGCGGAATCATTGGGGATTTCAGAAGGAACTTCTCGCTCTCAATACACCAGAGCAAAGCGTCATTTGAAATCTATTTTGGAAAAAAAAACGACTAAGAATTGGCATTATGAAGGATAATTGGTTTGAAAATAAAATGAATGAAAGGTTTGATGAGTTTGACTCGGACCTAGATTTGCATGCCGCTTGGGAGGAGTTGGAGCAACTGCGTCAACCGAAGAAAAAGAAACGGAGAGGTCTCGTTTTCTGGTGGTTTGGTACAGGAACTGCTGTTGTACTACTCAGTTTAGGTTTTCTTTTAAATTCATATTTAACCTCTGAAATTTCTAATAAAAAAGCGATACCACGATTAGAAGCATCTCACAAAATCAACGACAACACTACTACTCTACCTACTGATAATCAACAAGTTAAATCCATTAAGCAAAACTCTAGTTTTCTAAAGAATGATATTTCAATTGAAGAAAATTTAATTGAAAAGAAAATTCCGGAAAAGTTAAATAATTATTCAAAAAAGTCAGAAACTAATCTTTTATTCACCAATTCCGAATTTCATCATAACTCTACTCAGAGGTCTAAAAATTCTCTGTCAAATGATAGACTTGCACATAAGAGTCAAATAAGAGCAACTGAGCAGAGTAGAAAAAGCTTCTCTCCTATTTCGATTACTCCTCATTTGGTAAAGTCAATTGCTTATTTACCTCAAAATGAGTTAGAGTTGTTGATACCCGAAACAAATATCAAAAAAGACTCAGAAGACGAGCTTCCTCCAAATAAGTATAAATTAAATACTGTAGGAATTACTTTGAATTATGGCAAAGCATTTAGAACTGCTCCTGTCGGTAGAGGAATTAATAGCGCTTACTTTCAGCGTAGAGACTTAGCAGAAACGCCTTTGGATGCCTGGTCTACGCAATTATTCTATCAGCGGAGGAACAAGAAACAATGGTTCCTGCAAGCAAACCTAGCTTACTTCCAAACGACCAATTTATTTGAAGACAATTACTCTGTTAGTCGTCTAAAGATGCTAGAAAACCAAGTTGTTCAAGTAAATAGATATCCAAATGGTTCTTCTGAGGAAATCACGGCAGATGTTTTGGCGACAGAAGAAGAAACAACAAGTGCGAGTTTTTATCAACGCTATCGTCATGCATTTATAGGTCTGGATATAGGGAAGGAAAAGGACTTAGGTTCTGACTTTAATCTACGTCTTGCCTTGGGTGCTGAATACTCTTTATTTCGCAAGGATACAGGCAAAATTTACGCGGACGAAAATTCATTAGACAGCTACCTCGAACTAAGCGATGCGACAGATAACACAGGAAATATTTTTGCGGTTAAGCTAAGTTTGGAAATAGGAAAAAAATTCAAAGATAACAATGAAATCAATTTGGGCATTATTGGTAAATCCAATCTCAATATAATGCAAAACGATTTAGGTAAACGCTTCTATTTATTAAGTTCATTGTCATATAGAAAGCATTTCTAATAGCAAAATGGTTTTGAAAATTCCTTAGATAAAAGTAGTCTTTAAAACGCCTTTTGGTCCCCGAACCAAAAGGCGTTTTTGTTTTCAAAATATCATTTTGCAAATCGTAAAAAAACTTCGTTTAATCTCAATTCCTTTTATTACATTTGTCTTGCAAAACAAAGAGATATAATGACATTTTCTTTGTCATTAATAACATCTCTCAGCAGGCATTTTATCAATAAGATTTAATGTCCTGATTTTCAATCAATTAAAACCACACCACCCTTCCTGAAAATAGTTTTTGGAGGCGTAAAAATCGAATTGAGTATGATTATCGGAGTTCCGAAGGAAATCAAAAATAATGAAAACCGTGTTGCTTTAACGCCATCCGGTGCTTTTGAATTAACAAAACGTGGACACAAAGTATATGTCCAAGCTACTGCTGGTATTGGTAGCGGTTTTCCTGACCAAGAATATAAGGATGCAGGCGCAAAAATTCTCAAAACTATTGAGAAGGTTTACGATATTGCTGAGATGATAATGAAGGTCAAAGAACCAATTGAACCTGAATATAAACTCATCAAAAAAGACCAACTTGTCTTTACATATTTTCACTTTGCTAGTCATGAGCCATTAACCAAGGCTATGATTAAAAGTAAGTCAGTATGTTTGGCTTATGAGACCGTAGAAAGTGCAGACCGTAAGTTACCTTTGTTAATTCCAATGTCGGAGGTTGCAGGTCGTATGTCGATACAACAAGGGGCGCGTTATTTGGAGAAGCCAGTAAAAGGTCGCGGTGTTCTTTTGGGCGGTGTACCAGGTGTTCCTCCAGGTAAAGTATTAGTTTTAGGTGGCGGTATCGTAGGAACACAGGCAGCTAAAATGGCAGCAGGATTGGGTGCTCAAGTTACTATCTTGGATGTAAACTTGAACCGTTTGCGTGAGTTGTGCGATATAATGCCAGCAAACGTAACGACTCAGTATTCTAACGAGTACAATATCCGTAAATTGATTAAAACGCATGATTTAATCGTTGGTGCGGTACTAATACCAGGTGCTAAGGCTCCTAATTTGGTAACGCGCGATATGTTAAAAGAAATGCGTGCAGGTACCGTTGTTGTTGACGTTGCTGTTGACCAAGGTGGGTGTATTGAAACTTGTAAACCAACGACGCACGAAAATCCAACTTTTATCATTGATGATGTAGTACACTACTGTGTAGCGAATATGCCAGGTGCTGTTCCTTACACATCTACTATCGCATTGACGAATGCAACACTTCCTTATGCTATAAAATTAGCTAATAACGGCTGGAAGAAAGCTTGTAAAACGGATGCTTCTTTAAAGAAAGGATTGAATGTCATCAAAGGAAAAGTATGCTATCAAGGTGTAGCTGATGCTTTTGATTTGAAAATGCATGATGTTGATTCTTTGTTGAAGTAAGTTTAAATTACGCTTTCAAATGTAAAAAAATCCCTGTCGAACTTACGTTCGGCAGGGATTTTTTATTTATACTTATTGATGAATAAAAACTTGTTAATCTGCTCATAATCAACAAATTACATCAAAAAAAAGTTCTATCGTCCTCCATTCAAGCTATTCTGATAGCTTTTCAACTCAGACCATTTTTCAGCGGCGGCATAGCCTGCTTGTTTTGGCCAAGTAGACGGATTAGCCAACTTGTAACGTGGACCAGCCGCATTTAGAATGTCTTGTATTTTAGCAACTTTTGCATTTGCTAATTCAGACCAATTATTAATGCCTCCAGCTTTTAGCAAGCCTTCTATTTTTGGTCCAATACCTTCGACTACTTTCAAATTTTCAGGTTTGGCACCAGCAAATCCGATAGCTTTCAAGTATAGTTTTTCAACCTTAGCAGGCGTCTCAAAGTCTCCTTTAGACTCCATTCCAGTGTCTAAGAATTTTTGGTATTTAACCAATTCTTCCCATTCGCCTTCGTGCGCTAATCGCGCTTGCTCTGGCCAAGTCTTTGGATTGTTAATTTTTGTACTGATGTTTGCAGCAGAAAGAATAGTTTCTAATTCACCAGCAGATTTACCAGCCAATTCGCCCCAATTCGTTATCCCTGCCGACTGCAAAGTTCGAGAGATTTTTGGTCCCACACCTTCTACTATCTGAAGGTTATCTCTATCAAAGTATTTACCATAAGATGCAAAGCCAAGAGCAGTAGAATCCGTACTTATTGATGCTTTAGTATCAGTGTCTGCTGTACTCGCTCCCATTTTAATTTCGTCTCCCGTGGTCGTATCAGCAGATATTTCTACTTTTTCGGTATCAGGACTTGAAGTGCTTTCTGTTGGAGTTTCTACTACTGGAGTAGACTCTTCAACGATAGCAGTTTCTTCGACAACAACTGCTGTTTCTTTAGCAGCTACAGAGTCATCCGCAATACCTGTTGAAAAACTTCCACCGCTTGCAGCGGCAGCTGCCGCCGCTGCTGTTGCTGTAGCTAATTCCATTTTAGAACGATTAAGAGAAGCTTGTAGTGCGGCTCTATCGCCTTCACAACCTGCTAAAGTAGAGCGCATTCCTCCATTATCCTTTTCTAACTCATCGTGCGCATACTTTAGACTAGCAAAGTCTTTCTCTCGTTCATTTAGTTTATTTTTCAAGCCTTTGATTTCGGTATTTAAACCGCCAACCATTTTCTTGTACTTACCCCAAAGCCAATATCCAGCAAGTAATCCTAATGCTAAAAAACCAGCCATAAGCAAGAGTCCTCTAAAAAGGCAACTAGGGCAGGCAATTAATAATATTTCAGAATACATTTTATTTATTTTTGAAAGACCTTTTAAGACTAGATTATGGTCTCAAAACTTTATTTAATAAAAATAATTGGTCTTGATTATTCACTTAAACATACTTCAACACGGCGATTTTCGGCACGCCCTCTCTCGCTGTCATTAGATGCAATAGCCTGACTTTCACCTTTTGAAGTTGGGTCAATTTGCTCTCTCAAAACTCTGCGATTGATAAACTCTCGACGAACATCCATGGCTCGCTTGCGCCCTAATCTCATGTTTGCCTCGTCCTCACCTATATTATCTGTGTGACCTGTAATGGTAATCTTTTCGCCAGTCCTACGAACTCGTTCCGCTATTTTGTCTAGACTAGCTAGAATTTCAGCATTCAGATTTCCGTCAGCAGAATTAAATGCAAAACGAATAATGGTACAATCATCTAAGACTTCAACTGATTTGGGTTGTTCAGATACCCACTGATAAGAGTGACCTGAAAAATACTTATCCGTTGATGCTGCTGAAACCAGATTAGACTTCAAGATTATTTTGTCAGCAGGTATATCTGGTGCTAGTAGATTTCTAATGGCAGCCGCGCGGGCTATTCCCATATTATCAAATCCCTCGGGGGCGGTCTCACCTTCGTAATAATCTCCCGTGATTTGGAGAATTTGACCATCCTTGTAGCCTTCTAAAATACGAGCACGGTATTCATCGTAACCCAGATTAGTAGAAGCAATTGAATTATTCTGGCTAAAATCTATCGGCAGACGTGTATCGGTAGCAACAGGCGGAACGATAGCGGGAACATCTGCATTAGCAGCAGCCTCTTCTGCGCATCCAGGGCACAAATAAGGTATGGTTTCCCAACCACGTTCACGACATGACTCTACACTAATGCCCGTCCACAATAATAGAATAAGCCCGAGAATCCAAAGGAGCCATTTAATAGAATCGCTCATAATACTTCGAATTTTTATGTGTGAAAATTGATTAATTATTTTCTAAGTCCCTTATGATTAGGAACGCGAAAAAAATAAATTCAGAATCTGAGCAGGCTTTTTTGTCCTCATTTTTCACTTTGAAAAGCCTTATTTAGCGAGGCTATACGCGGTTTTCAAAGCCAAAACTGAGAACAAAACTTCTCTATTCAGATTCTGAATCTATTTATCTCGCGTTACTTAGCGGTTAAAACATCAGTGTCTTTTTGACAAGAGAAAAATGTCAAAGTCGTGAGGGCAAGTAGGCAATACATTAGGTTTTTCATATTATTAAGTTTCGATAAAGGTGTATAATGTTTTATACAATG
>CALDUB010000082.1 GCA_937923465.1 uncultured Saprospiraceae bacterium
GCGCAGTTTATAATGATAAAACAGTTTTACTTGAAGATGCTCTTAAAACAGCCTTACTAGCGTTTGAAGACGGTCTATATTTTGTATTTATTGATAGAATAAAAATCGAAAAACTAGACGATAAGATTGAGTTAAATGAAAATTCAGAACTAATGCTTTTACGCTTGACGGCATTGGTTGGCGGTTATTTTTGATTAGCACCATAAATTAAGTACGTAACCCTATTTATCTGGACATTTTGACAGGATGTTTTTCTGCTATTTTCCTCTTAAAAATAGTTCCCCCGAAGTGTCGGGGCAGGCTGTGATACAGACCATGCAACGATTTTTAAAAGAAAACTATCGAAAAAATCTCTCTATCAAATTTATCCACATAAATAGTGTCACGTACTTAGGCTTTTTCCAAAGTAAAACCAAAAGTAGAACCCAAGTTCAAAGAGCTCCGAACATTAATCGTTTGCTTGTGTGCTTCCATCATGTGCTTAACTATCGACAGCCCAAGCCCTGTGCCGCCTTGCTCCCGTGACCGACTCTTATCGACCCGATAAAAACGTTCGAAAACTTTACCGATTTTATCTGGAGCTATCCCGATTCCATTGTCAGCGACTTCGATGAGAATATTTTTATCCATGTCATAAAAACCAACTTTCGTCATTCCGTTTTCGTTGCCGTATTTGATGGAATTAGAGATAAGATTGGTGAGTACCTGACGGATACGTTCGCGGTCAGCGATTACTTTATAGCCAATATCTGCACCTTGCTTAAATATCAACTCAATATTTCTATCCTTAGCCTTGATATGCATCTCATTAAAGACTTCGTTAGTCAATTCCTTAATGTCAAACTGTTGCATATCTAAGGTCAACTGTCCGTCTTCTAGGTTAGAAATAACCCGTAAATCATCAATGATAGTAATTAAACGCTCGACGTTTTTATTAGCGCGTTGGATATAGTTTCGATTGATATTTTCATCCTCCAGCCCGCCGTCTAAAAGTGTTTCTAAATATCCTTGGATATTGAAAATGGGCGTCTTTAATTCATGCGAAATATCTCCTAAAAAGCGACGACGATACTCTTGCCAATCTTTCAGTTGCTTGATTTCATTGGCTTGATTATCAGCCCATTGCGCAACTTCTTTTTCTACTTCATTGATAATGTCTGATTGTAAATCAACAACATCACGCTTCTCGACAGCCGATAATTTATGCTTATGAATAGTCTTGTAGATAAGTTTAATCTTACGATATATGTAGCGTTTTAAATAATAAATGGTCACCAAATAACTGGTCGCAAAACAAATCAAACCTGTGGCAACTAAATATAAATATGGAAACTCAATCGTCCCTGTCAACTTTAATCCCAACAACAAAACAGTCAGCGCTCCTGCGGTAAAGAGCGACGAGAAAAAAGCAATCTGTTGTGGTGTTGGATTTTTTAGCATGAATAAAGTTAGGATATTAGATTAAAGATATTAGACGTTAGATTTGGGAACTAGCGCTTAGTTCTACTTTAAGACTCTAGCTCTGTCTTGGCACTTTATATTTAAAATTCAAATTTATATCCAATTCCTTTTATCGTTTTAATATAACCGTCTCCGATTTTTTCACGAACCTTTCGAATATGCACATCAATAGTACGATTACCGACGATGACATCTGCTCCCCAGACTTTATTGAATATTTCTTCGCGGGTAAATACTTTTCCTGGTTTGCTGACGAGAAGATTAAGCAGTTCAAATTCTTTTTTTGCCAACTCAATCGCTTGTTCATCTTTAAAAACAAGGAATTGCTCCAAATCAATAATCAAATTACCTACTTTGATTTGATTGCTAGAGTCTTCCTCTTTTCCGCTGCGTGTTTGACGGCGCAATAAGGCATTGATGCGACTAATGAAAACACGTGGACGAATAGGCTTCGTGATATAATCATCGCCACCTACATCTAGTGCTGCAATTTGAGAATAATCTTCTTCGCGTGCGGTCAAAAATGCAATAAGTACATTTTCAAAACCTGGTGTTGTCCGTAATTGGCGACACAATTCTACGCCGTCCATTTCAGGCATCATGATATCTAAAACAATGAGGTCTGGTTTATGCTTTTTTGCAGCAGCTAAGCCGTCTGCGCCATTACTCGCTTGCACAACATCAAACCCTTCTTTTTCAAGATTGTAGGTTAAAAACTCGAGGATGTCTGGCTCGTCATCAACGATAAGAATTTTTTCCTTTGCCATTATCAATTGGTACTTGTATAGTGAATTGTAGTTTTCTAAAATATAAAGCTTCCTTTATTTGCAGGTAAGGAACGCGGTATAAATAGATTCAGAATCCGAGTAGAGAAGTTTTGTTTTCAATTTTGGCTCCCGAGCAAAGCGTCGGGACAAGTTTTGAAAACCGCGTATACCGCGTTCCGAGCATCGGAAGCCTAGCTAAATAATGATTTTCAAAGTGCAAATTGGGAGCAAAAAATCCTGTTCAGATTCTGAATCTATTTTTTTTGCGTTCCTAAGCTTCCGCAAATCTAACTATTTTTGGTAAAAGTAAGTCTTTGAATTTTAAAAAGCAGAATGGGTAGTTTAAGTTAATGTTAAGTCTGAGGAAGGGGAGGCGGGTTACGGGTTGTGAGATTGAGAGTTGAGAGGTTGCCGTTCTAACTTGTCGCCAACCTCTCAACCTCTCAACTCTCAACTCTCAACTAAATTTAGCAAAAGAAGAATAAAGTCTATTAAATTAAGAGTTACTCTAACTCTATGACCAAATCATCTTGCTCCACCATACTTTTCTCCTTCAAATGAATAGCTTTTACCTTACCTGCAATAGGCGAAGTAATTGTACTTTCCATTTTCATGGCTTCGATGATGAAGAGTGGTGTATTTTCATCTACTTTTTGACCAGCTTTGACCAAAATACGAGATAAACTTCCCTGTAAAGGTGCTCCAATCTCATTATCAGACTCTGCTTTGCGATTTTTGATGATTTCAATATCTAAACTTAAATCTTGAACTTCTATCGCACGCGTTTGACCATTTAACTTGAAAAATGCAGTTCGAACACCTTGTGAATTTGGCTCACTCACATCAACAAAACGAACAGTGATAGTTTTACCGACTTCGATTTCGATGAGCATTTCTTCACCTGGCTTCATGCCATAGAAAAATGCTGGAGTCGGAATGCTACGTACTGTTCCTTTGACCTCTTTAAAATCGTGAAAATCACGGAAAACTTTCGGGTATAACTTATAGCTAATAAAACGCTTAATGCTATTGTGTTCCCCAAATTCTTTCTGGAATTCTGCAAACTCTTTTTTGAAGTCAATCGGCTCTAAATGCCCATTTGGACGGTCCGTAAATGGTTTTTCCTTTTTAAGAATTGCTTTCTGCAATTTTTTCGGAAAACCACCTTTGATTTGTCCCAATTCTCCCCGCATCAATGCTTTCACACTATCTGGGAAAGAAAGGGAGTTTGCTTGGTCGATGACATCTTGTTTTGTCAAGTTATTAGAAGTCATAAACATTGCCATGTCTCCGACAACTTTACTACTCGGCGTCACTTTTATCAATCCACCAAATAAGTCATTGGCATCTTTATAATTGTGCTTGATTTTTTCAAACTGCTCTTCTAAACCTAAGCCACGCGCTTGCGGACGGAGGTTAGAATATTGCCCACCAGGAATTTCATTTTCGTAAACTTCTGCTGTTCCTGCGCGCAACTCTGTCTCGAAAGGGTAGTAGTACTTACGCACCGCTTCCCAATAGTGACTGTACTCATTAAGAGAAGGTAAATTGACCTTTTTCTCACGTGGATGCCCTTGCATCGTTGCTGCAAATGAGTTGAAATTCGGTTGAGAAGTCAAGCCACTCATGCTCGAAAGCGCCAAATCTACAATATCAACGCCTGCATCAACTGCTTTGTGATAAGTCACCGCTTGCATCGAAGAAGTATCGTGCGTATGTAAGTGAATCGGCAAATCAACTGCCTTTTTCAAAGCTGGAATTAAAATTTCTGCTGCACGCGGTTTGAGCAATCCAGCCATGTCTTTAATACACAAAATATGTGCACCTTCATCTTCTAACTGACGCGCCATATCGATGTAATATTGCAGGTCAAACTTAGTTTTCGTTGGGTCAGAAACATCGCCAGAATAACAAATACAAGCCTCCGCTATTTTGCCCATTTCACGGACACGACGGATACTGACTTTCATGTTTTCTACCCAATTCAAACTATCAAAAATACGGAAGATATCAATACCTTCTTTCGCCGAATTTTCAATAAAAGCCTCAATCAAGTTATCTGGATAAGCCTTATAACCTACACCATTCGAACCACGTAAAAGCATCTGGAAAAGCACATTTGGAATGGCTTTTCTTAGATTTTTCAAGCGTTTCCATGGGTCTTCTTTTAAGAAGCGCATCGAGACATCAAATGTCGCTCCACCCCAAACTTCCATACTAAATACATCTTGAGCATGATTGCGTGCAAAACTTTCTGCCACTTGCATCATATCATAAGACCGCATTCGAGTTGCCAAAAGACTTTGGTGCCCGTCACGGAAAGTTGTATCCGTATATAGAATATTTTTTTGTTTTTTAACCCATTGAGAGATACCATCTGCACCCTTTCTATCCAATAACTGCCTAGAGCCTTCTGGATAATCGCTTTTATAATCAAAAGCTGGTACAACTGGTTCGCTAAAGAGACCTTCTTGGCGAGCGTCGCGATATTTTACATCGCTATTCCCATTGACAATCGTGTCTGCAAGGAAGCGCAAAACCTTAGTTCCTCTATCCAATCTACGTGGAAAGTCAAACAGGTCTGGATTTTCTTTGATAAAGTTAACCGTCGCTTTTCCGCGTCTAAAATCATCATTCTGCAATAGATTCAATAAGAAATCTATATTCGTTTTCACACCACGCACTCTAAATTCACGCAATGCTCGGTGCAATCTATCCGCCGCACCCGTCATTGTCCGACCGTAAGCGGTTACTTTCACCAAAAGACTATCAAAAAACGGAGAAATAACGGCTCCCGCAAAGGCAGAACCCGCATCTAAACGAATACCCATTCCACTAGCAGAACGGTAGGCTAGGAGCGTACCGTAATCTGGTTTGAAATCATTTCCAGGGTCTTCTGTCGTCACCCGACATTGGATAGCACAACCAAAAACCTTGACATCTGCCTGCGACTTGATGAAAATGCGTGGGTGAGACAACTCAAGTCCCATACACACCAAAATCTGAGAATAAACGATGTCAATTCCCGTGATTTGTTCTGTAACCGTGTGCTCTACTTGGATACGTGGATTTACTTCGATAAAGTAAATGTTTTCCTCTTTATCTACCAAAAATTCAACTGTACCTGCACAAGAATAATCCGCTGCGCGGCACAAATCGAGTGCATATTTGTATAACTTATCTCTCGTCTCCTGTAGCAGAGTAATCGCTGGCGCAATTTCTACTACTTTTTGAAAACGACGTTGTACCGAGCAATCACGCTCATACATGTGTACCAAATTACCATGTTCGTCCCCAAAAATCTGGACTTCGATGTGCTTTGGATTGTCAATATATTTTTCAATGAAAACGGTATCATCCCCAAATGCTGTACGGGCCTCATTACGTGCTTCGTCAAACTCCGTCTCCATCTGCGTATCGCTATACACAACACGCATACCACGACCACCGCCACCAGAGGCAGCTTTAACCATGACAGGATAGCCAATTTTGTTCGCTTCTGTTTGCGCGATTTTTAGAGTAACGATGTCCTCTAAACTATCCTCAATCAAAGGAATGCTGAGTTTACGCGCTAATTTTTTAGAAGTCATTTTATCGCCGACCTGTGTCATTGCTTCTGGACTCGGACCGATAAATTTGATTCCTTCTTCACGGCAACGCCTAGCGAAAGTGACATTTTCTGACAGGAAACCGTAGCCTGGATGTATTGCATCGACCCCAGCTTCTTTTGCAACTCGCAAAATCTCTTCTATGTCTAAATACGGTTTCAAAGGGTCTAATTTAGCCCCAATTTGGTAACTTTCGTCAGCCTTGTAGCGGTGCAAAGACAGACGGTCTTCATACGTATACATAGCGACGGTGCGTATTTTTAATTCGCTGGCGGCTCGGAGCACACGAATGGCTATTTCGCCTCGATTGGCGACCATTAGCTTTTTGAAGCGTTTTATTTTTGCTGACATGGATGTAAAAATTGTAGTTTTTTAAAGATTGCTGTTTTAATTTTTATTGATTTAACGGGCTAAAATAGCAACTTTTGTGGTGGTGGTAATTATTGTCTTGGAATACAAGTATTGTTTCCTTTCTTTAATTTCTGTAATGATAAGAAGTATTGCAGGAAGAAGGGAAATTGTATTTTATTTATTTACGGTTTCTTTTGTTTATTTTTTTGTTGAAATCTTTGAAGAATATTATTCTTATATTTTTTGAGTCAAAGAAAGAAGGATGCTTATTAGGCTCAATTAAAGTAAATAGTGTCACTTAAACAAGTGATACTATTTATTTGTATAATTTCAATACATTTTTGTTTCTTTCTCGAGGGTTCTTTATGATATTGGTTGGTAGAATATAGACTTTACGACAAAACTATAGACCTATACTCATCCACACATTGGGAAATTTTTGGAAGAAAATCTTGTCTTTGTGGATGATTTTGCTGTAACTCTTAGCGAAATCATCCA
>CALDUB010000083.1 GCA_937923465.1 uncultured Saprospiraceae bacterium
TTAGCTTCAGCTACGTCCAATGCTGGAGCGTAGTTAATAAAGTAGTCATTGCATAAGATAGCATCATCTACAACATCTTGAGTTTTGAAAGGAGCTAATTTATCTTCAACTAATACTTGTACCATACACTGGTTAGTATTACCAAAGTAATCAGTTACTTGGAAAGCAACCATTACTTCTGTATCGATATCAGCACAACAGAACTTAACATCAGGACCAAAAGAAGTAGCACCAGAGATACCACAAACGTTAGTCATACGACGTACAGCCATAGAAGCGATACCACAGTTGTCATTAGAACCGTCATCAAAAGTTGCAGCTAAAACAGTAGCGATACCGTCTGCACCAATAGCAACTTGAGTAATTTCATCACAAACAGGAGTTGGAGTAACATCATCAACAACTGTAACAGTTACAGTTTCTTCAGAAGTATTACCACAAGCATCAGTAGCAACATAAGTTACTAAGTGATCACCAATACCTAAACCTGGAGCAGGGATTGCACCTGTAGAAGTAACAGGACCTACTGGAGTAAATACTTCAACAGTCCAAGTAGAACAGTTATCAGTTACTGTAGCAGTAGCTAAGATAGACTGAGATTTACATGGTTGTGGGTGTGCACCTGGAACAGAAGCACTTACAGTTTGGTTTGCAACAGTAATAACTGGAGCTTCAGTATCAACAACTTTGATAACTTGGATGTTATCTTCGCCACCTGCACCTACAGTTACTAATGAGTTAGTACACCAATCTAAAACAGTCCAAGTACGAACGATTTTGAAAAGGTTATCACTTGTGTCATTACCACATAATTCCAACAATTCGTCAGAAGAAGATACTGCAAAGTTACAGTATAAACCTTCAGCAACAGAAGGAGCACCTGAACCTGCAGTAGTAGCAGCAACAGAAGCTAATGTGTAATCATCACATTCGATTTCAACATCAACTGGGAAGTCAACGTCAGTTACGCGAGTGATAGTGATAGTTTGAGTACAAGGAGCAGATACATTACCTGAACCGTCGATAGCAACATACTGACGAGTAATTACTGTACCAGTAGTACAGTTATCAGTATCGTTAGTAGATTGGTCAACTAATTCGATAGTAGAACCGCTACAGTTGTCAGAAGCAGTAATACCAACACCTACTGCAGGTACTGCTTCAGTACAATCAATAGCATCATCAGTACAAACAACTACGGGAGCTGCTTTGTCTTCGATGTTGATAGAACCCCAACAGTAGTTTCCTTCTGCAGCTGTACCTTCATAAACGCGTACAGTTAAAGTAGTACCGAAGTGAGCGTCAGCGCCAACGATGATTGCACCGCTGCCTTCAGCAACAAGGAATGGTCCGTCAAAAACTTGGACGAAATCGCCCGCGTCAGCTTCAGATACCATGTCTGCAGTAATTTCTACAGTACAAGAGTTATCAGTTGGCGTTGCCGCTACAGATACTTGTACGTTGTCGTTACATGCAATTTGAGCATTAACGGTGCTGAAAGAGAACAGCATCATTAATGGTAGAAAAAGGCGAAACGCCTTCACGAAAGTAAAATTCGTTTTTTCCATAGGATTACAATTTGTTAATGATTTGAATTATTATTTAAGAGATTTAGATTAAAGCCTTACCAGTGGGGCAGTTTTCGTATTTGCCCAGATAAGAATTCTTTTGTTGAGACTCTTTATGCTCAACTATATTTTTTAAAATCGAAAATTCTAAGATTTAAGCGCGGATGCATTAACAAAGAAGAAATTGCTTAATTTTCTTTTCTCTATCAAAATTGTAGACAAAGCACAGCTCTATCGAACAACATCCATCTCGGATTTTGATTCTATTTTGTGTAAATTTTATTATTAGTTAAAAAACTAAATCAAAGAACTTTTGAAACATCATTCATGCTTCAAGAAATAAAGGGAAATTATAAAAGGAAAGTACCAGCAAAGATGACTATTCATCTTTAACAACTAAAATTAAACTAATCTTGAGAAAAAGGAATTTCAATATTTGTCCCAGACGGACAGGTAAGATTAATGTTGTTGTAGTGCATGGATTATTTTTCGATTATAATTTGTTAACGCAAAAGTATAAATAAAAATGTAATGGGCCAAGGCTTTTACAGTTAATAATTTTTTTTTTGCAATTTGATGTAAAACAAACTGCTTTTGCTTACTTCTTCCTTTCAGATTACAAATATAGCCCCAAGGTGGTCTGACAAGGATACCCTCAATAGGGTAAATTAAACATTTGCTTTATTCTGCAACTGTAAAATACTTACTACTAAGTGATAGAATATGGTGTAAATATAACACATTTAAACATAATTGTAAAAATAACCTATATTATTTTTACAAATCTATAAGATAGGCAAAAATTTAAAAATCAGCTTTAAATTAATTGATTATCATAAGCTGTCTTTATTAAACCCGCAGTATTACTTACTCCCAATTTTCTCATAATATTTTTACGATGTACACTTACTGTCTGGTCACTGATGAATAACTTCTCTGCTATTTGTTTATTACTCATTGCTTGTGCAATATGTCTTAACACCTCTAATTCTCTACGTGTAAGGTTATTTTTCTTAATAAATCTATCTTCAAACTTTTGCCCCGCCTCTGTCTTCTCACTTTTACCTATGGCATGTAAGGACACTCCTTTTCCCATATAAGTATTACCAATCAATACTTCTTCTATTCCTTCATATAGTTCCTCAACTGTATTTTTCTTCAATATATAACCATCTATTCCACTTTTAAATGCTGTACGAATAATCTTTGGGTCATCATACATAGTTACTGCTATCATTGGAATTTTCCATTTGCGCTTTGCCATGTATTCTAAAATTTCCAAGCCGTCTTTGTTTGGCATATTCATGTCCAGCAATACCAAATTTGTTTCATTGAGTCGCATTACCTCCAATAAATCATTCCCATTATCTGCTGTAGCAACGATTTCACAATCACGATACGGATTTCTAGAAAGGACACTTTTCAGCCCTTCTAAAAAAATCGGATGATCTTCTGCGATAATCACTTTTATTATTTGTTTCTTTTCCATTATCTAGTATTGTAAATCAAGACATCTGTTAAAAGGGTTGGGGCTAGAAATGTTACAGATATAAGAGGTGTTAAGTAGTCATATACTATATAACTAAAGGACAAGGTATCGAATTTAATTCAAATATTTATTATCACAATTCATATAAGTAAGTGACACTATTTATTTGGATAATTTGAAGACATCTTTATTCCGCTATTTTCCTCTTAAAAATAGTTCCGTAGTGCAGACTTCCGAGCAGAGCATCGGAACACGGTATGCAACGATTTTTAAAAGAAAACTATCGAAAAA
>CALDUB010000084.1 GCA_937923465.1 uncultured Saprospiraceae bacterium
TATCATTTTCCGAGAGGAATCGGGCAGCATTTCAATTTTAATTATCACTGCATCCTCTGGTAACCAATCTTCCACGATTTCAAACCATTCAATCAAGGTAAAGTTGTCATCATAAAGATAATCTTCTAAACCAATATCAAAGGCTTCTTCTGGGCTGTTCAATCGGTACAAATCCATGTGGTACATTTTCTGTTCGGCACCTGATTTATCCGAATAGGTATATTCGTTGATTAAGGAATAGGTAGGACTGGTCACTTCTTCGTTTACTTTGAAGTAGTGGCAGAATGCTTTGATGAAAGTGGTTTTTCCTGCGCCTAATTGTCCGGAGAAGCAGAGTTTTTTTCTGTTACCTGCATAGTTTAATAATACTTCTACTGCTTTTGGTAATTCTGTGATGTCTTTTATTATGTGCTCTTGCATTTTAATTTTCTTGCATTATTAAATATAAGCGTACAACCTTATTTTATCTGAAAAGATATCAACTCTAAATTCACCTATCTTGTCTATAACAGATTTAATCAATCTTGTGTCTTGCTTATAAATCGTTTTTCCTGCCTTCTTATTATCTCTATTTAACAAGTAGGAATACTCATTTTTAAATTCTATCCATTCTATTTCTTTATACTTGATTGGTTCTAAAAAATATGGTTCCGAATCTACAGAATCAAAAAGATAGCCTTCAACTATATCGTCATAAACCAATTTGTAATTAATATAGATTTCCTCAAAATTCTTGGTCAACTCATCAATCAACTTATACCATTTTGTGTTATTCAAATAAGAACCAGAATAATTATTCTTGATAATCTCATCAATATTCTTCGACTTATTATTCAGAATGTCATAGAGTCTCGCATTCATTTTCTTTGGTACTTTTAATGAAATTATCCTCTTATCTTCCTCTCAATATTAGTAGTAGAATACCCCACCACAAAATCCAAAACCTGCACCTCTCCCCCATTCTCCAAAACAACATCAGCCCCAACAATTTCCTCCACCGCATAATCCCCACCTTTCACCAAAACATCTGGCAAAACAAGCTTAATCAACTCAAAAGGCGTATCCTCTCCAAACTCCACCACAGCATCCACACAAGCCAAAGACGCCAATAAGTGATAGCGTGTCAAGTCATCATTAATCGGACGATGCGCCCCTTTCAGACGTGCAACACTCTCCTTTGAGTTCACGCCAATAATCAATCTATCGCCCAATGCCCGCGCTGCTGTGAGGTAATGCAAATGTCCATAATGCAACATATCAAAACAGCCATTGGTGAAAATAATTTTCTCACCAACGGCTTTCCATGTCTTTGTTGTCTCTTCGATTTGAGTAAAAGACTGAATCTTTTCTTCGATAGATTTCCAGTGTTTATTCCCAGCCATAAGCTTTGCGCATTTTATTGTAGATAGCTGTGTTTTCGTAGATACCTGAAAATAACTCAGAACCCGGACCATAAGCAAATACAGGTATCATCACTGCTGTGTGATAATCTGTTGTAAATTCTGTGATTAATGAATCCATTGTCGAACCTGGATTAATCGAGTAACCTCCCGTCTCGTGGTCAGCGGTCACAATAACTAATGTTTCTCCGTCTGCCTCTGCAAATTCTAAAACATTAGCAATAGCTGCATTAAAATCTAACATTTCTGTCACGATATAATCTGAATTATTCGCGTGTCCACCCCAATCTATCTGCGAACCCTCAATCATCAAAAAGAAAGGCTTATCATCCTGACTGTCAAGAAATTGCACTGCTTTTTTTGATGCCAAAGGCAAATAATCACGTCCTTGAGCAACTGGTAAGGGGTCGTCATCAGAGGTTAGATAAGCGAATTTTTTAGTGTTATCAATTTCGATATCTTTCAAGTCTTCTTGAAAATAATCAGAAACGAAATAACCATTTTCACGCAACTCCTCATAAAGATTGCGGTAGTCTGTCTCTCTTCGGTCAAAGTATTTTTTACCACCACCTAAAAAGAAATCAATGTCTGTTTTAAGAAAATCTGCTGCGATTTCTTCATACATTTTACGCTGTTTTTGGTGCGCAATGAATGACGCTGGCGTCGCATGGACAATCGTCGAAGTTGCTACCATTCCAGTCACATAATTCTTCTCTTCAGCCTCCTCTAATATCGTCTTAACTGCCGAGGTATCAGGATTGACACCGATTGCGCCATTATAAGTTTTCACTCCACAGGCAAAAGCCGTAGCACCAGAGGCAGAGTCTGTCACCAAATTATCAAAGGAGTAAGATTTGTGTAAACCAACAATTGGAAAATTTTCCAATTCTATTTTATTTCCATTGGAGTACATGCCTGCTGTTATTTGCGTCAAGCCCATTCCGTCGCCAATCATCAGTATGATGTTCTTTGGCTTTTTGATAGGAGGAATAGCGATAGACCTACTTGCAAAAGTAAATTCCTCTGGAACTTGCGTTTCTACGATTTTGTTTTTGGTTGGACTGCAAGCAACCAGTAAGAATATAAGACAAGCTAAAAATGATACTTTCATGTAGGAAATTATTAATGCGTAAATAAATTTGCGCCCCAAAATTACGCAATTTTATGAATGTGGCAGCATGATTAGAAAAGTGTTAGTTTTGTAGTCATCTAAAAATACTGGTTCTCCGCCAAATCGTGTAAAAGTGACATGGCGGAGAACAAAAATATATTCTACAACGATGAATTTACAATTACGCTGGCTGACCTTGACTAAAGAACTCAGTATTAACGACCAACTAGCACATAAAATGTATACGAAGATTGAGAAAAAATATTCTGAGTCTCATCGTAAGTATCATAACCTACAACATCTGCGGGAGTTATTTGCATATGTAGATGCATATGAAGATTTGATAGAAGAGAAAAAGTTAGTAGAGTTGGCGATTTGGTATCATGATATTATCTATTCTGTGCTTCGTCCTGCTAAGAATGAATTGAAAAGTGCTCAGTTTGCCTTACAGGAAATACCAGAAGGAATTTTATCTGTGGAGGAAAGAGAACGCTTATTTTGTTGGATTGAGAGTACAAAAAAACATTTCATCCCAGAGGAACATGCGACCTTGAGTGGTCAACTGTTTATGGATTTTGATATGGCGATACTTGCTGCGCCAAATGAGAAGTATGTCGTCTATGCTAAAAACATTCGAGAGGAGTATGGGATTTATCCTGACTTGCTTTATAAACCTGGTCGAAGAAAAGCTCTAAGTGATTTCTTAGATAGTGACGAATTATTTCTAACTGATATTTTTAAGAAAAAGTATGAAGAGAAAGCGAGAGAAAATCTTAAGTATGAAATACGTTCGCTAGAAATGAGTTAACGAATACTTTTAATCAATCTTTGAACTCGGCGTATTGATTGCATAGTCAATTTTTTCTTTCACTTCAATCCTGTCTTCTTTCGTTGCGTCATCAGAACTTTGATGACGACGGGCATCTGGTTCTAGATTCAACTCAATACAAATCGGAAAATGGTCACTTCCAATATTTTCTAAGCGCTGCATACTTACGACTCGAAAATGGGCAGAATGAAACACATGGTCTAAAGGCCAACGTAAAAAAGGATAACTGACATGAAAAGTATTAAAAAAGCCTCTTCCGATACGAGGGTCTAAAAGATTGGCTGTTCGCTGAAAAAGTCTAGTCGTATGCGACCAAGCCACATCATTCAAATCACCAACGACTATAACGGGAAGTTTTTCGTCACAAATCATTTTCCCTATAATTAATAACTCGCCGTCTCTCTCCGCAGACTCTGCATACTCTGTAGGGCTAGGTGGCGGCGGATGTGTAACCACCATACGAATCTGCTTTCCGTTAGGAAACTGGACTAAAGTGTTAATAGAAGGTACATCTACTTCAACCAGATAATTAATGTCTGTCTGGTCTAATAAGAAGCGCGAGTACAAAAGAAGTCCATAAGTATTTTCAATAGGGATAAGAACATGGTGTGTATATTCTCCTGTCAAGTATGACATGCTCTCTTTCCAATATTCATCGGTTTCTAATAGCACAATGACATCAGGATTTTCTCGCGCAATCAATTCTTTGAGTTTGCTGGTTTCCTTATTAGTCATCAAAACATTGGAGGAGAGAATTTTAATGGATGATTTATTAGTATCATTTTTATAATTCTGTACCTGACATGGATATAAAGGAGTGTAAGGAACAACAATGACTAATTGATAAACGAAAATGCTAAAAAGAAAAATAAGTGTAAAATATTCAAAAAAATTACCAAAACTAGCAAAGGTAGCCAAACAAAGTATTGCAGCCAGCGTCATAAGTGTCAACTGCGCAAAAGGAAAATCGAAAGCTCTAATCCACCACTTTACACTTTTTGACAACGATATTAAGGTTGCAAAAATACAGAAGTAGGAAAATATGTAGAGCGCTATGAGCATTTAATTAAGTATGAATTGAAATTTTGATAAAAGTACACCCGAAAGTTAATAATACAAAACTAATGCTGATGCTTCACCTCACAAATACTACTATCATATACGCACGAATACCGTAACATTACATTTACAATCCGAATAACTATTCTTAACAACAAACAAAGATATATTACAAATAGAAAAACAGAGAAAAAATATTGAGAGATACATCGTAAATATCACAAACTAAAAGCTTTTTTTGAGTCAAAAAATACACACTACTTGTGAATAGTCAATCATTTATAGGTTTTAATATTCAAAAAAAAATTCAATATAAATATTCAATATAAACATAGCTCTATCTCAGTTTACTTTAAGGTAATTTTAAATAATCTTCTTTGCTCCAAAGATTATTATTCAACTCACATTTTTATTCTTTCTAAATAGTTTTGTTTAACCAAGTGCAACAAAAAAATACATAATTAATTAAATTAATTTTAAAAAAAAATAAATATGTATTGTTATAGTAATAACAATACATACTGCTAGATGTAAAATTATTTTTCCTGTTTAAACTCCTAAGCAGACATAGAATAAAATTCTAAATATTTAAAATAGACAAACGTTAATAAGAAAACACAAAACACTACATTTCAATTATTTAAATATACATAAATAACCCTATGTATTTAAACTTAAATTCCATCTCTTTACAGACATCTAACTGGTATTGTTTTTGTCTGTGTACGGGATGGTTAAGTCTCCTTGGAATTTCCTTTCAAATAATTACAGCACAGTACATTGGTAGTTTTAAAATACTATCACACATATTCACATTTAATTTTATCTATTTAAAAAAATCTAACTGGTATTGTTTTTGTCTAATCAGAAAGTAGTTAATACTCTTTTGAGACCTTTAGACAACAGAGTATTGCTGAGCAATAATTTTATAAAAATAGATAAGAATTTAAAGCTTACAAATTTAAGTAAACAAAACATCCATTCAAATTAATTTTGAATTATAGAAATATAGCTTAAATAAAATGAATAAGATTTAAAATCTTTTCTTTTTGAATGACAAAATTCTATCGTCGTTTCAATCTTCAAGCACTAAGTTTCAAAAAACATCTTCGGCTAAATAAGAACTTACTTAAGACTAAATAGAGTAAACCAATTGCTCTATTTGAGTTAAAAGTAATTCCTCTTTTCATATATCAGCATCACGATTTTCTTGATGACTGTTTTCTTATATGTAGTGAAGAGGATTGGTAAGTTCTGCATTTTACTATTCAAAAAATATTAACCAATACTTACAAGACTTCTAATCACTTTCTTTTTTAAATGCAAGAGCAAAACATCTTAGTTATGCTCTTGAGTTTAAGAAAAAACGTGTGTAGTTATTTTTATTATCCCTATTTTTTTAGTGGGGTAATATTCAAATGATTCTTCACTTTTAGCCGAACCTAATCTAACAATTAGATTAGACTGAGAGAGCATTAAAACTGGATAAGGAAAAATTGAAAAGCATGAACATATTTACAGTCTGTACTTTATTTTGTAAGAAAATTAGACCCCTTAAACAAAAACGAAAAACGCACTTCAATTGGAAAAGTATTCCATTGGCAGTGCTTTTGTTGTTTGTTATAAATCATCAATCTATTGCAGAGGAAACGGAATCAAATTTCTTTTTTCACAGCATCATTGACTCTCTTCAGAAGGAGATTATAAAAAATAACAGCTCATTAGAAGACTGTGATATAAGTTATAACTACGACTACGAGGAAGAAGATAATTGTAATTCAAAAGTAGTAAAAGGATATGAGCGGTATGCCTCTATGGCTATGATGGACCCAAATGATTGTGAAGGAGCAGTTGTCCTTTGTTCTAATGGTGCGGTTGCTTTTACACCTATCGGTCCAGGTATAGATGATTTTGCATCCCCTAATAATGATGCAGGATGTCTTGTTTCAGATGAACACCAGTCCGCTTGGTATTATTTTGAAATGAATGATGACACTCCTCCTAATTCATTACTTGGATTTGTAATCATACCTGATGCAGGTTCAGGAGAGGATTATGACTTTGCAGTTTTTGGACCTAATCCAGACTGTTCTAATTTAGGTAGTCCATTTCGTTGTTCTTACGCAGATGATAATAATACTCCTACTCCAAACACTGGACTTGCAGTAGGCTCAGGGGATACTTCTGAATCGGCTAGTGGTACTAATGTCAATGGATTTGTAGAGGCATTGACAGTATCCGCTGGAGATGGTTTTTACTTACTTATTGATAATTTTAATGCTTCATCTGCTGGATTTTCATTAAACTTTACAGAAAATGCTGCACCTTTCTTAAACTGTACACCAGACTGTACATTAAGTGTAAGTGGTAGTGCTGATGAAACACGCTGTGCAGGAGAAACTTTTAGCATTTCAGGTAATGTAGATGTTTCACTTGGAACAGAGACAACTTCATGGTCTGCAGTACCTTCTTCAGCATTAGCATACTTAAGTAGTACAACTGCTGATAATCCAACAGTAAGCTTACCAACAGGAATTACAGGTTCTATTACATACTCATATTATGCAATAGAAGGCATGGGTGCAAGCACTTGTGAAGATACAGAAGATATTGTTATTACAATTGCGGCACTTCCTACTATTACTTGTCCTGCAAATTCAACAATAAGTGTTGATGACAACTGTCCAATCGCTTTAACAAATTACATTCCTTCGGCTACTATAGTTGATAACTGTAGTTCAGGAGGAGCTCCAATAATAACTCAAACACCTACCGCAGGTACTATCCTTTCAGGTTCGGGTACGATGCAAAATATTGTTTTGAATCTAACGGATGCTTACGGAAATACAGCTGACTGTGATTTTAACGTAACACTACAAGATACAACAGACCCAACTATAGTTTGTCCTACAAATCAATCAGTTGATATCGCAACAGATTGTTCTGTCAACTTATCTAATTATATTTCTTCGACTACTGCAAGTAATACTTGCTCATCGACTTCGGGTATTACTGTTACTCAATCGCCTATTGCTGGTACAACTATAACAGGAGCGGGTATGGTACAGACAGTAACAATGACTGCATCGGATGGTGTAAATACTGCCTCTTGCAATTTTAATGTAACGATAAACGATGTGACAGCTCCAACTATTGACTGTCCAGCTAATCTCACTAGAAACTTAAATATAAACTGTAATAGAAATGTAGGTAACTTTACTTCATCTGGGACTACATCTGATAATTGTACCGCTTCAGGTAGCATTACTGTTACTCAATCTCCTGCTTCAAATACAACCTTGTCAGGACACAATACAATGCAAACAGTTACTTTAACGGCAAATGACGGAAATGGCAATACAAGCCAATGTTCTTTTGTTTTGACCGTTTTAGATGTTACAGACCCTATGATTGTTTGTCCAACTACACAAAATGTTGATGCAGATGCTTCTTGTGAGGCATCTTTAGCAGATTATACTAGTTTGGGAATGGCGACTGATGCATGTACCGCTACAGGTATGATTTCAGTAACACAGTCACCTGCTCTCGGCACAACTTTAAACGCTAATACTGGTAATTACTCAATTACTCTTACGGCTGATGACGGTAATGGAAACACAGCAGACTGTATGTTTACACTCATGGTAAATGATAGTACAGCTCCATCTATTACATGTCCTACAGTATCAAATATTTCTGTAGATGCGGGTTGTCAATCTACTTTAGCAGATTATACAAACGCAGCAACTCTTGCTGATAACTGTTCATCTAATGCTAATATTTCAGTATCACAAAGTCCTTCAAGTGGCGTAATGATTACTGGACACAATATGACTCAAACAGTTACTTTAACTGCTACTGACGAAAGTTCGAATAGCGCTTCTTGTAACTTTAATATAACTTTTGTAGATACAACTAATCCTACCATATCTTGTCCAAGTGATGTTACAATTAATGCAGAAGACGCTTGTCCTGTGTCTTTGGCTGATTATACAATGTCTAGCACAGTTGATGATAACTGTAGTAATGCTACTGTTTTAGTAGCTTCTGAGACTCAAATGCCTGTAGCAGGGACAATGATTACGGGTGGTTCTGGAACTGTACAAAATGTAGTTATTACAGTAACTGATGCAGCAGGAAACTCTGCTAACTGTAACTTTAACGTTACGTTGTCAGATATGACTGACCCACAGATTACCTGTCCAGGTAATCAAATTGTCGATATTGTTACTGCTTGTTCTTCTGACTTGATTGATTACACTTCGATGGCTTCAGTTACAAATGGCTGTATGCAATCTTCAGGTATTTCTATTTCTCAGATGCCTGTGGTAGGCACAACAATAACAGGTGCAAATACAACGCAAACAGTAACTTTAACAGCAGACGACGGCACGAATACATCTTCATGTACTTTCAATGTAACACTTAATGATGTTACAATGCCTACTATCGCTTGTCCAGCTAACCAAACTGAAAATTTAGATACAAATTGTGACCATAGCATTGGAGATTATACATCTTCTTCTACAGCAAGTGATAACTGTACTAGCGCAGCTATGATTTCAGTTACACAAAGTCCAGCTGCTACAACTGTAATATCAGCTCATAATACAATGGAGACCATTACATTGATGGCTGACGATGGAAATGGGAATACTGCTCAGTGTTCTTTCACATTAACGGTTATTGATGTAACAGCTCCAACAATTGGTTGTCCAGCTAATCAAGATATTATTGCAGATGCGATGTGTGATATGGCTATTGGAAACTATACTAACTCAGCAGTTATTGCTGACAATTGTACTTCTCCCGCAGCTCTTATGGTCACACAATCTCCTGATGAAAACACAATGATTTCAGGGCACAATACAACACAAACAGTAACGCTAACTGTAGACGACGGAAATGGAAATACGGAAAACTGTTCTTTTATTGTAACTCTAAAAGACGAAGCTGCACCAACCATTTTATGTCCAGGTAATCAAACAGAGGTTGTAGATGCAAGCTGTAATTTTTCTTTACAAGACTACACTACTTTAGCTACAGTTAATGATAACTGTACTGCTTCGGCTTCAATTTCAACAGTTCAAAGTCCAGCTAGTGGTACATCTTATAGTGGACATGGTACTATTATTCCAGTAACATTGACGGCTAATGACGGAAATGGAAATACCGCGAATTGTTCATTTAACGTAACATTATCTGATATGGAAATGCCTAGCTTGGTTTGTCCAGCAGATATTACTTTAAATGTAGATGATAATTGTGAGGCTGTCCTTGCAAATTACATTTCTGATGCAACATTTGGTGACAATTGTACTGCGAACAATGCTTTAACTACTAACCAAATTCCAAGTGCTGGAACAACTATTAGTAGTCATGGAACTGTTCAAATGGTTACCATTACAGTTGATGACAATAATGGCAATATAAGCAATTGTGATTTTTCAGTAACTTTAGAAGATGATACGTCACCGACAGTTACTTGTCCTGCAGCTCAAACATTACAAACGGACGCAGATTGTAATGCTGTTGTTCCTGACTATACAAATCTAGCATCATCAAATGATAACTGTGCACCTCCAGCAAACATTACGATATCCCAATTTCCTTTAGAGAATACAGTAATCACAAAAGATAATACAGTACATACAGTTACCTTAACAGTAAATGATGGTAATGGTGAAACTGTTACTTGTGACTTCGTAATTCTTCTTGAAGACATGATTGCTCCGACTATCGTTTGTCCAGGAGATGTAACAATTGAGGTAGACGCAAATTGTGAAGTAACTCTTCCTGACTATACAAATTCAGCAACTGTTTCAGACAACTGTTCTGGACCAACAAATATAACTATTACCCAAACGCCTATAGTAAACATAGTATTTGGTGGTGATAATGTAACTGAGACGATTATACTCACAGCAACAGACGAAAGTAACAACTCATCAACCTGTACTTTAAATGTTTATCTTGAAGATGTAACACCTCCTTCGTTGACTTGTCCTGCTGACCAATTAGTAGATGCTAATTCAGCTTGTCAGGCAAGCCTTTTAGACTATTCTAGTACTGTTGCCGCTTCCGACAACTGTGATGCTTATAGTACATTGACTCTAGTTCAATCTCCAAATGGAGGTACCCTACTCGCTTCTGGAACAACAAGTACAATTATGTTCGCCGCAACAGACGGTTCGGGTAATGTAACATCTTGTTCATTTACAGTAGAAGTAGCTGATACAACTCCACCTTCGGTAACTTGTCCAACGAACCAGACATTAGCAATTGACGATAACTGTCCAACCAACTTACCTGATTATACATCGCAAGTAGCGACTTCGGACAATTGTACAGTAACTCCAGACTTTACGATTACACAAAGTCCAGTAGCAGGTACAGAAGTTTCTGGTCCAGGTACAGTAGTCGTAGTAACGATGACTGTCTCAGATGAAAGTGGAAACTCTAGCAACTGTAACTTTGATGTGACATTAGTTGATATGGGTGCGCCTGTACTAAATTGTCCAGCAGACGTTACCGTTTCTCCTGATGCTAATTGTGACTATGTTTTATTAGATTACACAGCTTCAGTTTCTGCAAATAACTCTTGTGGAATGTCTATGGTAACATTGACTCAGTCTCCAGTAGCTGGTACAGTTATTAGTGGTGACAATTTTGTCCAAACGGTAACTATCACTGGTGATGACGGCAATGGAAATACAGTTTCATGTGATTTTGATGTAACTCTTGAAGATACAACAGACCCAACTATTGCTTGTCCGACTACGCAAACTATCTTTGTAGATGATAAATGTGACGGTATTTTACCTAATTACATTACAATGGCAACAGTTGCAGACAACTGTGACAATGCTGTAACAGTCTTACAAAGTCCAATATCAGGATCTATCTTAGCATTAGGAACTACAACTATTACATTAACAGCAACAGACAATAGTGGCAACTCTGCTGACTGTACATTTGATGTTTCTGTAGAAGATAATATGCCTCCGATGTTAGTTTGTCCTGCAAATATAACTTTGAGCGTTGATGACACTTGCCCAATCAGCTTAGCAGATTACCAAGCAGATGCAACTTATGCTGACAATTGTTCTCCAATCATGGATATTGCCTTTAGTCAAAGTCCAGTAGCGGGTACGAGTATAAGCGGCGATGATTTCGTTCAAACAGTCACTTTAACTGTTACAGACGAATCAAACAACTTAACTACTTGTACTTTTGATGTTACTCTAAATGATACAACGGACCCAAGTTTAACTTGTCCTGTAGACCAAACGGAAACAGTAGATGCGAGTTGTGAATTCACAATTCCTAACTACATCCCGATGGCGACAGTGGACAATACTTGTGCAATGCCAGCTTCAATCGTCGTAACACAATCACCTGTAGCAGGAACAGTTATTTCTGGTGGAGACTTCGACCAAATAATAACTATCACTGCAAATGATACGAATGGTAACATCGTTACTTGTACTTTCAACTTACATATTGAAGATAATACAGACCCAACTATCACTTGCCCTGCAAATGATGTTGTGGCAACAGATGCTAGTTGTGAAATTAGCTTAGCTGATTACACGGGTGCTGCTACTGTAAATGACAACTGTGCAACGCCTGCGATGATTAACATCACGCAAAGTCCAGCAGCTAATACAACATTCACTCTAGGTACAC
>CALDUB010000085.1 GCA_937923465.1 uncultured Saprospiraceae bacterium
GTTCTCAGTTTGGGCTCTGAAAACCGCAGAAGTGTTGATATTTTCAGGCTTTTCAAAGTGCAAAATAGCTTGTCCCGAATACTTTCGGGAAGGACTAAACATCTTGTCAAAATTCTGAATCTATTTTTTTCGCGTTACTTAGTAAAAAGGGCTTGACACATTGTTTGTGTCAAGCCTTTTTTAGTTATAACTGAAGTCACGCGGGGTTATGATTTATATAGTCAATTGGAGTTACCTTTTTTTACCTTTTCTTTTTTAGAAAAAAAGAAACAAAAAATTGTCGAAAACGCATATTTTAAATTTTATCATCTTCACATTATAATTTTACCTACGGTAAAAGATAAAGGTGACCCTGCGGGACGATGATAAAATTTAAAATTGCTTATTTTTCGACGATTGAACCACAGCATTGATTAATAGTAATTTACTCTATTGGCGACGGGTTTTATCTGTCCTTGTACATTTTACTGAAATGAAGAATAGTCGGGGTCTAAAAAAGTAAAGCCTCATTTCACAACCAATCGTCTCACAAAATCCTCATTCCCCATAGCTATTCTAACAAAATACAATCCAGAACGAAGACTCTTCGCATCAATGAAAAACGGATGTTCCCCCGATGCTTTTTGACCAGAATAGACATCTCTAACTTTTCTTCCCAATACATCAAAAACTTCAATCGTTAGAGGAGTTGATTGAACTAAAGACACTGATAATGAAGCAGTTGTGCCAACTGGATTTGGGATGATTGGCGAAATAGTAAAGCCTGTCTCGCCCAAAATATCCTCAGTCGACGTGGTGAAATTAGTTGCAAAATCAAAATATCCGTCAGGCGCAACCAAAGGACGCACTTGTATTTTGCCATTGTTTGCTACACTTTCGATATAGTAATAAATTCTTCCGACGCCACTGCCTTGATTTGGTAAAATAGTTGACCATTGATTAGACTCGGGGTCAGTTAATTCCATGTCTATAGAGGAATAGCCCGCATTTAAATCTGTCGTCCAATACAGAGTCGCTTCCGAAATCCCACTACGGTGTCTTATTGTTGCAGTTATTTCATAGTCATTAAAATCATCAGTTTGGTCAGCTAATTCCTGATGAATAATCAACAAGGGGTCAGGAACACCAATCGCTCGCGTAATACAATGTAATGCGCCCAAATATTGAACGATATCATTACAGTCAATACCTACTATATTATAACCTGGCATATTTTCCTCGTAAATTCTTAAGGCAGTAGTATCAAATTGTTCCTCATAAGTAGGCACCAAGACAGTTCCATTGACAAAAACAGAATTTGTATAAGTCCTATAATCTGAATTCCAAGTGTCGGGATAATTTCCGTTATGTGGCGGCATTTGAATTCGGACAACTTTATAAGGCGTTCCAAAAGGCGAGTCAAAGCTGGTTATATAGTTTAAGTTTTCTTCGATTTGAGGACCGTCTGCCACGCCTTCAGGATATTCACCAACTAATATCGTTTCTTCATCTAGTAGTTTCATGTGCATGTCAATGTGATGAATACTATCATAAACGAGAGCGTCCATTTTGATGAAATGGTCAATCCCCATCCATTCTTCCATGATGTCATCTATCTGTTCTTCTGATTTTGGAGTGACATTGAAAAGATTGGTTTCCCCGTTTTCCTCCAATATTAGAGTTGAAGAAAAAGCAGTTCCCATTCCGTCAGTAGTAAAGTTTCCGCCAATATGAACCAAATCATTGGGCATTTGAATAGTAGAGTAAACAGGAATATTAAGTAATTCGCCAATTTCGTCAGGTATGACATTGTCATAAGGACGCGGACGATTGTAAATCCATTCTACTAGTGCCAGACTATCTACATCATTATAGTAGACCGTATTTGGACCATAATCTCGCATCCAAACGGTATCAAAATCCCTTTGCAAAAAAGTGATGTTATCTAGGTCTGGCAGTCCATAAGTATTCAAGAGTTGATTTTGCGCGGATGTCGCATTAGAACAGACGACGATAACTTCTACCTCTTCTTTCGCGTGTTGGATAATCTGAGCCAAAGTCGGTTTAAAGCTCTTCCATGCTACACATAGCGCTTGAATTTCTTCCCATTCAGCCATTGTTCTTACAGGTATCTCTGGAGGTGTTGTTATTCCTTTTTCCGAAAAATTATTAAAATCATACCATTTCTTCATCTCAAACCCTTCAGGTAGAGAACCTGCTGGAGTATTCTGTGCAAATATTTGCACAGAAAAGAATAAGAGCAGAGCAGGTAGACATTTTAGCATAGAAGCAGATTAGAGATATTTAGGAATGGTCTTTCGGTTAGGAACGATGAAATAATAACTTGTAAAGGTTTGACAGAGAGTAAATTTTCTCATTTTTTGCTTGAAAGAAGGATAATTGTTAATACTTTGACTGATTTCAAGTAGAAAATGAGGAAATTTTATCCTGTCAAATGTTATGAATTATTGTTTTATCGTTCCTTAGGCAAATTTAACTTTTTAATCAGAAAAAATCCACCAGACACATCCTTATTGTCTTCCCAATTTCCTTTTTCTTTTACGATATGCAAAAAAAACTCTACTTTGTCGGAGATTTAGATGAATTACATTTTGATAAAACGAAAAATATGAAAAATCTCGCCCTTCACTGGCAAATTCTAATTGGTATGGCGGCAGGTGTCGCCTTTGGTTTTGCGGCAGCTACCTTTGCTCCCGAAAGCACATTTGTGCAAGATTGGATAAAGCCATTTGGTACTATTTTTATCAATCTGCTAAAGTTGATTGCCATTCCTTTGATTGTTGCTTCTTTGATAAAAGGAGTTTCTGACTTACAAGATATTTCAAAGTTGTCACAAATGGGAGGACGGACGATTGGAATTTATATTTTGACGACAGTGATTGCTGTAACTATTGGTTTGGTAGTGGTAAATATCATCGAACCAGGTAACTATATCGAAGAGTCTACACGCATGGAACTCATGGATACTTATGGCGGGGACGCCAATAAACGTATTGAGGCGGCTGCCAATCAAAAGAAAGCGGGACCTTTAGAAGCGTTGGTTAACATCGTTCCTTCTAATATTGTAGGGGCTGCTACGGATAACAGAAACATGTTACAGGTTATCTTTTTTGCTATCTTTTTTGGTCTAGGTATGATACTTATTCCCGAAGAAAAAGCCCGACCTGTTAAGGCATTTTTTGATAGTTTGAATGAGGTCGTCTTGAAACTTATTGATTTGATTATGTTAGCGGCACCTTATGGTGTTTTTGCTCTTTTGGCTTCTTTAGTCGTCGAGTCACCGAGTGGGGATTTATTTGCTGCCTTGGGAGTTTATGCATTATGTGTCGTTTTGGGTCTTGCGATTATGGTTTTTGTAGTTTATCCATTGGCGGTTAAATTCTTTACAGGTCGCTCGGTGAAAAACTTTTTTAATGGTATCGGACCAGCACAATTATTAGCATTTTCGACAAGTTCGAGTGCGGCGACGCTGCCTGTTACTATGGAACGTGTCACGGAACACCTTGGAGTAGATGAAGAAGTTTCAAGTTTTGTACTTCCGATTGGTGCGACGATTAATATGGACGGCACGAGTTTATATCAAGCTGTTGCGGCAGTTTTTATTGCGCAGGCATTTGGAATGGACTTGAGTTTATCTGCTCAGTTGGGTATTATCGTGACGGCGACATTGGCTTCTATTGGTTCGGCAGCAGTGCCAGGTGCAGGTATGGTTATGTTGGTTATCGTTTTAGGACAAGCAGGTATTCCAGAGGCTGGTTTGGCTCTTATTTTTGCAATTGATAGACCTCTAGATATGTGTCGTACGACTGTAAATGTGACTGGAGATGCAGCTGTTTCTATGATTGTGGCTAAGAGTGTTGGTAAATTGGGTACACCGCATGTTAAAAATTGGGATGATAATTATCTTAAGAAATAGGACTTTAAAACGAGAAAACACACATACATTATGCCTCAATCATTAACTAAAAACTACGTCCATATTATCTTTAGCACAAAGAACCGAATGCCTTTTATGCAGCCAGGGATACAGAAAAGATTGTATGATTATATAAAAGGGATGTCCGTTAAATTTGAATGTCCAATACTTAGAATAAATGGAACAGAAGACCATATTCATATTCTTGTTGATTTGTCTCGAAAAATGCCCCTGATGACTTATGTCCAAAAGGTAAAGGCTAATTCGTCGGGTTGGATAAAAGAAGAGTTTGGACGAGCTTATGATAATTTTTATTGGCAAAAAGGATATGGAGCTTTTTCTGTTGACTCAAGACATATGTCTGATTTGATTGATTACATTGATAAACAGGACGAACACCATTTGAAATATGACTTTCAGACGGAATATCGGATGATTTTGGAAGAATTTGAGGTGGAATATGATGAGGAGTATGTGTGGGATTGAGGATTTGTTCGTGGAGTCCATGTACGTAAGTGCTATGTTTATTTATTTGTTAATTTTTGAAAAAAGCATAAATGAAAAAAATCCTATTTATAAATCAAGCCCACCCTGTAATGAGACAAACCCTCACTACAGCAGGCTACACCTGTGTCGAAGATACCAAATCAACAAAAGAAGAAATTGAAGCCAATCTATCTCAGTATGACGGCATAGTTTTACGCAGTCGCATCAGCATAGACAAGCAATTTTTGGACGCAGGCAAACATTTAGACTTCATAGCACGTGAAGGCGTAGGATTAGAACACATAGATGTAGAATACGCAGAAAGCCTTGGCATAACAGTCTATATATCACCAGAAGGTAGCCGCGACACAGTAGGAGAGCACGCCATAGGCATGCTGTTAAATCTCCTCAATAAAATCAATACTGCTGACAGACAAGTCCGTGCAGGGCAATGGTTACGTGAAGAAAATCGCGCTATAGAAGTCAAAGGAAAAACAATCGGCATCATCGGCTATGGCAATATGGGAACCTCTTTCGCGCAAAAAATTAGCGGATTTGAAGTGAAATGCTTGACTTATGATAAGTATAAAACCAACTATGGTGATGAATATGCCGAAGAAGCGAGCTTAGAACGTATTTTTGCAGAGGCAGACATCGTCACTTTACACATTCCTTATGAGGAGGATAATTTCCATTTAGTAGACGAAAAATTCATTGCCTCTTTTGGCAAGAATATCTTTATCATCAACACTGCAAGAGGTTTGGTTTTAAAGACAGCAGCCGTCACTGAAGGATTGAAATCAGGAAAGGTATTAGGCGCGGGATTAGACGTATTAGAATACGAAGAAAGCTCTTTTTCAAAGGTAAATTTTGCTGATTTGCCAGAGCCATTTCATTATCTCATCGCATCTGATAAAGTAGTTTTAGCACCACATATAGCAGGTTGGAGTTTTGAAAGTAAGAAAAAGCATGGTCAAGTATTGGCTAGAAAAATCATGAATTTTTATCAGGAGAAGATAAATAAAGAGTAGTGTCACGCACTTAAGTACGTGACACTATTTATGTGGATAAATTTGACAGAGAGATTTTTTTGATAGTTTTCTCTTAAAAATCGTTGCATGGTCTGCATCACAGCCTGCCCCGACACTTCGGGGGAACTATTTTTAAGAGGAAAATAGCGGAAAAACATCCTGTCAAAATGTCCAGATAAATAGGGTTACGTACTTAACTACCTATAAATCAGTATTTTTTCTAACTAACAATAAAAAAACATATTCGATAAAATTATTAGGTGAATTAACGAGTGCTGATAATCAGTAAGTTATAATCGTGTAAAAATAGAAATTTATCATTCAAAATTAATTGTAGGCAATTTCATTTTCAGACCCAAGAAAAATCCCTTATCTTGCGGCAGAGAAAATTATAACATGCACACGTCCTTCGCGGTTTCTATTTAATTTTGCTTCCCCTATAAGTAGGTGTCCTCAAAAAATATCCACTCTCAAAAGTGACGATTATTTAAAGCTACCTACTTACTTATTCAACCGTGATTTTTTAAATAAAAGGACACTAACTACTCAATTTTATGTGGCTCGAAATTCTATTTTGGATTTGCTTGGCAGTTGTCTTTTACGCATATGTCGGCTATGGTATTCTTTTGTTTTTTATGATACAAATCAAAAGAATATTTAGGGGGAAAAAGAACGTTCCTCAATTGGCAGAAGAGGACTTACCAGACGTAACCTTTATTGTAGCAGCATACAATGAAGAGCGTTGGATGGAAGAAAAACTGAAAAACTGTTTCGCTTTTGACTATCCAAAAGATAAAATAACACACTTCTTTGTTACCGACGGTACGACCGATGGCAGTGCCGATATCATCAATAACTATCCTAAAGGAGATAATCGTTTAGAATTGCACCATAAAGACGGTCGCTCTGGTAAAATTGCCGCAGTAGAACGTGTTATGGAGTTTGTGAAAACGCCTATTACTATCTATACAGATGCCAATACTTTCGTGAATAAAGAAGCGATTCGTAATATTGTCCGCTATTACCAAGACCCAAAAGTAGGGGCAGTAGCAGGTGAAAAGCGTATTTCTATTGACGAAGCAGGCGACGCAGCAGGAGCAGGAGAGGGCATTTACTGGAAGTACGAAAGTGCTCTAAAAAAATGGGATGCAGAGTTGTATTCAGCAGTAGGAGCAGCGGGAGAGTTGTTTTCTGTACGTACAGATTTATACAAACCCGTTCCTAAAGATACCGTAGTTGAAGATTTCTATATGACGATGAAAATCGCAGAAAAGGGCTACCGCATCGAATATGCAGACGATGCATACGCAGCAGAAGGACAATCTGCGTCAGTAGGGGAAGAGTTAAAACGTAAAATCAGAATTGCAGCAGGTGGTTTACAAGCATTCTCGCGTTTACTACCTATTTTGAATATTTTCAAACATGGTTGGTTGACTTTCCAATACATCTCACACCGTATTTTACGCTGGACATTAGCGCCTTTAGCTTTGCCCGTCTTATTGATAGCAAATATCTTTTTGGCAATGGGCGGTTCTCCTTTGTACCAATTTTTGTTAGCAGGACAAACGTTTTTCTACCTCTTAGCAATCATCGGTCTGATAATGGAACGTCGCAAACTAAAATTCAAAGCATTCTTTGTGCCTTACTACTTTTGCATGATGAATTATGCAGTCTATCGCGGCTTCGGACGCATGATGAAAGGCTCACAATCTGTTATCTGGGAGCGTTCGAAAAGAGCGTAAGGTAACACGTTCGTTCCACGGCGTGTATCATAAAAGAGTTGTAAAGTTCACGTAACTTTACAACTCTTTTTCTTTTTTGGAACTTTATAGAAGTAAATCTTATTTTATCAGAGGATACCTTAGTGAAAATTTTGAAACATCATTTTACACGGTGTGGAACGACCGTGTTACTCTTCAACTTTCAAACATGAAACAAGAATATTTAAAAACCAACCAAGCCCTTTGGGATGCGAAAACACCCGTTCACCTCAAAAGTGAGATGTACGACATGGAAGCTTTTCTTGCGGGCAAAAATACTTTAGATAAAATAGAATTAGAAGGCGTCGGAGACGTGAAAGGAAAGTCAATTTTGCACTTGCAATGTCATTTTGGTCAAGACTCCTTATCTTGGCAAAGACTTGGTGCACAAGTCACAGGAGTAGACTTTTCGGGAAAAGCGATTGAAAAAGCACAAGAAATCAACAAAGAACTAGAATTATCCGCCGAATTCGTCCAATCAGATATTTATGCACTTCCTGAAAACCTCAAAGGAAAATTTGATATTGTATTCACTTCTTATGGCACAATAACTTGGCTACCTGATTTAGACAAATGGGCAAAAGTCATTCGTCATTTCCTCAAACCTGGAGGCTTTTTCTACATTGCAGAGTTTCATCCATCTTGGTATGCATTTGATTTCGATACGAAATTGCCTGCTTATAATTACTTCAATAGTGGCGAGCCATATATAGAAACAGAGGAAGGCACATATGCCGATAATAACGCCCAAATCAATAAAAAAGAATACTTCTGGACACACTCTTTAGCCGAAACAAGCATGGCTTTACTCAATGCGGGGCTAGTTTTAGAAGAGTTCAAAGAGTTTGATTATTCTCCTTGGAATTGCTTCCCAAATCTAACACAAAGAGCAGAAAGAGAATTTGTTTTTGATGCTTATGGTGTTTCCATTCCGCATGTTTATAGCTTGAAGATGAGAGGATAGACAAGTAGGAAGTATGGACCTTGCCTTGAGAATCCTTTTACCTCATAATCATAACATCTCCAGACAATTTTAAAACAGTTCCATCAGTCAAACTTAAAGACAAAGCCCAAACATAGACACCAGAAGCTGCATTTTTTCCATTATACCGACCATTCCAACCAAAGTTAGGGTCATTTGGTAAGAAATTCACTTTTGAAAATACTACATTTCCCCAGCGGTCAAAAATATTCATTTGATTAATTTCGGCTACAGCAATATCTGTGTTAACAAAGAAAATATCATTGTTTCCGTCGTTATTTGGAGAGAAGGCTGTTGGAATGAAAACTGGTATTTCTCGGTTAACTCTCACTAGCACAGAGTCCGTATCTATACAACCATTTGCATCACTTATTTCAATTTCATAATTGGTAGTACTAAATGGTGAAATTTCCCATTGTCTTTCTTCAAAGGTCTGTAAATCAGACGATTGCCAATAGACATAAGTCGGGTCAATACTCAGACTTGGCGTCAAGGTAATACTTTCTCCATAGTCAATATTACGGTCAGGACCCAAATCAACAGCCACCAAAGGCGGGTCATTTATTAGGATATCTTCTTTTAAAAGACAGCCATTCGCATCTTGAATTTGTACGGTATAATTGCCAGAAGAAAGATTAAACCAATCGGTATTTTGCCCGTCAGAAAATCCTGAGAAGGAGTAAATATAAGGTGGAATTCCTCCTTCTATTTCTACCACAGAAAAGATAGCATCGGCATCGCCATAGCAAGTAGGAGGTGTTATCGAAGAAAGCATATTGACAGGGACGTCAGCCTCTTGTTCTACTTCAATTTGGGCAGAACTTATACAGCCATTTTCGATATTGAGCACACTCAATTCATAAAAGCCAGCAGCAAAAACTGTTGGAGATAAACTAGTGTTATTTTCAATATTTAAATTGTTATCTGAAGTCCATTCATAGCTAAAATTATCGCCTTCAGAGGTTCCCTGTCCTGATAAAGGAAGAGATTGTCGTATACAAGTTAAAATCGTATCAACGGAAGCAGAAACTTCTGGATAAACTATTAAATCTTCAACCGTTGCGACAGCCTCGTTTGTACAGCCATTTTCTGGATTAGTGATTATCAGCGTGTACGCACCTTCTGTCGAAACTGTTGGTTGCGCCAAGTCTGAACTAAAACTACCACCCGTCCAAGCGTATGCTGGATTGGCAATATTTGTAGTTGATTGCAATTGTAAATTAGGAGCATAGCAGTCTAAAATCCCACCAGTAACAGAAATATCAGGCTCTGTGAAATCACCAATAATCTCATAATTGTCAAAACCTAAACAACCATTTTCGCCAATGACGTTTGCGGTGTAAGTATTTGGATATGAACCCGTTATTGAAGTTGTATTACCTAAAGGTGTACCGTCTTGGTCATTCCAAGAGAGCGTAAAAATATCAATATCTGTTGTCACTATTATTTCAGAACTTGGATTAGCGCAGTTGGTTGCATTTCCAGTAATAGCTACTTCTGGAATTGAAAAATCATTGAAATCCGCTGCAACTTGAGCTGTATTTGTACAACCATTTTCGGTATTAATAACATTCAATTCGTAAAGACCAGACTCAAAAACTGTTGGGGATAAGCTAGTATTATTTTCAATGTTTGAATTGTTATTGGAAGTCCATTCATAGCTAAAATCATCACCTTCGGAAGTTCCTAATCCCAATAAAGAAAGGGACTGCGCGCCGCACGAAACGGTATCTAAAGAAGCAAAAGCATCTGGATAGATTATCAAATCTTCGACTATTGCCGTGCTTTCATTCGTACATCCATTTTCAGGATTAGTAATCGTTAGAGTATATGTTCCGTCGAGAGAAACTGTCGGTTCTGCCAAGTCTGAGTTAAAACTATCACTCGCCCAGGCATATTCTGGATTAGGAATGTTTGTACTTGATTGCAATTGGAGACTAGGGGAGTAGCAGTTTAAAATTCCGCCTGTAACTGTGATTTCAGGTTCTATAAAGTCGCCAATGACTTCATAATTTTCAGAACCTAAACAACCATTTTCTCCTGTGATATTTGCGGTGTAAATATTTGGATACGAGCCAGTTATAGAAGGCGTATCGCCTAAGTCCGTATCGTTTTGGTCATTCCACATGAGCGTGAAATTTTCAATATTTGTAGTCACGGCTATTTCAGAAGTCGGATTGGCACAGTTGGCAATATCTCCTGTAATTGTTACTTCTGGAATGGAGAAGTCTTCAAATATCGTTACCGTATCAGTTGCTGTACATCCTGTTTTTGTATCCGTAATCATTAAGGAGTAAAAGCCTGAAAGAGAGCTGGTTAGACTAAGTTCAGTATTGATTTCTCCGTCAGGAAAAGTCCATTCATACTGAGGTGCAAACTCACTTCCTGTACTTATATCGGCATTTAATTCGAGAGAAATATTATTACAATCTAAAGGTAGAAGAGTAGGGATTTCTACAGACGGCTCAGCGTACCAAACAACTGGCTGACCTACCGAAACACTCAAACATCTATCACTCAAATCAATAAATCCTCCGTCGATTTCGTTGGCTACGACATAAGAAATATAGTAAACTTCCCCAATTGTCATTGTGCTCAAAAAATTAAAGTCTGGCTCTTTTGAAATCGCGAATATTTCACCTATCGTATCAACGCTCGAGTCATGTAAAATGTATTCAAAATTATCATCTAAATCCATGACTTCATCGGCTAGATGAGTGGCAGATAAAACCTCAGGCTGACAAGAAAATAAGGTGTCTGTCATCATTGTACCTGCATAAGAAGTACATAAACAAGTGTCTGCACCCATGATTAACTCCGTATCTGTCCCACACATTCGGGAGTCCGTAATCATGTAATTGTAAGCGTCTCCACTCAAAATAGGATTAGAAATAAACGAGGTGCTTTGCATCAAAAAACCGTTCAGATAAAAAGGCTCGACGCCGTCGGTAATGTCAAAACCTACGATATAATTTGTTCCCGTTCCGTCACAAGAAGTTTCGAGTGCTTCGACGCTTATTTCAGGTTCATTAAGTATCTCAATCGTGAATCTATAAATGTCTGGACAGACACCATTGACCGTTTCTATTTCAAAAAATCCGTTGTCGCAGTAAGCAATGCCATCTAAGTCATAACAATCCCCTGGACACAGCTGAATAGTGTCTAATTCAATAACCGTTGGCGAAGAAAACTCTACCGTTTGGAAGGTTAGATTACAACCGTCTTGGCAGGTTCGGGTTGCTGTTTCTGTGATTGTTTCTCCACAAAAATCATAACTTTCTCCCACACATCTGTAAACTGTTGGTAAGGTGATTTCTTCATATAAAACCTCCGTATAGAACTCTGCCGAACCGCTACATTCTACCTCATTTCCGCAGTTTGTACCCGCATCACCAAATGCTGAAATAAAGACTGCTGATACAGTTCCGCCCGCGCCTGAGGACCAAACCAAACTTAAGGTTAATCCAGTACTGTCGACAACAATTGCTTCAGTAGGATAAAACCAAGTCACCAAAAAACTATCGGTTAAATTACTCAATGCAGGACAACCACCAATCAAGTCGCATTCCTTTGGAAACAACAAATATTCCGTCGTATCACCGCGACAAACTTGATTGTCGCCTTCAATATAAGCTTGCGTAAGTTCCTGTAATTCAACGGGGTCAGTACTAATACCTTCAACTACCGCTACTTCCCAAGTACACTCTGCACCTGCAATACCATCCACGACTAAAAAGTATAATTCACCTGGAATTAAATCATTAGCGGTGATAATTAAGGTATCTAATAAAAGGATAGCATCACAGTTGGAAACAGAAGCCAAATCGCCACACTCTCCCGAGAATAAACCCACTTCAACGCCCGTTCCACTCATACACTCTGGTACATTTAACTCCAAAGAAACTGTGCTCTCACAAGCTATAAAACGCAGATATTGAGACTGTTCTACAGACGCACAAAAAGCATCCGAAATCATATCGTTCCCCGCACTCGTAAATCCATCTGTACTCGAACAATAACCGTCTAACTGTTCCCCACAAAAAACGGGCGCCAATACACAATCATCTGCAGGCGGCACAGGTAAATTACAATCGTCCTCTTGCTGGTAAACAATCACCGTAAATTCAATACTACATTCGCCACTAGCGTCTGTAATCGTCACCATATAACTGCCAGGCAGACTTACCGTTGGGTTTTGTTCATTCATATTAGAGGCATCAATATCAGGTCCTGTCCACTCATAGGTGACAGGCTCATTGATAGAATATCCATTTGCGCCAATTTCAGTAGAAATGACCGTTGGCGTCAGGACTTCTCCTCCTTCCGCAAAACCTGTTAAATCCGTATTTTCAATAGAAAAAACTGAAGTTTGACAACCGTCGGGACCTTGTTCTGTTACAGAAAAGTCACCTTCGTCGCAGAAAAAAGCGCCATTAATCTCGTAACAATCTCCATTACAATTAGTAATCGTTCCTAGATTGACTTCGGTCAAAGGCAGTACCACAATCGGTTGAATTTCAGCGGTTTGGCAGCTTGTCGTACACATCGCATCTATCGTCGTGTTATAATCTATTCCACAGAAATTATAACTTTCGCCCTCACATATATATACTGTCGGCAGAGTTACCACATTGTCAGGCATATCATTGACGGTAACATCTATTGGAGGAATATCCGTGCCACAAGAATAATCACAATCACAGTTTGAACTTGTATTATTTTCTGTAACTTGGACATCAATAGTCCCGCCGACCGTTCCCCAAGCTACTGTTATCTCTGCTCCGTTTTGGCTGATTAGAGTCGCATCTGGAGGCAAATTCCAAGTATAAGTAAAATCTGAAGGTGGTAAAACAGGAAGCGGACAACCCGAATTTGAAGTGTTACCACATTGCGGCAAAACAGCCGTATAAGTCGCCGTTTCATTCGGACAAACGACAGCTGGACCGCTAATCATACCAGATGAAATTTCTTGTGGAGTAGGTGGTGCGGTGTCAATTCCACCGAGAACATTTATCTGATATTGGCAAATATCACCTGCCCAACCGTCTACCATGAGGAAGTAAGATTGACCAGGGACTAAGCCCGTCGCTGTCAATGTGCCACCACTGGCATCAGAGGTAGAGTAGCAATCTGAGACAGAGTTAAAACTCTGACAATCAGATGTTTCAAATATTTCTGCCTGAATGCCTGTACCCGTAAAAGTACCAGCGCAATTGAATATATCAAAACCTAAACTGACGGTACTTTCACAAGCAGAAAAGCGTATCCATTGATTGTTTTCGATGACTCCACAAAACTCAGCAGGCTGCGTAATGTCATTAGGACCGCCAGTTGTGGCAATCAAACCATCTAAGGAATTACCACAAACCAATGGCGCATTAAAGCAAGCTAGTGAAGGCGCACAGTTTTGCGCTATTAAGTAATTTATTTGCCCAAAAAGTATAAAAAGTGGGAGGAGAATGCGGGACATAATTAATTTTTTATGAGGCTGTTTGGTTCTATGATTGAGATGGTAGACATTAGATTTTAGACTACTTTATGTAAGTAGAATGCCTAACATCTTTAGTTTTTAGTCTAATGCAGTGTTATCAGGAAAAATTGTGAAAGGTAGATGTCTGATGTGTACTAAAAGAGCAGTGTGTATCTTAAGTACGTGACATTATTTATGTGGATAAATTTGACAGAGAGATTTTTTTTAGCCTGTCCCGTACCGATAGGTCGGGAATAGTTTTCTTTTAAAAATCGTTACATGCCGTGTGCCGATGCTTTGCTCGGCGGTCTGCATCACAGCCTGCCCCGACACTTCGGGGGAACTATTTTTAAGAGGAAAATAACTTGTCCCGACGCTTTGCTCGGGAGCGGAAAAACATCCTGTCAAAATGTCCAGATAAATAAGGTTACGTACTTATATAGTGCAAAGATACTT
>CALDUB010000086.1 GCA_937923465.1 uncultured Saprospiraceae bacterium
GTCAACTACATTTTGGATTGGTCCGTCTCCGCCTGTTCTATCCCACTCATATGCACCTACAGGCATAGATAATACTGTTCCTGTGTAATCTCCAGAAGGTCCAAATTCAACAATGGCACCAAACTCAATTCCACCTTCAAGAGGGTCCCATTCATAAGAAGCTCTTACTGTAGAATTAGTTACTTCTTCAAATTTGTTCTTAGAAGAGTTTAGTTCCTCTGGGTCTACTTCTCCTTCAAACATTGGAATAAAGAACCAGTTGTTTTGACGGTCTTTTTTCAAACCACCCGGGCTCAAACAAACACCCTCGTAATCAAATCCAGTAAAATTATAAGTATTTCTTTCCAAGCCGCTGTATAACCAAAAAGAACCATTGTCTGCCGGAAAATCGCCAGTAGTAACAGTACCATCGTTGAAAGAAATCCCCCAACAGTCAGGATTTTCAACAGGGTCTCCGCCGTTGTACCACCAGTTATTAGGATTATACTGCTCGTCAATTCTACCCATAGCTCCAACTAAAGTTGAAGTACTACCAGAAAGAACAATATTATTTCCTGCTTTTACAAAATCTTCCATGATACCCGCAGCATTAGCAGCTGCAGCTGGTAGTGCTTCAGAGGCTTGCCAAATACCATCACCATTAGTATCTTGAGGAGCCGCTGGGTTTCCATCAGCATCCACTCCTGGAGTAGATACATGGTGGTACCAAATTACCTTTGCAGAACTAACTGCATCGGCTGTCAAATCTGCAAATGAAATGTAAGCAGCTTCTGCATTGTATTCTCCGATTGCCCATTCATAAGCAATTTTAGACTCTGCTGCTAAGCCACTCATATCACCATCTCCAACCATTACAATTCTCACAGGATTTTCACCTTCGTTTAGAGTAACAGTATAAGTAGTAGAAGAATCTCCATTAGTTACTGTAAAAGTAACGGAACCGCCAGAGAAATCTACAGGATTTGAAGGGGTGATTGTTGCGCCCTCAGGAATAGTTGCAGTCACATTAACTGCTGAAACATCCTCTCCAAACGGATAGTCAACAGTCACATTAGTGCCACTAATAGCACCTACTGCTTGAAATGGTGATGTGATTTCGAATATCGAAATACTTGTATCAGCAGTACCTGGTACAGCCTCGTCATCCTTACAGCCTGTCCATAAGAGCCCTACAGATAGTACGAGTGTTAAAAACAAAAACTTTTTCATAATTTTTTTAATTTTAAATGATTTTAAAAGTAAACGGATTGATAAGAATTCAGAATAGTTATTTTGATATTCTGATACTTAGTATCCCGAATTTTGTGAATATAAATCAGGTGCTAAATCAATTTCACCTTGAGGTATCGGTAAATATTCATGCTTGCCTGATTGGAAAGTGGAACCAGTTAAGTATTCCACTCTTTCGTTTTCTGTCTGGTAGTAATTGTTCATTACCTCATTTATAATTCCCCATCTGTTTAAGTCATATAAGCGATGACCTTCCATTGCTAACTCCAATCTTCTTTCAAATCGTAATGCCTGCCGTGCAGTTTCTTGTGTCCAGCCGCCAGTATCATAAATACTAATGTTGTAATTTGCTGCTTCCTCGGAGCCGTCTAAGGTCGTCACAGCTGCACTGTCTTTTGCTCGTTGTCTAACTTGGTTGATTAGTTCCACTGCTTCGACAAGACTTCCACCAGACTCAATAAGCGCCTCAGCTTTCCAAAGCAAAACCTCTGCATATCGAATCACATTGAAATTTAAACCAGAAGCCGCCCATGGGAAAGAATTATGCACACGTGGGTCATCAGGAGCGATGACGTGTTTTTTACCACTGAAGCCTGGAAAATATTCCATTGACCTTACCCACGCTTCTGTATATTCCGCCGTTCCTTTCCACGGAATACCAATTCTACCGACAGTAAAATCTACTCTTGGGTCTAAAGGACCTGGATAGTTTCCATCGGTGACGCTGCTTCCTGAATTAAAGTTGTCAAAAAGCGGTAAACCATCATTGCTTACTTTAAAAGCATTGACTAAATTTTGACTTGCTAAATAAAAATCATCACCATTAGCATAGCCTCCATTGTTGATACCTGGACCAGATGTGATGTTTAATAAATCACCCCAGTTATGATTTAAGAAGATATTAGCAGTAGAATATTGAATGGTGAAAACAGACTCAGAACTATTCTCAAAGTCTAATTCAGATAATTGTTGAAAATCATCTAATAGAGCAAATGGACCACTCATGACAAAATTGCAATGCCCGATAGCTGCTGCCCATTGTTTTCTTTCAATAGCGATTTTTGCAAGATATGCTGCAGCGTTATATTTATTAATACGTCCAACTTCAGCTTGCTCTGTTGGCAAATTATCGAAAGCAAACTGCATATCTGCCTGAATTAAATCCCATATTTCATCATCACTGTAACGGGTATTCGTTTCTAATGTAGGGTCCGCCATTTCATCCAAATAAACTATCTGGTTAAAATTTCTCTTTAAATCAAAATGAAAATGACCTCTTAAAAATCGCATTTCGGCAATGCGTTCGTTTTTCGGATAAGCGGCATCCTCTAAGTTTGTAATTTCTCGAATAGCAACATTACACCTTGCTATTCCGAAGTAAGGATTTCTCCATTTTTGAAAGCAAGCATAATTGGTAGGGTCCATTGTTGCTGTTTCTAATTGGTGAATATCTGTCCTGTCTCCAATACCGCCACCGCCTTTGTAAGCATCATCAGAACGGACATCCATAATCCAATTACTGGAAGGTCCAGCAAAAGATTGGTCATTCCCAAAAAAATGTCCACCCAGCGCTTGGTAACTCGCTATCACTTGTTTATCAACAGTCGCTGCACTGGCAACTCCTTCTGCTAAAACACCTTTAGGCTTTTTTTCTAAGAGCTCTTTTTGACAAGATGTAAAGACAATTGTTCCCAAAAGGAGTAGGAATAAAATTGATTTATATTTATGATTAATCATGATTTTTTAATGTTATAAGGAGAGCAATCCTTTCTGAGATTGGATTGATTTCCTATTACTTATTAGACTTTTTACCTAAACACATTGAATTGCTTCTACTAAAGATTGACATTCACGCCAAGCAGAATAGTACGCGGAAGAGGATAAGCACCATTATCAATTCCTGGAATATTGCTATTCCCTTCAAACGGTAACTCAGGGTCAACACCCGAGTAGCCTGTTAATATGAATGGATTTTGTACTTCAAGGTATATGTTTGCTCTGGCAGCCCCGAGCCACTGCTTAGGTACTTGGTAGCCTAATTTGATTTGTCTAACTTTTAGGTAAGAACCATTTTCAATGAAATAAGAAGAAGTTCTAAATTCGTTATTTCCTTTATCGTCAAGAATAACCGCAGGAATGGAGGAGTCTGTATTCTCAGGAGTCCATGCATCCAAAATCACCTTACCATGATTGAATAATTGCGATTGTGCAAAATCAGTATAAATCTTATTTCTATTATAAACTTCATTTCCAACAGAGGCATACAAAGAGGTAGAAAAACTAATGTTTTTCCAAGAAAAATTAATACCAATACCCCCTGTCCAATCTGGGTGAAAGCTCCCAAGGTAAACTCTGTCTTTATCATCTACTATTCCGTCGTTGTTTGTGTCTGCATATCTTAACCTTCCAACATCTTTACCTACTTGAGTAGCGTGTGCATCTACCTCTGCTTGATTTTGAAAAATACCTTCCACTTGATACCCGTAGTAAACTCCATAAACTTCTCCTTCTACTATTCTCGTAATACCATCACCTGTTTCGATGTAAGATTCGTCTTCGTTTCCGACTGAAACTTCAAAACCGAAATTGTCAAAATTATTTCTATAAGCTCCGACTTGAGCAGTAATTTCAAAGTCGAAATTTTTACCGATTTGAGTATTATAAGAAAAATTAGCATCCACTCCTTTGTTGCTCATTTCTCCAATATTCTTCAATGGTGGCTGACCTTCTCCTTGGGCTGCTAACAAAGGAAGTCTAAAGAGAATGTCTTCTGTTTTTTTATTCCATACATCAAACTCAAAGTTTATTTTGCCATTATACATAGAGAGATTTAGACCTATGTTAGATTGAGTCGTAGTCTCCCATGTTACGCTGGGATTTCCTCTTGATAAAACGACGAAGCCTTGTTCGACCCCTGTATTTGTACCTGAAATATCGTAATCACCACTATTCGTATCAGAGCCAAACAAGCTGAGTTGAGTGAAATCTCCAGCAGTTTGATTACCCAGTTGTCCCCAGCTTCCTCTAATTTTTAACTGGTCAATATTTTTTGCAAAGCCAAGTCCATTAAAGAATTTTTCTTTTGAAAGAACCCAACCAGCAGAGACAGAAGGAAAATAACCAATGTCGCTAAAACGAGAAGTCTGGTCACGGCGCATGATACCCGAGATTAAATACTTTTCATCAAAATTGTAATTCAATCTTCCAAAAAAAGAACGCAAGGCATTTCCTGTTCCTCCACCAGAGGTTCGGGCATTTCCTGATGCAGCACTCTGAAAAGTAAAATCTACATCTTCTATTAAAAATCCTGTATTTTCTGCTATTAAAAATTCAGACTCATTATCAACCGTTTCATATCCGACATTAAGACCAAAACCGTGTTTTCCAAAAGTGTTATCATAGCTGAGGGTATTGGTCCAGGTAAGCGTTTTCCCACGATTGTAAATATTTGCTAAGAAGTTGTTTTGAATATCAAAATCACCTTCTTGAAAACTTGCTTGAAAAGACCGCGCATAGTTATCTGTGTGTTCTAAACCGTAGCTACTTCTTAATTTTAATTGGTGTCCGTCCAATATTCCAATAGCTTCAAAGAGGTTCATTTCTGCAAAGACATTTCCAAGAACTCTGGTGATGCGATTGTTATTGTCTTTGTTTTTTTCTAAAAGTCCTACATTATTTCTAACATCTGGAAATCCTCCAATCTTTCCTGCGTATCCTTCTTTTAAGTCAAATACGGGTAATGCAGGATGTTGTCTGAGTACATCTGTCGGCACACCATCCTGTCCCTGCTGAACACCAACTTGTACTTCATCCGCAAATGAAACGGAAAGATTTTCTCCAACTGTAAGCCCTCTGAAAATTTTATAACTGGAATTCATCCGAGTATTAATCCGATTGTAATTCGTATTATCAATGAGTCCGTTTTGGTCAAAGTAATTTAGTCCAAGGAAAAAATTTCCTTTTTCACTACCTTGAGTTGCGTTTAAGTAATACTGTTGTTGCCAAGCATCACTATAAATTTCATCATACCAATCTGTTCCATCAGCATCAATTTGATAAATCTGCCTTCCGTTTGGAATGATGTAAGGGTTGGTATTTAATACAGCTTCTGGTCCACTTCCATATGCAGGATGATTAGGAGTTAAACCTGTATTTCTGGAAGCTTGCCAATAAACATCGCCCCATTCTGTTGCATCTAATAGGTCAATTTTTCGAGCAATTTGCTGAACTCCAGATAACATTCCTGCATCAATTGACAGTTTCCCCTTCTTTCCTTTTTTAGTTGTAATAATAACTACACCAGCAGCAGCACGAGAACCATAAATACTGGCAGAAGCATCTTTCAAAATTTGAATTGACTCTATATCTGTTGCACTGACATTATTCAAATCAGAAGTAGTAGGCACACCATCTACTACATAAAGCGGGGTATTCCCATTTACCGTTGTTATTCCTCTAATCTTCAAATTTGTTCTTCCTCCACCAGGTTGACCATCTTGAGTAATCGTAACTCCGCTCACCTTTCCTTGTATGGATTGTATAACATTTGAATAGGCGCCTTTCGCTACGTCGTCTACATCTACAACCGAAATAGACCCTGTAACATTGGCTCTTTTTTGACTGGAGTATCCAACAACAATAACTTCCTCCAAAAATTGCCCTACACCTAAAAACACTTCAATCTCCCCTGATTCTGTAATATCATCTACGCGTTTTGTCGCATAACCCGTATAAGAAATTTCCAGTGCTCCAGGTTCATTCAAAGTAATGGAAAATGTCCCATCTATGTCTGTTGCTGTTCCGCTGGCCGTACCTACAGCAAAAACTGTAGCCCCAATCAAAGGGTCTTTCGTTTCCTCATCGAATACAGTACCTGTTACTTTTATCTGACCATACAAACCTGTTGAAAGGAGTAAGATAAGCGAGCTTAATAAGTAAAATTGTTTCATAAAATATTTTTTTTCGTTTTGAAACTGTTTGAAAAAACCTCAAGTAGCCTCTTATTTGGATGCAATCTTTTTTACTGGATGTTCTGGAATAGCCCCTTGCTTTGAAGCAACATATGCTCCGAGTACACACCCTTTTTCAAGACACAAGGAAATATTCTCTCCTTGCAGATAATTATGGATAAATGCAGCTAAAAAAGAATCTCCGCTGCCGACAGTGTCAACTACATTAGTTTTGACTCCTGGTGTAGCATATAATTGCCCCTTGTGAAAGGCTTCGGCTCCCTCTGCGCCAAGTGTCTGAATAATCATATCTAATGAAAATTGCTCACTTAGTTTTTCATAAAAATCAGCTTCTTCGATTTCAAATAGTTCTCTTAGTAGTTGAGCTTCTTCGTCATTTATTTTGAGAATGTGCGTGATTTCTAAGAGAGAGCGTATCAATTCTTTATCGAAAAATGATTGTCTGATATTGAGGTCACAGATGTTTAGTTTTGATAGTTTTGCTAATTCGAAAAGGGATTGTCGGCTTTGGCTTGTTCTACAAACCAAACTACCGTAAACAAAGGCTTTTGAGCTTGTAACTAGCGTTTTATTGTTATCATCAAAATGAATATAATCCCAAGCTACTGGCATTTTTATATCGTAACTTGGCTTGCCTTCTTCGTCCAGCAACACATTCACGACACCCGTCTCAAAGGTGTAATCTGAGTTTGTATATTCAGATGAAATTCCTTGCGCATACATCGCTTCTCGAATTTCTTTCCCATAAGGGTCATTTCCTACTTTACTAATCAGATGCGCCTGTAGTCCAAGTTTTTTGGCATGAGCAGCTACATTGAATGGGGCTCCTCCGGGCTTTTTTCCATCTGCGTAGACGTCCCATAAAACTTCCCCAAAGCAGACTATGTATGGTGTATTACTTTCCATAATTATATTGATGCATTAGTTAGAGATACGTCTATGTCTGACTTACTCAATTCTTGTTCTAATTCCTCTAAGCTTTTCCCGTTTGTCTCTGGCATTATGAATAGCACAAACAATAATTGTAGTATCATAAAACCAGCAAAAAAGGCAAATATCGGCCATGGGTTATCCTTGAAGATGCCGTCATTTTGGTCTAAAAACAGAGGTGTTACTAAAGTAATCAAGGCAGCAAATACCCAGTGTACTCCCGAGCCAAAGCTCTGCCCACTTGCCCTGACTTTAGTAGGAAATATTTCAGAAATGAAAACCCAAATCACTGCACCTTGACCGACAGCATGTGAGGCAATAAATAGCAGTATGAAGAATAATAAAAAGACTGAACTCGCTCCACTGTAAAAGGCATAAGCAACCATGCTCAAACTTATAATGTATCCGAACGAACCCCACAGGATTAGTTTTTTTCTACCCGAACGGTCTATCAAATACATACCTAAAAGGGTGAATACGAGATTAACAAAACCAATAGAAATAGAACTCAATAAAGATTCTTTACTGGCTAAACCTGCTAATTCTAAAATCTCTGGTGCGTAATACAAGATGAAATTGATGCCTGATAACTGATTAAAGAAAGCCAATAGAAAAGCGAGTGTTATCGGGAAAGAATATTTTTTACTGAAAAATCCAGTCTTGACTGTTTCCTGAACGGAGGCTTTTATTTCTTTAATGTGCTCATTGATATTGCTGACGCCCATTTGAGCAAGTACATTAGCGGCCTCTTCTTCTTCACCTTTGTGCAAAACCAACCATCGCGGACTATTAGGAATACCAACGACCATAAAACAATAGACAATAGCAGGTATCGCCTCTGCTCCCAGCATAAATCGCCAGTCAATATTCCCGCCTACCCCTTTTAATAAATAATTACTAAAAAAGGCAATGAAGATTCCGAAGACAATCATAAATTGATACCGAGCTACTACGCCACCTCGCTTATCAGCAGGAGCTATTTCGGACAGATAGGTAGGTGCAGCTACAGAAGATGCGCCAACACCAAGACCTCCGATAAAACGAAAAGCAGAAAAGGTAAAAGGGTCTGGCGCGAGTGCAGAGCCTAAAGCAGAAAGCGTATAAAGAACGCCAATCCAAAACAGGGTTTTCTTACGACCTAATTTGTCACAAGGAATACCACCAAACATGGCACCAATCACCGTACCCCACAAAGCCATAGACATGATAAACATACCATGAAAAAGCGGTGAGGTGTTCCACAATTCTTTTATAGGAAGATTTGCCCCTGATATAACTACGGTATCAAAACCGAAAAGAAAACCAGCAAGAGCGACGGTCGCTGACCAATAAGATATTTTTTTGTTTTTCATGATTACCACATCTAAGCTATTTTGAAAGCTCAAATGTATAACCGTACTAATCTGTAGAGTTTCTAAAATGTATCATTAGCTTTTAATTTGGTTTCATTTGTAAATATTGTTTTAAAACGCTACAAATCACGTTTAAAATCAACGAAAAAAAGCTTTTAAATAATAATATCGAAATTTAATTAAAGAAAGGATTTCGATTGTGATACATGTGTTTTTGATTTTGTTTCGTTTGTTAAAGTTTTCTCTTGGCTTATTTTTGGAAGAAACAAAACGGAGAATAGATTTCAATAAAACTTACCTCAACTTCTCATAAACATAGATATTACCATCTGGAAATTTCCCTGAGCCGTACATGTAATTCTCTGAAAATTCACTCATTCCTATCTGGTAATTTCCAATTTCATCATTTGTACTTAAAAAGAATCTACTATAATTATTTTCCTCAAATGGCGTTAATTCGTAAGTAGTAGTTCTTTCATTTCCACTATCTAAGTCTTTAATTATTATTGTACTTTTAGATATCGTTAAGTGTAGGCATTCGGCACCAGGTTCTAATGCAATCCAGGCTGGCTGAACTCCGATTAGACCCCACTCTCCAATGATGCTCTCTTTAGCTATATCTAAAGAGGCAAATCTTTCACTCAAGGTCATATCCATGATATTTCGAACCTCTTCGTAATTTTTAAGTTTATCACACTCTAATCCAGCGATTTCCCTATCCTCGGGTTCTGAAAGTTGAGTCTGTGAACCGCAAGAAACAAAAATTAGAAGTACTGTAAGATTTAGTATGATAGAGATATTGCTCATTAGAATGGTATTTTGTGCTTCGCTGACTGGAACTACTTCTTCCACGAGCTTGGCGTTTGTTTGTATTTTGCTTTGAAAGCCGTTGAAAAGTATGCAGGAGAAGTGTATCCTACTTGATATGCAATTTCGGAAATACTGAGTTTGCCTTCTCTCAACAAAAACTTAGCATTTTCCAAGCGTACATTCTGAATATAATCGGTTACTGAACAGTTTAAAATAGCTTTTACCTTTCTGTAAACCTGAACTCTGGACAAATTCAAAATCTCACAAATGTCATTGACTCCCAAATTAGGATTTGTATAATTTGCATGAACGGCTGCTTTAAATTCACTGATGAATTTCTTATTTAGCTTATCAGAAGGGGAAGCATTAACAGCGATATCCCCAATATATCGAGATTTTAATACAGAACGATTTTGCAATAAAGAATTAATATGCTCTTTTAGAATATCAATATCGAAAGGTTTGGTAAGATAAATATCTGCTCCCGTTTTAAGTCCCTCTAATTTCTGCTCGCGGGCAGCACGAGCCGTCAGCAAAATAATAGGAATATGTGCTGTACGTAAATCAGTTTTTAAAATATTGGCGAGTTCGATGCCATTTTTACCAGGCATCATCACATCACAAATGATAAGGTCAGGTACTTGTTTGAAGGCAGCATCCAATCCAGTATTGCCGTCAGTAGCTTGGAGAATTTCGTAAATGGGAGAAAGTTTTCTTTTCAAAAAAGTTCTCAAATCTTCGTTGTCTTCTATAAGTAAAACACTTTGCTCTGGCAATACG
>CALDUB010000087.1 GCA_937923465.1 uncultured Saprospiraceae bacterium
CGCTAAGAAGAATTCCGATAATTGTACTCATGTTTGTTTTTTAGTTTTTTGAATAAATCTCATTTTTTATCCAAAAAATGATTTGTCTTAAAAAAGAGAAAGGACAGTTTTAAATTATAAACTCCTTTCCTTATAAAGCTATATGAGGCTAAATGTTAGTTTTTCCAATAAAAAACTATTCATTCCTTTAATTTATCGACTAATGCAACATTTTCAAATGAAACACGTCTAGTATGTATATGTATTGTTTCATTTTAAAAATACATATCGTCATTTAATACCGACTGGCACATATTGATTTTTTGTCTACTTTTAAATGACCTGACCTTTGGCTTTTGTTTAACCCTATTTACTCAAACAAATAGTAATGCCAAGATGATGGAAATTAATATCGGCTAAACCAGAAGTTGAAACTCCTTCTTCTACCTGATAAAAAAGTCAATAATTAGGCTATCGAACTTCGGCTCGGTAGCCTTTTTTGTATTTTTTCTGCCATTCTAACCAACCTAAAAACGCAATGATTATATAAGCTACAAAAAGAATACTAAACAAATATCCTCCACGTGTCCAATACAGATAAACATAGACGCCGTCAATTACTATCCAATACAACCAGTTATCTAATTTTTTATAGATAACCATAAATGTAATTAGAATGGAAAAAACTGTTGTGAATGCATCTATGTATGTTGCTGCAGCAGTTGTATAATGAGCATAAAGCCAACCAACAATCACTGATAATACAAGCCCCCCTCCTATTATAGTCGCATGTTCTGCCACTGAAAGTTTTGTGATTGGTAGTTTGTTTTTTGCCTGACTGCCAAATTTCCATTGGTACAATCCCCAAAAACTAATAGCAACATAAAATACTTGCAACAAAGAATCTATTTGTAGATTATATAAAAAGTAAGCAGCCCAAGCCCAAAAAGAGCAACTAATAATTCCAAAAAACCAACACCAAACATTTTCCTTCGCTGCTAAAACAAGATAAATAATTGCAGTAAGCGTACTCACGATTTCAGCAGGATGTAAAGCAAGGGTTTCGGTCTTCACGACATCAAAAAAAGTAGTAAATTCCATTTTTAGGCAATTATTAAATGTCGGATTAATGACATATTTAAATTATTATGAGAAGAATCTTCCTCATATGAGAATGCAAAGAAAACAACAAATTTAGACATATCCGATTCTCTTGAATCAAACACTTAACTCTCTGACAATCAAACTATTAAAAATGCAATATTTTTTCTGTAAAAAATACTATTTTTGACGCATTAGAAAAAAGTATTTTGCAAAATACCTGAAAAAGGTTAGATGGTTTGGAAACTATAAACTAATTTTGTGTTGTAATTGAACATAACCGATTAGATTTTTCCCAGTAAAAAAAAGTAAACGGCATTCTTAGTTTTTGTTTTTCGCCGCTTGCAACATGAACATTGATTAACTAAATTTCATCCCATGAGCAATCATTACAACACTTCTCGCTTTCGCGAGCATTCTCATCATTTTTCCATCATTAAGGCGGGCTTTTTATAGTCGGTCATTCCGTTCAATCGGAATGCCCCAATACTGCTTTCGATTTTATATCGAAATCACATAGACGTCTTTTCTGAACACACCACACACACTTTTGAATGATGAAAAATTAATTTTGAATTTTGAACGATAAATGTTGAGTGCTAAAAATTAGCAATACATTTTTTCTTTCTTTTCAAATTAATTAAAACGAATGCAATACGATAATCTCTGCGCATTCCACATTCACATCATTCCAACATTTCTTGAGAACATCCTTAATTGCAAAAAGCATCGACGCTTATTTGTACAAAATGATTTTGCATAAGTCCTTGTGACTCACGCAATTCCTTCAATCATATTGTGACAAAAACAAATATGTACGTCTAATTTTTGTACAAAACCGCTTTACAAAACGGTGATAATAATACAGTGAACAAACTGACTAAGCTTATAATAATGCAAGCTGTCAGCCGTCTACCGTATATCCTCTACCGTTTGAAATTAAGGACATTTACCATGACAAGACAATTACAAGCAGACTTAAGTAAGCTTTTCTTAATCCCAATACTGCTCTTTTTTACACTACTTTCATTCAATGCCCATGCGCAATGTTATGAATTTGAATGTTTTGAAAACGAAGAACTAGCGATGAATGCCGATTGTATCGGTACACGCAACCCAGGCTTGCTTTTGGTAAATCCTACTTTTTGTGTTTGGGGACCAAAAGAACTGACTTTCTATAGCCCAACAGGTGAAGAAATCGGAGATAGCTTAGGCGTTGAATATTTGGATATGACACTTGTCTACAAACTTCTAAATGTTTGGACAGGAGACGAATGTTACGGAACTGTAACTCTAGTTGACCGTCGTGGACCAAATATTGAATGCGAAAATATAAATATAGCTTGTACAGAAAGCTATGACCCTGCGAGCATTGGCACACCTAACGCGGTGGACAATTGCACGAGTGTTACCAGCCTCATTCACTCAGATGAAGTGATTGATTTTGGCTGTGGCGAACAAGGGTTTACGGGATATTTTTCTCCCGAAAATTGGAACGAATGTATACTAGGTTCCACCGGTGATGGTGGGGTAGATGTCACCGGAGCTCCCAATTCAATATCAGTCGAAGGGGCTGATGATTCTCCAGTGAGCGACAATTGTCCTTATGTGACGAAGTTCAAAATTGAACTTCCAACTGACGGATATATATCGTTTGATTGGAGTAGTCTTGGGGGCTCCGCTTTTGACCACGAAGACGCCTTTATTACAATAGGCGATACTTGCGTACAATTAACTGTAGACGGTGCAACTGCGGGTGATTTCACCTCTTGGTTGATACCTGCTGGCATGTGGATTTCTTTTGAAGTTACCTCTAATGGTAATGCGGACAATATGACCGCGACCTTCGAAAACTTCCAATTCCTGACTCCCGCTATCAAAGTCATCCACCGTACGTGGACTGCTTATGATGTTTATGCGAACGAAGGAACTTGTACGCAAGTCATTACATTGGAAAGAGCCTCATTAGAAGATGTGCAATTTCCCGAAAACCGTGATGGTGTCGAAGCCCCGCTCTTGGAGTGTGGGGCTTCCGCCAATCCCACCTTCACCGAACCTAGTTCTACTGGCTATCCTTTTTTGGATGCCGACGGCGACCTCAGTACCACCGACGACCAATCTACTTTCGTCGGTGGCAATGAGTGCCTCATTGATGTGTATCATAACGATGCTATCATTCCTGATTGCGACGGTAATTATACAATTGCGCGGACTTGGTCTGTTTATGATAATTGTACAGAAATAACGCGTGAAGAATTACAGATTATTCGCGTAGCAGATACAACGCCTCCTGTTTTCACTTGTCCTGCGGACGTGACTGTTAGTACTGATTATACTTCTTGTAGTGCGACTTTTAATGTGCCAACTTATACGGCGACTGACGCTTGTAGTGATGATATTTCTTATACTTCTTCTTGGGCTTTTGGTAGTGACCAGAATACTTATGCTGTCACACCAGGTACACACCAATTGACGGTGAGTGCAACGGATGCTTGTGACAATACTGCTGACTGTATCGTTAATGTCACAGTTGAAGACCAAGTAGCACCAACGGTTGTTTGTGATGCGTTTACTGCGGCAGCGGTAACTTCAGAGGGAACAAGTATTGTCTTTGCCGTGAACTTGGATGACGGTAGTTATGATGAATGTTGTACTTATGGACAATTAACTTTCGACGTAAAATTGGCAAGTGCGCCAGTGAGCGATTATGCAGAAACTATTCTTTTCGATTGTGGATATGTAGGTGGCAACACGACGGTAAACATGCGCGTGTCAGACTGTAATGGAAATTCAAATTTCTGTACAGTAGCTGTTTCAGTACAAGATAATGATGCACCAGCGGTCTTATGTCCTGAAGATGTAACGGTAGATTGTGGAACGGATGTGAGCGACCTTTCTGTTTTTGGAACAGTGTCAGGTGCCGATAATTGTGCTTTCGTTATTGGAGAAAGTATCTCTGAAAATATAAATACTTGTGGCTTAGGAACGATAGTTAGAGACTATTCGATTACGGACCCTTCGGGTAATACTTCGACTTGTCAACAGACGATTTCGATTGAAAATTTGACTCCGTGGAATGCAGATGAAAATCAAATTAATTTTCCACCAGACTATACAATAGACGGTGATTGCACAACGAATGTAGAACCTGAGAATTTGCCAGCGCCATTTGACTTCCCTACTTACACAGGTGTCATGGGATGTGAGCAACCTTCTTATAGTGTGGATGATGAAATTTTCTACGTTTCTGAACCTGCTTGCTATTTTATCATTCGTACTTGGTCAATTTTAGATTGGTGTGGCGACGGTACTATTTATGCGAGTACTCAAACAATCACAGTGAACGATAATATCGCTCCTACTTTTGATTATCCCCAACAAGACATCAATATTACGTTGAACGGGGCGAATAATTGCACGGCAAATGTAACTCTAGATGCACCAGAAGTAAGCGATTGCAGTAATAATGTGGAGGTCACGATTAGTGGAGATTTGGGAATGACTTTCGGTACTTACGAAGATATTTCAGCAGGTGTTTATAGTGTGACTTATACTGCGACAGACGGATGTGGCAATAGTAATGACAACTCTTTTGTTGTAACGATTATTGATAATACAGTTCCGACTTTGAATTGTCCAGCAGATGTTACGATTGATTGCGGAACAGATTTATCTGATTTGACAATTTATGGAATGCCGACAGTTACAGAAAGTTGTGATGCCGATACTTATACGATAGTTGAGAATGCATCAGAAACTCTAAATTCTTGTGGAACTGGTTTTGTAACGAGAACGTGGACTATTAATGATGAAAATGGCAATGCAAGTGTTTGTAGTCAATCAATCTACATTGAAAACTTAACACCTTGGAATCAAAATAATACATCCATAAGTTTTCCGACAGATTACACCGTTTCGGGTGATTGTAGTATGGGGACTAATCCAGAAGATTTACCTGCGCCGTCTGATTTTCCGACATGGATAAATGAAGACCAATGTTCTCAAATTACCGCTGACTATAGCGACGAGACAATAATGATAGCAGCTCCAAATTGCTTTCAAATTAACAGAACATGGACAGTGACAGATATGTGCAATCCCGGAATTGGTTGGACGGATGTACAAACGATAATGGTCGAAGATGCAAATGCACCGATTTTTATTGATGCGCCTATTAGCTATACTGTTGCTCCAGATAACTCTACGAATTGTACTGTAAACGTAAACATTGCCCTACCAGAATTGAATGAATGCGATACGAATGCAGAAATCGTTTTAACAGGTGATTTAACAGACGGGTTTGGGACTTATGATTTGATGCCTGGTGTCTATGACTTAACATATACAGCTACTGACGGATGTGGAAATGCGAGTTCTCATAACTATCAAATTACAGTCGTAGACAACGTCGCACCAACAGCGATTTGCTTGAGTGGCTTGAGTTTAGATATTCCGGCTAGTCAGCAATTGTTAGTGACAGCAGGAACATTTAATGCGGCATGTAGTGACAATTGCACTTCGTTTCCAAATCTAGTTTTCTCTTATTCTGACAATTTGAATGACCAAGAATTATTGTTTAACTGTGATGATTTAGGAAACAATGTCAGTGTAACTGTTTACGTAACGGATGAGGCAGGAAATCAATCTACTTGCTCGACTTCATTACAGATTAATGATGATGATAACAACTGTGGAGGAACGCCTCCAGCAATAACGCCAGATATTATCGGTGGTATTTTCACTTGGGAAAGTGAGCCTGTCGGATTGACAGAAATTACATTAGGAACTCCAACAATAGTAGCTGCGGCAACAACAGAAGAGTCTGGCGGATATGAATTCCCAGATATGATTTATGGTAATACTTATAATGTCACACCAAGCAAAGATATCAATCACCTCAATGGTGTAACGACGATAGATGCTTATGTTTTGAGTGACCACTTAGAGGGTATCCAAGCATTAAATAATCCATATCAAATGGTGGCGGGAGATGTTAATCATTCAGAAGACTTGACGGAAACAGATGTTACGGAAATCGAAGATGCGATACTCTTTAATGAGTCTGGTTTCCCTACAAATACTTCTTGGAGGTTCATTGATGCTAGTTATATTTTTCCAATAACGAGCAATCCTTGGGCGCAAACATTCCCAGAGAGTGCGACGGTTGAAAGTATTGAGGAAGATGTCATTGTTAATTTCGTAGGAATTAAAACGGGCGACTTGAACGGAACTGCTAACCCCTTAAACTTGACAGGTGAGAGCAGCGAAGAAAGGGACGGGGAAGATTTAGTATTGACAACGACTGATTATGATTTAATTGCTGGTGAAGCTTATGAAATTACTTTTACGACGAGTGATTTGGCAAACATCATTGCTTACCAATTTACTTTGGATTTTGCACCAGATGCTTTGACGATAAATGAAGTTGTGACGGGTAATTTAGCCAATGCGAAATTCGGTCAAACGAAACTAGCAGAAGGTGCATTAACAGGTTTGTGGTTTAATAAAACACATAGCGACTTCTCTGGAGAGAATACTGCTTTCACTCTACGCTTTACGGCAAATACAAGTGGTAAATTAAGCGGATTTTTGAATATTAATTCTCGCTTTACGACGGCATTATCTTATCATCAAGATAATTCAGAAGCCGGTGTTCAGTTAGAATTCCGTGAGCCAGAAGTTGAAGAAGAAGAGGAAGAAATGGAGCCGATTATAACAGATTTCGCGCTCTTAGGATGTAATCCAAATCCTTTTGCACGTAAGACGACTTTATCTTTTGAAGTACCACAGGATAGTCCTGTTACCTTCTCGTTTTACACGCTACAAGGACACGAAATATTTACGCATACAGATACTTATTCAGCAGGTACGCACACTTTAGAAGTGACTCGCGCAGACCTGAATATGGACAATGATGCGTTGTTGCTTTATAGAATGAAAAGCGGTGAGTTTACGGACTCAGGGAAGCTTATTTTAATAAAGCAATAGACAAGAATTTTTAGGTAGATGTCTTATAAGGGGACTTCACTCTGAAGGGGGTGGAGTCCTTTGTTTTTTAGGCAATAAACAGGCGTGACTTACTCGCGCTGGAAGCGACGAGTTACAATTCAAAAATCATTCTCTCCCCTGCCAATCCAAATCCTAACTCCGAAAATGCCTTCATTTCCTCAGACCTCTCTCGCAATAGCGGATTAGTATGATTCAAATGAATAAAAAATACCTTTTTCTTTTCATCTTCAGTCAAGTCAGAAAACAAATCAATACTCTCCTCAATAAAAGGATGCGGTATTTGACTCATATCACGCCCAGGCAATTCGCCATTGCTATAAAAAGTCCCGTCTAAAAAAGCGTAATCTACCTTTTGAATCTCCGCTTTGATATCCTTCTCCCATTTTTCCCATTTGTCAATATCTGGAATAAATAAGGCAGATTTACTTTGTCCCTCGATTCTAAATCCAACAGTTTCACTAAACTCATCGCGATGCGGAACTACAAAGGGCGTAATGTTCAAATTATCGGATAAGCGAATAGTTTTCTCGTCTTCCATTCCTTGCAATTTGATATTTTGTAGAGAAACAAGTTGACTCCAAGGACCGTTATTTGTCAAGAATTTCTGCATTCGGGGCATAGAATAAACATCAATATTCTTTGCGCCCATTGCCTCTCTACCCAATTGCATTAGACCTGTGTAATGACCAATATGTGCATGTGATAGAAAAATCCCAGTTGGTGTACTTTTTTGAGTATCTGTTAAGTGAGCATTCAATTCAAATAACTGCTCCCGAAAATCAGGTGTTGCATCTAAGAGGTAAGTTTGTCCCGTTTTCTTATCCACTAGTCCTAAACAACTAACTCTTTTAGCCTTCTCCTTACCCAATCTTACTGCTCCACAACAAGCTTTTTGACATCCCGCTTGTGGATATCCTGCATCTTGAGCGACACCAAGAACGGTTAGAAAAACGTCTGGTGTAATGACTTGGACTTTCACGTCTTCTTCGACCTTTTGAGTTATTTTTTCGGAAGAACAACTCAAAAAGAGACAAGCAAAGGATAATAAAAGAAGGTTTTTCATATTGAATATTTTTCTGCAAGGTACGTGAAAATAATATTTTCGTACCTTTCAATCTCATTCATCAAAAATAGCAAAATGAGCAAAGTCATTAGAACACCAGAAGATAAATTCACGTCAATAAAAGACTTTAACTTCACAGCAAACTATCTGCAAGTTGAACCTAATCTGCGTATGCATTATGTCGATGAAGGGGAAAAAGAAAATCCTGTCGTGCTGTTGCTACATGGTGAACCGAGTTGGTCTTATCTCTACCGCAAGATGATTCCTATTCTTAGCAAAGCGGGCTTTAGAGTCATTGCGCCAGACCTTATTGGATTTGGAAAATCAGACAAACCAACTGCCCAAAGTGATTATACTTTTCAAAAACATTTGGATTGGACTACAGCCTTGTTAACGCAATTAGAATTAAAAGACATGACTCTGTTTTGTCAAGATTGGGGCGGTTTGATTGGTTTGCGTTTGGTAGCAGCTATGCCTGATAAATTTGCGCGGGTTGTTGCGTCTAATACAGGATTGCCGATTGGTAAAGGTACTATGCCTGATGCCTTTCTACAATGGCGTGAATTTTCTCAAAAATCTCCTGCCTTCAATATTGGTAAAGTTATTCAAGGTGGGACGATAACGACTCTACCTGACGAAGTAGTTGCAGCATATAATGCGCCTTTCCCTACGGCAGAATATGAGGCAGGTGCACGTATTTTTCCGTCACTCGTTCCTATCATAGACGGCGAACCAGAGGCAATAAACAATATGAAAGCTTGGGGTGTTTTGAAGCAATTTACAAAACCATTTTTAACTATTTTTGGAGATAATGACCCGATTACATCTGGTGGTGAAAAGCTTTTTCAGAAATTAATTCCTGGCTGTAAAGGTCAAAAGCATACAATTTTAAATGCAGGGCATTTTATTCAAGAAGATAAGGGAGAAGAATTGGCTAGGTTAATAGTTGAATTTTGTAAGGATAATTAAAACAATATTTTAACAATTGTTAAATCAATTTTAAAATCCCTTTCTCCTCTTTCAAAAAAAATTACATTTTTTATTTTTGTCCATATTTCAAGTTAGTGGTTTTGTCATAAACCGCATGAGCCCCGTTTTCATGCGTTAAAATTTCACCTCCGAGACTATGGAAAACAAGACATTCAAATACAGCCCCAAAAGTAATTTTTATAAAGAAGGACTATTACTTCTCACATTTTCATTGATAATATTCATAGGGTTTTACCCTGCCTTTGACAATGAGTTTGTTTACTGGGACGACCAGTACTACATACTCGAAAACGCCTTGATAAATCAACCAACATTTGAACATTTATCCTCTTTATTTACCAAAATCATCTCCCTCAATTATCATCCAGTCACCATGTTTAGTCTGTGGCTGAATGCCTTCTTTTCGGGTACACAAAGTGCGTTTCCTTTTATTTTCACGAATGTCATTTTTCATTTTTTGAATACCATACTCGTTTATTTATTCCTCAAAAACTTGTATAAAAAATCTGCATTTCCTGCGATTTTCACAAGTCTTATTTTTGCGATTCATCCTTTGCATGTCGAATCTGTGGCATGGGTCTCTGAAAGAAAAGATGTTTTATATACCTTCTTTTTCTTAGCCTCTTCGTTTGCTTATTTGCGTTATTCTGAAAGAAAGAATACGGTATGGTATTTTGCTTCTTGGCTCTTATTTTTATTCAGCTGTGGGGCAAAAGCTATGGCGGTTTCATTGGTTCCTGTGCTGTGGCTTATTGATTATTTACAGGAGCGCAAATTTACTTTCAGAACTGTCTTAGTAGAGAAACTACCTTTCATTTTACTTGCGTTATTAGTCGGTAGCATTGCCGTTGACATACAAGCAGGAGGAGATTTCTTTGGCATTTTACAGCGTTCTTCAGACGGTGTTGCATTGGGTCAAGCTGCCGAGGCGGGGCTTTGGTACAAATTGAGCGTTGCGAGCTACGGCTTATTTTTTTACTTGACAAAATTTTTATTTCCTTTCGATTTGTCTGCACTTCACCCTTATGATGCCGTGATTTATGAGTCGTGGTTTCAATTTATGCCTCTGTGTGGGTTTCTCTTAGGAATTGCGTTAATTTTTACTTTTTTTCGAGACAGGAAGGTAGCATTTGGACTGGGCTTCTTTACGGCAACAATAGCTTTGGTATTACAATTTATTCCCGTTGGTGTCGCTATTGCGGCAGAGCGTTATACTTACTTGCCTTATGTAGGTTTAGCCTTTACAGCCGCTATTTTACTACAGAGGTTAACAAAATATTTACCTAAAACGACTCCATGGATAGCAATGATTGGCTTGACTTCTGCTTTCACTTTTTTGACTCATAAGCAAGTGGATGTTTGGCAAAATCACATCATACTATTTAGTAATTCTGTTGATAAATATCCCGAAAATCCCTACGCACGAGAATACTTAGCCGCAAGTTATCACCGAGAAGGTCAAGTCGAAAAGGCTATTGCAGAGTTAGAATATGCTATCAATGAATTGGGGTATCTACACACTAATTCTTTTGAGTTATTAGGTGTGTATTACGAGGAGATTGGAGACTTGGAAAAGGCATTGGTCTTTTACAGTGAAGCGATAGATTTACGCCCCGATAACTATACGGCCCGTTACAATCGAGGACTTTTATTAGCAGATTTTAATCCTGAGGCAGCTTTGGCTGATTTTGATTTTTGTGAAGCTTCGAAAGATGCGCGCATTAGAGATTATATTTTGGAGCAAAAGGGAATTTGCTACGGGAAATTAGGAGATTATGAAGCTGCTATAGAATATTTGAGCGCGGCACTTTCGGTTTTTCCTGACTCCGAGATGCTTTATTATAATCGGGCGGTGACTTATGAGCGTATGGGTTTAAAGAAAAATGCTGCCGAAGATTATAAGACTGCACTTGAGCTTAATGCCGACTTGAGTAGTGCGGAGACTCGTTTGCAGATTTTGAGTCAAAGTGTTGGGACTTGAGATTGATTTGTCTTAAAAGGTGGGGCTGATATTTTCTATACTTTAGTTTTCTTAATCGAGAAGTTATAGTCCCTCCAAAAATTCTTTAACTGCCTCCTTAAAACTCCGCCCCGAGACTAATGATGCTTCATTTTTCATCAAAAAAGCATACTGATTATTACCTTCATAGCGGGTATCTTCGACAAATAAGGCATTGACAATCAATGACCTGTGGATGCGCAAAAACAAACGAGAATCTAACATATCTTGCATAGACTGCATGGTCTGACGGATAAGATATTTCTTATCTTCCATGTGTAGGCGCAGGTAATTTCCGTCTGCCTCTATCCAATAAATATCTTCGGTACGAATCGTAAAAGTACGTCCGCGATATTGAACTTCGATGATATTTTTGCCCGTTTCGCGCTGGTGGTGGTGCTTTTCTGAGATTTGCTGTAATTGATTGTGTAGGCGACTTTGAGTCTTTTCTTCTATTCGTTTTTGTGCCTGTGTCAATGCTTGAAAGAAACGTTCTTCATCATAAGGCTTCAATAAATAATCAATCGCATTAACATCAAAGGCTTTCAAAGCATATTCATCAAAAGCCGTCACAAATATGATAAATGGTGGGTCTGTTATCGCTTCGTTTTTCAAGACTTCAAAGCCATTAAAGTCTGGCATTTGGACGTCTAAAAAAACTAAGTCTGGTTTTTTGTCTTGGATAGCTTGCTTGGCTTCTCGTCCATTTTTACACTCTCCTATTACTTCTACCATCTCGGCTTTTTGCAGGAGACTGTTGAGTCGTCTGCGGGCTAAGGGCTCGTCGTCTACTATGAGTGTTCTGATTTTCATTTGTTAAGTTGTTGGTTAATCGAGACTTTCTATTTAAAACAGAAATCTGACAATGCCTTTTGAGAAAATTTTATACATAAGTCTCTTTGTATATTCCCCAAGAATTCTTTGTCAGTTTATTTTTCCACGGAGCAATACCTTTTTCTTCATCTCCAATAAAAACTAATAAATTTTCATGACAATTGTGCTTATAAAAAAACGTGTGTAAATATTTGTAATCTTTTATCAACCCGTCCATTTCTTCTTTCCCGTCAATTATTGTATATACTTTACAGTGAGTGCATCCAATTTCAACTATTCCAGTAAGAGATTCTGCTTTCTCATCTTCTGTTGAATCATAAAGTGAAATATCTTCATGTCTTTTAAAAAACGTCTTATAAGCCTCAAAACAGCTTTGATTACAAAAAGATAAAAATTCATTTTTCTTAATGAAATTCGATATTGCTTGATGATTATCTTTATTTTCTAATAATTTTTTACAATGCCCACAAATAGTTCCTTCTTTGCTATAAGAAGAAGAAGAGTATGCAAAATAGATAGAGTTAATATCTTCTTCCCATTCCTTCTCAGTCTTTTCATCTTCCCAAGGAGGTAACTCAAAATTTGCATCGTGCATATAACACAATACGCAGTTTGTTTTTAAATTATGAGAATGAAGGGAAAGAAATCGAAAGGCGATTTCATTTCCGACTTGAAAGCCGTCCCACTTGCTTGGTTTCGCAGAACCAAGCCATATACTTTTTTTACATTTTAAACACCCAATACTCGACTCAATCCCCATATTATCTAATCGTTTTTCATTCACAAAATACATTTATCTGACAAAAATCAACTACCTCGGTATCTCAATAGTAGCCTTAAACCCTTCCCCCTCAGCCGTCTCAACAGAAAAGGTACATGCTTCTCGATACATCAATTCCAGTCTATCCTGCACATTCTTCAAGCCAATTCCATTTTCAGTCATTTCTTCGATACTAATGTTACTACCTATACCATTATCTGAAACGCTGATAAATATACGGTTTTCGGGCAATTCATAAGCTTCAATACAGATTTTGCCATTCTCCTCTACAGACCTTAGTCCATGCTTAACTGCATTTTCAACCAAAGGTTGTAATATCAAACGCGGCACAGCAGCATCTTGTACCGAGTCTTGGATTTTATATTGAACGGTCAAACGGTCTTGAAAACGCATTTCTTCAATACCTAAGTAATCTTTAATAAAAGACAACTCTTCTCGCAAAGGGATGGCATTTTGAGCATTTTTTTCTAAAATAGTGCGCATTAAGTTACCAAGGCGTGAAACAGTCTTCTGTGCATCTTTCACATCAAAGTCCATTAATGCCGAAATTGTATTAAGGGTATTGAAGAGAAAGTGTGGTTGTAATTGGTATTTTAAGGCATTGAGGCGTGCTTCGGAAAGTTGAGCTTCCATATTGGCGAGCTGAATCTGATTTTCTCGAAAACGCCGCGCATTCACCAGTCCTGCAAAAATAGTATAGACTATCCAAAAGACTATCCATTGTGTAATAAAGCCCGCAGGAAATCCACTGGAAATCATCGTCCAAATATCAATTTCTAAACCTGTGTATCCTACTATGCTGGCACTACCATACAAAATAAAGTAAGAGATAAATTCGTGAAAGGCAGATACAACTATACTTCCCAAGAGAACTCCAAGACTCAAACGGAAGCGTTTTTTCTCATTACCAAATTTCAAATAAACCCAATAGACTGCGGGCACTAAAAACCCCCAGAGGACTTGATTTATCATCGCAATCCAAAATTGCAATTTAACGGCACCTGGTCCTACGTCCTCCATAAAGTAAGTATAGACGTACATTTGCCGCCCTCCTGTAAGCAAACCAAGTCCAATACTTATGAGTATACAGTAAATATAAGGAATAGGAAGTTTAAATTTCATTTTTATTTGCGTTTGATAAGCAACAAATTTCTCTATTTTTTCTGATTCATGCTATTCAAATGGGACGAAACTCAATCATTTGTGATACTCGATTCAATATATAAAAGAAAATCACCAAATAATAAACACTGCCAAATTTTATTCGCCAAACAAAAGTCGGCATTATCTATTTTTACTTTCTTTTATTCTAAATAAAACTAAATTAAACTTTATTAATAAAATAACATTTGTTTTAAGCATAAATAGCTAAATACCCGTACCTTTGTGCTCGATTTAGGAAATAGATACTTTTTCTATCCATTTTCTTATTTTTAGACCTTAGATATTGAATACTTAGATTCTAAACCTTTATAGGTAAAATCTAACGTCCAACATCTAACATCTAATATCTTAAAAAAATTAGAATGCAATCAATCAGAAATATTGCGATTATCGCGCACGTTGACCACGGTAAAACGACACTTGTAGATAAAATGCTTCTCTCAGGAGAGGTGTTTGGAGAAAGAGATAAGCCTGGCGAACTAATCATGGATAACAATGATTTGGAGCGCGAACGCGGTATCACGATTTTGGCGAAGAACGCGTCAATGCAATACAAAGGTGTTAAAATTAACATCATTGACACTCCTGGTCACAGTGACTTTGGTGGTGAAGTAGAGCGTGTATTGAACATGGCTGACGGTGTGTTGGTCTTAGTAGATGCCTTTGAAGGTCCTATGCCTCAGACTCGTTTTGTTTTGTCAAAAGCATTGGAGTTAGGTTTGAAGCCAATCTTAGTTATCAATAAAGTGGATAAAGAAAACTGTACACCTGATGAGGTACACGAAAAAGTTTTCGATTTGATGTTTGAATTAGGTGCAGAAGAGTGGCAACTAGATTTCCCAACAGTTTACGGTTCAGCTAAAAACAACTGGATGAGTGACGA
>CALDUB010000088.1 GCA_937923465.1 uncultured Saprospiraceae bacterium
TTGACGAACAATTGACCCTCAAATTCGCCTTTCCCTGACATTTTCCTAATTTTGCTAATTCAAAATTCAAACAACGATTATGTCAAAAACAATATACGATTTCAAATTAAGTGGTTTATCAGGAGGAACAGTTGATTTTGCAGACTTTGTGGGTAAGAAAATCCTTGTCGTTAATGTCGCAAGTGCCTGTGGATACACTTCGCAGTATGCACAATTACAAGAATTGGCAGAAGAAATGAAAGACAGTGTGGTTGTCGTTGGCTGTCCTTGTAATCAATTTGGTGGACAAGAATCGGGTAGTGCTGAGGAAATTCAGCAGTTTTGTCAAGTAAATTTTGGAGTAACTTTTCCTTTAACTGAGAAATTAGAAGTAAAAGGAGCAAATGCACATCCTTTATACCAATGGCTCACGCAAAAAAGTGAAAATGGTGTAGCAGACAGTAACGTGAGTTGGAATTTTAACAAGTATCTGATTAATGAAAAAGGTGAATTTGTGAGTCATTTTGCCTCAGGAGTGAGCCCGTTTGAAGCGGTAGATTAAAGTACGGAGACGCTCGCCTGAAAACTAACAACTGTCAAACTAATGAAATTCAACGAAATAATAGGACAACAAACAGCAAAACAACGCTTGGTACAAATGGTCGCCAACGACCGAATGCCGCATGCCCTATTATTTTTAGGAGGGGAAGGTTGTGGAAAGTTAGCGCTCGCGCTTGCATTCGCGCAATACGTTTTGTGCAACAATAAACAAGACGGTGATGCCTGTGGTACTTGCTCTCAGTGTATCAAAGCAAATAAATATATTCACCCTGACTTACATTTTTCTTTCCCTGTCATCGGTACAAAGGTCACGAGCGACAAGTACGCCGCAGAATGGCGTACCGCGCTCGAACAAAATCCCTATCTCAACGTAAATCAATGGTTGCAATCCATAGGTGCAGAAAACAAGCAAGGGAATATCAACAAGGATGAATGTAATTCCATTATCAAAAAATTGAGCCTCAAGATATATGAAGGCTCACACAAGATTTTGATAATGTGGTTGCCAGAATACTTACAAAAAGAAGGAAATCGCTTACTAAAACTCATTGAAGAACCGCCAGAAAATACACTTTTCATTTTGGTGGCACAGTCGAGCGAAAAAATTCTCAACACGATACTTTCCCGTTGTCAGATTGTAAACATTAATCCACTAAGTGACGAGGAAGTTGCTCAAGGATTGGTACAAAGAGGAATAACAGAAGAAAAGGCACAACAGGTATCTTTCCTCGCCAATGGTAACCTAAACGAAGGTTTGCAACTATCAGAAAGTGCAGAAAATGACAACTCTACACTTTTCTTAGAATGGATGCGTAAATGCTGGATAGGCAATGGCGTTGAACTAGTCAGCTGGGTCAACGAAAAATTCGCTACCTTGGGGCGCGAAAATCAAAAGCACTTCTTAGCATATGCTTTGCATTTCATGCGCGAATACGCTTTGTTAAAGATGACAGGCACAGAACGCTTGCGTTTACAGCCAAATGAGGCAGTTACAGCAAAGAAATTTACTAAGATTATTGAATTTCACCAGATAGAGCCAATCGTAGCTTTGCTGACCGATAGTTCTTATTATGTGGAAAGAAATGCTAATCCAAAGGTTCTGTTCTTGGATGCAAGTATTCAGATGCATAAGATATTGAAGGGGAAGAAGTAATTCTATCTTGCTCCCAGTGTCCGACACCAGAGAAAAAACAATCAGGTCAATTTATTCGAAATCAGAAAGCGAGAAAAAGAAAAGAAGCGATTTCAAATAAGACCTTCAACATAAATAGAAAAGTTAAGCAGAAAGAGGTATCAGAAATGAGTAGAACTTTAAAACTCTACAACCTTTTAACTTTTCAACTATAAAACATTAGATATATGGGCTGTTCAGGATGCAGCGTCGGGAAGGATAAAGACGGCAAACCAGGCGGTTGCAAGAGCAACGGCGGGTGCAGCACAGGTGGCTGTAATAAATTGAATACCTACGACTGGCTAACCGCTATGGACATTGAAGACATGGACGGTTTTGACATAGTAGAAGTGAGCTTTAAGAATGGCGCACACAAAGGTTTTTACCGCAATCCACTCCACGCAGATGCTATGACGGGCGACAATGTCGTCACAGAAGTCAAAGGAGGATATGATATTGGCAAAATTACACTTTCGGGTGAATTGGTCCGCCTCCAGATGAAAAAGAAAAAGACGCGCGAAGCCGCGGTCATCGAGAAAATCTTACGTGTTGCTAATCAACGCGACATGGAAAAACTCGATGAAGCACGTTCAATGGAATATAAAACCATGGTACGCGCACGTGCAATCGTAGCGAGTTTGGATTTGAAAATGAAAATCGGTGATGTAGAATATCAAGGCGATAAAAAGAAAGCAACTTTCTACTATACTGCCGACGGTCGTGTCGATTTCCGTGAATTAATCCGCGCATTAGCCAAAGATTTTAAAGTCAAAATTGAAATGCGCCAGATTGGTGCAAGACAAGAATCTGCCCTCATTGGAGGTATTGGTTCTTGTGGACGCGAGTTGTGTTGTTCAACTTGGCTTTCTGATTTTAAAACGGTAAATACCGCAGCTGCACGTTATCAAAATTTAGCTATCAATCAAGCTAAACTTTCTGGTATGTGTGGGCGTTTAAAATGTTGTCTAAACTTTGAGTTGGATACCTACATGGACGCACTCAAAGACTTTCCCAAAAAGACGGATAGATTGATGACGCAAGGAGGACAAGCCGTTCTTGTTAAAACGGATATCTTTAAACGTATCATGTATTTTGCGATACAAAAAGACGGTTTTAGAGGAAAACCAGTGCCACTGAGTGTGGATAGAGTGAAAGAGATTCGTGAAATGAACAAAAATGGTGAGAAGCCAGTTAATTTGGTGGACTTAGCAGCATTGATAGCAGAAGAGAAGAAAGAGATGTATGACTTTGAGAGTGTCAATGATGTTATAGAATTACCACCAGAAGAACGTCGCCGTCGCCGTCGCTCACGTGGCGGAAAGGGACGCAATGACCGCAAACGCTCAGAAGGAGGCAGACCAGCAGGAAGGTCAGGTGGTAAACCACCCGCTAAGCCAAAGGCAAAAGCAACTACTCCTAAAGGTAAAAAAGCTACGCCAAAAGCAAAAACAGGTGATAAAAAGCCGGCAGCTAAAAAGACAGGAGGCGCACCAAAGAAAGACGGTTCAAAGACTGGAGGAAGCGGAAAGAGTGGGAATAGCCGTCGTCGTAAAGGTGGCGGAGGTGGAAAGCCTACAAATAACGATAAGAAATAATTTTTTGAGGTGAGAGGATAGAGGTGAGAGGAGAGAGCCCCGCATGATTATGCGCGCTCTCCTCTCACTTCGCGCCTCGCACCTTTCTCTTTAATATAATAGAAATGAAGTACGACGTTACCGTAATCGGTTCCGGCCCTGGCGGCTACGTGGCAGCTATCCGTTGCGCACAACTAGGTATGAAAACTGCTCTCATCGAGAAATATTCTACACTTGGTGGCACTTGTTTGAATGTAGGATGTATTCCGTCCAAAGCACTTTTGGATAGTTCTGAACACTACCACAATGCAGCACATAAATTTTCTGAGCACGGCATCAATTTGACAGGAGTCAAGGTAGATATGGCTCAAATGATTAAGCGTAAGAATGACGTTGTTTCACAAACATGTGACGGCGTAGCTTACTTGATGAAGAAAAATGCCATTGAAGTACACCACGGATTTGGTTCATTTCAAGATAAAAATCATATCCTAGTCACAAAAGACGACGGTAGTACAGAAGTTCTTGAAACGGAGAAAGTTATCATCGCGACAGGTTCCAAACCAATTGCGCCAGCAGCTTTCAATTACGATAAAAAACGTGTCATTACTTCTACCGAAGCTTTGAATATTACTAAAGTGCCAAAGAGCATGGTCGTAATTGGTGGCGGTGTCATCGGATTAGAATTAGGTTCAGTCTACGCACGTCTTGGGACAAAAGTAGATGTAGTTGAATTTGGCGACCGTATCATTGGTGGCATGGACAAAGACTGTAGCAAGGAGTTAATGCGTTCTTTGAAGAAAATTGGCGTTAAGTTCCATTTAAAGCACGGAGTGACAACTGTTAAATCAACAAAAACAACTGTGACTGTTGGTGTGCAAAAACGGGACAGCGAAGATACTTTTGAGATTAAAGCAGATTACTGTTTGATAGCAATTGGTCGTTATGCATACACAGACAAATTGGGCTTAGAGAATGTAGGCATCACTACAGACGACAAAGGTCGTATTAATGTTGATGGGCACTTACAAACAGAAGTTCCTGGTATCTACGCTATTGGCGATGTTATCAAAGGGGCAATGTTAGCGCACAAAGCAGAAGAGGAAGGCGTATTTGTTGCTGAAACAATGAATGGTGAAAAGCCTCATATTGATTACAATCTAATCCCAGGTGTGGTTTATACTTGGCCAGAGGTTGCAGCAGTAGGTCAAACAGAAGAGCAGCTAAAAGCAGCAGGACGCGCCATAAAAGTTGGTAAGTTTCCATTTAAGGCTCTCGGACGTGCCCGCGCCAGTATGGATACAGAAGGCATGGTGAAAGTCATTGCTGACAAAGAAACAGACGAAATTTTAGGCGTACACATGGTGGGTCCACGTACCGCAGATATGATTGCAGAAGCTGTAGTGGCTATGGAATTTAAAGCGAGTGCAGAGGATATTGCACGTATGTCTCACGCACACCCGACTTATACGGAGGCGATGAAAGAGGCAGCGATGGCAGCTACGGCTGATAGAGCGATGCATATATAGTTGTCCCATGTGGGTAATTGGGTCGCGAGACTTGGAGCGGCAATCTTTTCCTTTTTGGGGAGAGATTGCCGTTTTTTTGTTTAGGAGTCGGACACTTTTTTATTAGGAAGCAGAAAAATTAAGATTTAGAACTAAAATTAAGTAAATGGGAGTGTCTGACTCCTGTGAAGGCATTTTATGTTCTAATTTTATTCAAACGATATCTCAAAAAATTTCTTTCCCCAAAACATTTCTCGCACTTTTACAGTTCCTTTATACGAACACTCTTGTTCTCATTAAAAATGTAATGTGCCGATAGTAAAAAGCAGTTTCAAACCAAATAATTTTACCTTTCGTAGCGCACAGTGGAGCACAATATATGCCTCGCTGCTGCGTCCGATACGTCGCGTTCGTTTTGAGCGAGAACGTGTGGAAATGCCCGATGGAGATTTTATGGATTTTGATTGGTCAAAGGTTGGGAGCAAAAAATTGATTATTATTTTAGCTGGTCTAGAGGGAAAATCAAATAGCCTGTATTCTCGGGCTGCCATTCGTCATTTTAACAAACAAGGTTGGGATGCGCTCGGTATGAATTATAGAGGCTGTAGCGGCGAGCAAAATCGCTTACTACGTGGTTACCACATGGGCGCGAGCGATGATGTGAAGTTTACCACAGAATATGCCATAGAGAAATATGGCTATGAAGAAGTCGTGCTGATTGGTTACAGTTTGGGCGGAAATTTAGCCCTGAAATATGCAGGAGAAGAAGGGGAGAAGCTACCCAAACAAGTCAAGTCTGTCGTTGCTTTCTCAGCACCATTAGATATTGAAAAAAGTGATGACCGCTTAAATCGGTGGTACAATTGGCACTATTTGAAATGGTTTATGTTTCCTTTGAATCTAAAAGCCAATAAAAAGAAGAAACAATATCCCGAAGCCCTGAAAAATTATAGAGGCTTTTTTATGTCGGGCAATTTTACTTATTTCGATACTAATTTTACCGCACCTGCGAACGGTTATGATACTGTCCAAGAATATTGGGAAGCGAGTAGTGCCAAGCCGCATTTGCATAACATCAAAATCCCTGCGCTGTTAGTATCTGCGACAGATGATACTTTTATTTCTGAGAATTGCTACCCTGTCAAGGAAGCAGAAGAAAATCCTAATTTGTTCTTAGAAATGCCTGAGAATGGCGGACATTGTGGGTTTATTCGTCGATTTTATGAGAAGACTTGGTGGATGGAGGAGCGGGCTTTTGAATTTATTACGACAGTCAAGTCGACCCCTGATTTGACGGATAGAAAAATGTCCTCCCTGTCAGGGAAGTGATATTAAGGAAAGAGTAAGAATTTATTTTAATTCTCATTTTAATTTCAATATATTATCTATTCTTCTTATGTTTCGACCTTGTTTTCTAAAGTAACATTTAAACATGGCAGACGAACAAGCAACCCCTCCAGAAGTAAAGAAAAAAATACAGAAGAGTTCTGGTGATTTATTATCAGGACTTAAAGAATTTATCCATGACTGGTTAAATCTAAAAGACGACCTCGACCGCGAAGGTACGATAACCAATATACAGAATAATCGAAAAATGCGCGGTGCCAATGCCTGGCTTTTGATGTGTTCTATCATGGTGGCATCTTTAGGTTTGAATCTTAATTCTCCTGCTGTTATCATCGGCGCCATGCTTATCTCTCCTCTCATGTCTCCAATATTAGGTATTGGACTTTCCGTAGGTATTAATGACCGTGAAGGGCTTTGGGTGGCTGTCCAGCATTTTGGAATGTCGATAGCTATTGCTTTGGTTACCAGTGTGTTATATTTTTCTTTGACACCAATAGATGAATTTACAAATGAGATAGCCTCTCGTACAGAACCTGGTTTTTTGGATGTTTTGGTCGCGATTTTTGGCGGATTAGCGGGTATTATTTCGGGTAGTCGTATTGATAAATCGAATGCAATACCGGGTGTAGCTATTGCCACGGCTTTGATGCCGCCTTTGTGTGTATCGGGCTACGGATTGGCGCATGGAGAATGGGAAATTGCCTTCAATGCTTTCTATTTATTCTTTATGAACTCGACCTTCATCGCCATGACAACCTATCTTTTGGTAACATTCATGAATTTTCCAAAGCGAAAGTATGAGACCAAAAAAGAACGGACACGTACTCGACGAGTTTTGGGTGCATTTGCGATATTAATGTTAATTCCGAGTATTTTTATCTTTTCGAAAGTACTAACCAAAGCTCAAGAAGAGCAGAGAATTACCGCATTTATAGAAAATGCCTTTCCTACGAGTCTTCACGAAATTACCCACAAAAAAGGGAATAATGATACATTGGATGTGAAAATTTTCTTTTTTGAAGATGTGCCTGATGATGAGTTAGAAGGATATTATAGACAACTACAAAGTCTTGGATGTACAGCTAATTATTCTTTGATTGATGCACAAAAAAGTGGCGTGACAAAGGAGCAATTAGACCAAAAGACAGAGACTATGCGAGCTGATTATTTGCGGCAAATCGAGCAAGAAAAAGTTCTCCTAACAACTGAAAAAGACCAAGAGATTTCTCGTTTGGAGCTTAGATTAGACAGTTTAAAGAGGGATACAGTTATTTTTAAATCTGCGAGAAAGGAGTTAAAAGTGCTATATCCGCTTTTAGAAGATATTCAATATGCGCGGATGCAAACTATTCAAAATGACAGCACTAGCATTGTTTTGCCAACTTTTTTAGTGAAATGGAATAAGAAAAAATCGAAAAGTACGCGTCTAAGAGATGAGCAGAGGATGACGCAATTTCTATTACTGAGAAAGAATTTGGATACTTTACAGATTGTAGAGTTTTAAATAATCAGAACCGTTGAGTGATAATTCAACGGTTCTGATTATTTTTTAAGCTAAAGGCGCTTCTTTTTTTAGGACCGCACTAGTAATTAAACCACCGATACCACCTACTAAAGCTCCAAAAACTACACCCATTAATAATTGGGCAAATGGAGAAGACATCATTTCAATTATGCTGACAGACATCTCAATATCTTGTTCAGACATTCCTTTTTCTTCTGATTGCTCTATCGTCATTTCTATTATTCTATCTAGCATTTCTGGGTCAATATAACTCATATAGATATAACTCCAAATTGAATTAATTATAGCTATAATCATTGCTACGACGATACAAACGAGAAATGCACGACCAAATGAGATGTAGCCATTTGACTCCTTGTCGCGATGATACTTTACCGCAGAAATCTGCATGGCAAGATAAATAACGACACTCAGTATACTCATTAAAATACTCAATGCTGTGCTTGGATTACTTTGGTCTGATAATCCTAATAAATTACTTACCAAACTAAAAATAATACTAGTCGCTGCACCGATTAGTCCATACTTAAGAGCTGTTTGGAAAAATGAAACTTGTTCGTAAGGCTCGTGTGGAGAATTGTCTAATGTACTCATTACGTTTTGTTTTGATGAAAGAATAGATTTAGGAAGATAGATTTGGAATCTAATCGTTAATAGAGCCTAAATGTAGTCCAAAATCTTTACGGGAGCATTTTTTTTCGATAAAGTGCAAGTTCTCAACGCTCAAACGGCTTTAAGTCAGGTTGTACAAAAGTTTTCCGAGCTTCCTCCGACATCATTAATTCTTTAGAATAATACTCATTCCACAGGTTAACACTAGTCAGATTATCATCAAAGATAATTCCGTCTAAAGCTTCCTGAGTCCACTCAATTTTACCATTCTCGTCTCCACGAAAATGACCAATAGCCCAAGTCCAAAAACGAGTCATCGTCTCATGATAACCCTTATTATTGCGGCACTGATTATAGTGTTTGATGTGAGATTTTATCTCTTGGTAGGCATTGTCGCCGTGAGTGGCGTGCATATATAAGCCGACAACGAGGTGCATGCCGTGGTCCCACTCCGAAGCAGGTAAGGTACAATCGCAGAACATTTCAATGACTTCTTCTGCGGTTTCGATTGGGTAAAAAGCTTCTGACATGAAAAGAGTTGTATAGTTGTATTGTTTTATAGTTGTAAAGTTACACCGAACTCTAAAACTATACAACTCTCCAACTATACAACTCTAAAACTATTCTTATTCTACCTCATAAACCAATTCCGAGCGCAAGCAGAACGCGCCAACACCTCCATCCACATTCGTGTAAAGAGAAACGGGCTCGGCAAATGGATTATCCTGTGCATTTTCGTTATCCAACAAGGATTTTGAATAATTAAAATAATCTTTGGTAACGGTACGCCAATAAAGAGTATAGGTAGCAGGGTCAGTTTCGCCACCTTGACCAAAATCTGAATAATCGTAAAATTCAGCAGATAGAGTAAAAGTCTGACCATTAAAATTTTTGTCACTCAATAGCATCGCAGCATAGTTGTAACCTTGTGTCACATTCGGGTCTGGAGGTCCGTCTGAACCCAAATAAATTTCTTGGTCATACTCTTCTTCAATGATATTTCCATCAATGTCTTCGTATCTATAAATTATCGTCTGAACAGCAGTCAACTCGTAATAATTTTCTTCCTCTACAGGGTCATTAAAAGTTAATTTAAACTCTCCATTTCCACCTTCAAACAAATTATTATTCTCCAATATTCTAACTTCTACGTTTGTTAATGGAATAGGCGTAGGCATAACTTGAGATGCAGTAGCTGTACCAAAATCTGGGTGGGTCACCTCTAATTTATAGGTTTTTCCCTCACCTCCAAATGCTTCTAAAAGAGGAGGACTTATATATCCTGGCTCAAATTGATTGATGTTTTCGTTAAAAGTGTAAAGTAAATTACCGTCTTCAAACAACTTTACCGTTGCACCACTAAGATTATCTTGACTGCTCGAAGGTCTTTCTTCAAATAAGCCAAAAGTACGTGTGACTTTAAACCTAAGCGAATCCGTACTCGTCGAATTAATGAAAGCACTAATCGCCATGATAGGAGTGTGCTCTGGTGTCGGCAACTCTAAGGTTGTATCGAAAAACTTCTCACAGCTTGCAAAAACGCAAATCACTGATAAGGAGTAGATTATGTTTTTTATTAATTGCATGAATGTATTTTTTATAATTGAAAAAATCCTTCTCCTCAAATTCTTCTCTTCTTCTTAAAATTCAAAACTCCAATTAAAATATGGAATGACTGGGAAAATAGCAATCTGTTTCAAGACCGTTTTGCGACCCGTTCCTGTATCACTTGGCACAGAGTCTAGATATAGGAAAAATGGATTAGCACGATTGTACAAATTGTATGCACCAAAAGACCAAGTACGTTTCCAAAGCTTTTTTTGCTTCGTAAAGTTAACACCAATATCAAAACGGTGATAAGCTGGCGTTCGCTGATTATTTCTGTCTTGGTAGTATTGAGTGAAGAAATTATTCAAGAAATTATTTTCTCCTGCACCCTGTGGGAATGCACCCGAATAAACGGCTTCTCCCAAAGTATAAGCATTTCCAGAGCCATAAACCCAAGAAGCGGACAAGGAAACTCTATCATTAAAATCATAAATACCAACAACCGACAAGTCATGACGACGGTCGTATTTATATGGATAACGCTCGCCAAAGTTGATATCATCAAACTGACGCCAAGTCCAGTTAAGCGTATAACCAATCCAACCTGTTAACTTTCCTTCCTTCTTTCGAATTAAAAATTCACCACCATAAGCTTCTCCCTCGCCCTGTGAGACATTGTCCTGCCAATCACCAAAACTAATGAAACTCGCACCTTCTGCATAAGAAATTACGTTTTTCATTTGTTTGTAATAGCCTTCTATACTAATCTCATATTGCCCTCTAAATGTCTTGGCGTAACCTGCTGCGACCTGCCAACTTTCTTGAGGTAACACACGGTCAGTTGTCGGTAACCAAAGGTCAGTCGGTAAACTCAAATTCTCATTTGTCAAGAATTGAACATACTGTTGCATTGTCGCAAAAGAAGCTTTGATAGAGCTTTTGCCAGGGAGTAAATAACGTGCTCCGATACGTGGCTGTAGAGAGGTATAAATTTTACCTTGGTCGACACCAAAACCGCTAAAATGAAGACCAGCGTTGATTTTTAACTTACTACCGATTTTAAAGTCATCCTCTACAAAGAATGCAAACTCATTCGCGTTCACCTTAGATTGACCAAAAGTCGTGTCAATTGCTATTCCTTCACTCTGAAAACCAACATTGAAAGTCCCTGGGTCAAACTCATGATTAATGTAATTAGCACCAAAACGAATGAAATGATTAGGATTTGGGACAAAATCAAAATCAACTTTAGCCGCATAATCTGTGATGCCTGAGTCGTAGTTTAATTTGAAACCATCGGTAATCGTTTCCCCATTAGTAACATAAGTATCTTCGTTGTCTCCACTAGTATTGAAGTCATATTTACTGTAAGTCATCGTAACGTTAGAGAAAAGACGATTGCCCCAAACGTGATTATAACGAACGGCAGAGGTGACATTTCCCCAGCCAAAACCGATAGATTGTTTATAAACGTCTTCGTCAAATTTCTCTGTTAAATCGAAATAAAACTTATCACGACCACTATAAAAACTCAAGAACAAACGGTCTTTATCCGAAAATTTATGATTAACTTTCGCATTCAAGTCATAGAAAAAATAACCCGCATTTCCCTCACCACCATCTTGTGAAAAAGCATTTTGTATAATTGGTCTAGCGAGTACATCTATGTAGGTACGACGGGCAGAAACAATGAAGGATGTCTTGTCGCTAATGATAGGACCTTCCAACGTAAGTTTAGAAGAAATCAAACCAATGCTACCCGCACCTTTGAATTTTTTCATGTTTCCTTCCTTCATTTTGATGTCTAAGACAGAAGACAATCGACCTCCATAACGTGCTGGAAATCCGCCCTTTATCAAATTAACATCTTTTATTGCATCTGCATTAAATACAGAAAAGAAGCCGAAAAGGTGAGAAGCATTATAAACGGGAACACCGTCTAAAAGGATAAGATTTTGGTCAGGAGAACCTCCACGGACGTAAAGTCCACTTTGTCCTTCACCACCAGATTGTACACCTGGCAATAGCTGTAAAGCCTTCAGAATGTCTGTTTCTCCTAAGAAAGCAGGCAGTTTTTTAATTTGAGCAACAGGAATACTTACCGTACTCATTTGCGTCTGTTCTTCTATGGGTTCTCCATTTTTACTCGCTGTTACTTCGACGACTTCGAGACTAACGGAAGAAGATAATTTGATATTCATTTCCACGTCTTTTGTCAAATCAAAAGCAAAAGTCTGTGGTTGATAACCAATGTAGCTCACAGTCATATAAACACTATCTTTAGGTAGTGTCAATGAGAAAAAACCGTAAGTATTGGAAACGGTACCTGAGGATGTTTGAAAATCAAAGGCATTTGCTCCGATAAGCATTTCGCCAGATTCTGCATCAGAAATATAACCATTAATGGTATATTTTTGTGCAGCGAGCGGTACTGTCGCAGCAAAGAGCAACAAAAAAAGAATTGTTAGGATGTTTTTCATTTAAGAGTGGTTAATTTTTTAGAATATGGTGAATTTTAAGTTGCTCTAAGTTTTAAATATGGTTCTCTGACAAATCCTCCGGTTGCACGGGACAATCACTGCTTGTTCCGCAACGCGGGGGGATTTGTCAAAGAACGTTAAATATTAAATTACACGGTAGGTCTTACTAGTAAGACTATCTGAAAGACGTTTACCCCTACTCAAATCGTTGGTTTCTTCAAAAAAATCTCTTTCTTTGCTCTTGATGATAAAAATTGACTTTCTAAAATATCAAAATAAACTAAAAACGCGTCGGGAAGACGGAAAACGTTTTTTGTTTGGAACTATTCGGCGTAAATACCTAGTATTGCAGCCTGAGGAATTAGTTCGTCAACTAGTCATTGAATATTTTGTTGAAGACAGAAAATACAATAAAAATTATATAGCAGTAGAAAAATTACTTATTGTCAATGAACGGCGCAAACGCTGTGATATTTTAGTATACAAAAAAGATAACAGTTTGGAGGAAGAAGTAAATCTAACCCCTTGGTTATTAGTCGAATGCAAAGCGCCTGAAGTTCCGATTAATGAAGCAACTTTTCGCCAAATTGCTTCTTATAATTTACCTTTACGTGTGCAGTATCTTGTAGTTACAAATGGACGACAAACATACTGCTGTGAAATGGATTATGAGAAAGAAGATTTTACTTTTTTAGGAGAAATTCCGACATTAGTGCAGTCTTAATAGTAGTATTAAGACTTTGGACAGAAGATGTTAGACTCTAGACTCAAACTCCTGTAAAATAGTAGTAATTATTTTGTCTAAAATCTAACTTCCAACATCCAAAATCCATTAGTAGTAGAAAATCTATCAAGTTAAAAACAGGGGTGTATTGAGAATAATCAATCACCGACAATTATTTAAATGAAACCACCACGCATTCTAGTGACTGGAGCCAATGGACAGATTGGCTCTGAGTTAGTAGCAGAACTACGCCGTAGATATGGTAAATCCAATATCTTGGCTTCTGACATTTTTCAACCAGAAGATGTTATTGAACCTTTCGGGATTATTAATATTTTGGATAATGAAAGACTTCGGCAAGTTGTTGAACAACAAGAGGTTACGCAGATTTACCACCTCGCAGCTATCCTCTCTGCCAAAGGAGAACAGAATCCCCTCCAGACATGGGAAATCAACATGCAAGGCTTATTCAATATCTTAGAAGCAGCCAAAGATTTTAAAATTGATAAAGTCTTTTTCCCTAGTTCTATTGCTGTTTTTGGCAACAATACACCCGCCATTAATACGCCTCAACATACAGTCGCCGAACCAGCAACGGTCTACGGCATGAGTAAATTAGCGGGCGAAAATTGGTGTCAGTATTACAATAAAAAATATGACTTAGACATTCGTTCGGTGCGTTATCCAGGTATCATCGGTCATGGACAAAAGCCAGGTGGAGGAACAACCGATTACGCTGTAGAAATTTACCACAAAGCAGTTGACAAGGAAGATTTTGAATGCTTTTTAAGTGAAAATACTGCGCTGCCAATGCTTTATATGGAAGATGCAATTAATGGTACGATAGACATCATGGAAGCGCCTGCCGACAAAATCAAGGTGCGTACCAGCTACAATCTAGCAGGAATGAGTTTTACACCAGCTGAAGTATATGCAGAAATTCAAAAGCATTACCCTGATTTTAAGATGACTTACAAACCTGACTTTCGACAAGCAATTGCAGATAGTTGGACAGATAGCATAGATGACTCTGCGGCGCGGAATGATTGGGGTTGGCAACCGAAATATGATTTGACTAAGATGACGGAGGATATGATTATGCATTTGAAGGAGAAGAGAGGAGTGTAATTTTTCGTTGCCTATGCTCAAAAGCAAACAACCTCAAATGTAGGCGTGGTGTCGGACACTTGTATGTCTAAACGCTGAAAAATAAAGGAATTAATAGCAATATTAAGTAGAAAAGTGTCTGACGCCTGTTTTGATAGCTCATTACAAGTGTCAGACACTATCTTCGGTTGTTTTACAAATAAATATCTAAATCAGCCACTTTTAGAACTTTAAGTGTCCGACACTTTCGAGTTCCTAAGTTCAAACAAAGTAAATAAATTATTAATTTATTTTTAATCATAATTTGATACTCAAAACTCTTTTAATCAGAGAGTTATGAAATTATTTATTTTTATATGTGTTCGTTTTTTTTTAATTAATACCGTTCAGAAACAATTTTAATACCTCCTTTGGCATTATTTTTTCTTATATATCAATCAAATCGTAATACGAAAATTCAGAGACGAAAAGCAAGCCATAATAGCTTGTAAATCGCACTTCATAATTCGTACTTCGTTTTTACATACTATGAGAAAAAGAGTTTTACACATACACGTTATTACATACTATGAGAAGTCTGACAGCTAATTTTTTAATTTGTACCGAAAGCGAAACATCCCCCCGTTTCCAACATTTTCGGACAGGCTCTCCTCTCTTTTTTTCCTTATTAACACACATTTAATTTTGAATTTTGAATGATGAATTCTGAATATGCTTGACTTCGTCAAGCGAAGTATTCTCATTTCGTTTTTCTCTTATTCAAAATAATTTTAAGCAAAAATCAGGTAATGAAATGCCTCTATCTCGCTTGCGAGTTAGTTGTGCATTGTATTGATTATCAGTAATTTAATCTTTGTTAAGCGCGAAGATTGAGCCAATAGTTTAATGCCTTTTTCCAAAAAGCAGAAGTCCAGAAATGGAACAAAGCCAAAACGGAAATTATACATTATACATTATACAATAATCAATATACATTCGGAAGAGACCTGCTACTAACAAATTAATCCATGCAATTGACCTGCAAAATTATCTTATCCTTTGTGCTGCTCCTTTTGGGGTCGGTCTGCGGCGAGGCAGTTTTGCAGGCTCAATGTCCCATGGTTTGCCGTCAAGATTTTACGATTTCTTTGGGCGGAAATGGAGAAGCAGAGTTAAATCCTGCTTTTGCATTAGTCTCAAGTACAGACGGTTGTACCGAAGGATTTACGATAGAGATTATTGACATCAATAGTGGCTATGTCTACGGAAGTGTAGCAAATGCGACGATGATTAATGCAGATTTAATCTTTAAAGTAACTGACAATGCGACGGGTAATAACTGTGAGGGCGGTTTGACTGTCGAAGACAATACGCCTCCGCAAGTTTTTGTTGATAGCCTATTTTTAAGCTGTAATGCAGAGATTGACCCAGAAGAAATGGGCTTTCCATATGTAATAGACAACGTGAGTAACTTGGATAACATTACTTTTGATTGGTTTGACCAATTGATTGATTATGATTGTTTTTACCAAGTTGGTGGAGTGGAGTATACCGCAGAAATCGTCCGCAACTGGTACGTTTCTGACCAATACGGTAACATTCGCAACGAACAACAGAGCATCATGCTCAAAAGAAATACATTAGATGACGTCATTTGGCCAGCCAATCGAGACGACTTTGTTATGCCGAGTTTGGCTTGTAATGAAGATGATCCAATGGACCTCGCAATTACGGGGCAACCGCGCATCAATGGAAAAGTAATAGAAGGAAGCAGCGATTGTGACTTATTGACAAGTTTTAGTGACCAGACGACGGTTATTTGTGGAGGAGAGACTAAGATTTTTCGCACCTGGGCTGTCTTTGACTATTGCACAGATGAGAGCGAAACTTTTATTCAACTTATCAGAGTTAAAGACGTCGAAGCACCGATTATTACTTGTCCAGAAAATATAAATATTGGTACGAATAACAATGCGTGTACAGGCACGGTCGTGCTTACAGATGCAACGGCAACTGACAACTGTTCTGACTATACTATTAGCCATACTTGGGACTACGGTACCGATGAAATGAGCTATGAAAATATTCCGCAAGGAACCCATAATGTCACTTATACCGCAGAGGACGAATGTGGTAACAAAAGCCACTGTGAAATCGCGGTAACAGTCACCGATGATGAGGTGCCGACACCTGTCTGCAAGGAGCATACTTTTGTCTCTTTATCTGACTCGGGTGAGAACATTTTGAGTGCACATACTTTCAATGAGAGTAGCTCCGATAATTGTTTAATTGACCGTTTTGAGGTGAGTAAAAATGGTGTGGATTTTTATCCAACAGCTACTTTTAATTGTGATGATATTCCAGTATCGCCGATGAGTTTAACACTACGTGTTTTTGACGTGTCAGGGCTTCATAACGACTGTGAGGTAATGATAACAATTGATGATTATTTGTTACCAGTCTTAGTGTGCCCGTTGGACCTTACATTAGATTGTTTTGATGACATTAATGATTTGACAATCAGTGATTTAGCGAATGCGACGGATAATTGTGATATTGCAAATATTTCTCATACAGATGACCTCTCAAACCTCAATTCTTGCGGTTTTGGCACGGTTTTCAGACTATGGAATACAGAAGATGTAAACGGAAATTCAGCCGTTTGCGTTCAACAAATAAGCATAGGTGATGCGACTCCAACAGGAGTAAATTTCCCCCCCGATTTTATCACCTATGATTGTAGCTTGGAGCTAAATCCTGTAACGACAGGAATGCCCGAAATTACGAATGAAGATTGCGAACAAATTTTGGTTTTTCATGAAGATGATACCATTACCGTTTCTGACGCTTGTTTGCATATTGTCCGTTTTTGGGAAGTATATGATGAATGTGTTTTTGACCCAAATAATGCTGGAAACGGCGGTTATTGGTCAGTTAATCAGACACTCAAAATCTACGATAACGATGCTCCAGAAGTGCAAAATCCAGCAGATATTACGGTCTTTATTTCAGGCGATAATTGTGATGCTTATGTGGAGTTTCCAGATGCTACAGCGATTGATTGCAGTGAAGATGTAAAGGTTAGTAATAACTCCCTTTTTTCTGATAATAACGAAGCAAATGCAAGTGGAACTTATCCTTATGGATTTCATTATATAACTTTCACGGCGCGCGATGAATGTGATAATATCACGAATAAAATCACGCTCTTGACGGTCTTGGATGAGGAAATTCCTGTGATACAGTGTAATGGCGGTTTTACAGTCAATTTAGACGAAAACGGCATGGCAGCTCCCGACCCGTATCTTTTCGATGCAGGAAGCTACGATAACTGCTCTGAGACACTGACTTACCACATCGAACCAACAGTTTTTAACTGCGATGATAGAGGAATAGCAGAAGTACTTTTTCAAGTGCGAGATGAGTCAGGAAACGAAGCGAGTTGCTTTACGACATTAAATGTTCAAGATAACAATAATGTTTGTGACAGCGGTAACTTAGGTGGCAAAATCAGCAACGAAGAAGGCGAAACAATCGGCGGAAAGTACGTTGGTTTGAGCGGCGGCATTCAAATGGCAGTTCAGACAGAAACAGACGGAACATACGAGTTTCCAAATTTACCTTCGGGCGAATATTACGAACTGAAACCGACCTACGATTTGAATCATGTCAACGGTGTTACAACCAACGATATTTTGCAAATTAGAAAGCATGTTTTGGGTGTCAATACATTCACTTCTCCTTATACTTTGATTGCTGCGGATGTCAATAATTCGGGCAGTGTGACTACGGTAGATTTGGTTTGGATACGACGTTTGATTTTAGGAAATATTACATCATTTCCTGATAATAAGAGCTGGAGATTTGTAGATGCGACTTATGATTTTATAGACGATTTGGACCCATTCGATGAGAATTTTCCAGAACGAATAATCATCACTTCGCTCAATCAAAATTACTTAGATAACGACTTTGTTGCGATAAAAATTGGAGATGTAAATGGTACAGCCAACTTCGCAAATGGTAGCAGTGATGAAAGAACAGAAGAGGAGAGAAGCACACTACCAATTTATATAGAAAATACACGCCTTGAGGCGTATAATGAATATAAAATACCTTTTAGAGTAAAGGATTTTAAAGATGTTTCGGGCATGCAGTTAAGTTTTGAATTTGATACTAATGTGTTGAAATTCAATGATATGCAAGCCGAAGATTTACCAGAAATGACTATCCATAATTTTGGATTGACACAGGTTGAAAACGGTTTGATAAATTTCAGTTGGGATACGCATTTTGCTTTTGAATTAGAGGAAGATGCAAGCTTATTTACTCTGATTTTTACAGCAAATAGAGATGCAAATTTAGCAGATGTTTTACATCTAAATAAAGACCGTATCAATGCCGAAGCTTACAGGGCTAATCCTCAAGAGAGAGCAGCAGCCGAGCTTTTAAATCTGGAATTAATCTTTGATAATGAAGCTGCACAAAGTGCGGAGTTATTTCAAAATTATCCAAATCCAACATCTGGAAAAACAACAGTTAGTTTTTACTTGCCAGAGGCAACAGAAACGATACTAAAAGTCTTAGATGCTTAC
>CALDUB010000089.1 GCA_937923465.1 uncultured Saprospiraceae bacterium
GTTTGGTTATCTTTCCCTACTCGATTCTGTGCTGTTTTTTTTATTTGTTTTCGTCTATATTATAGTTTTTGGTGTGAATATCTAAATCATGTTCATCATCCCAAATAGTAGAAATGAAAAACGTGATGGTTTCTTTTCTAAGTTCAACAAGTTCTATTTTTGTACCAGAAAGAATTTGATTTTTGTGGAATATTTTGAAGTGATTCATATTAAACTTAATCGTTTCAAGATTTGCTGTAGGCATATCTTTTAATATTGTTATTTCTTCCTTATTTAAATTGTAAATTTCATCAGAAGGTTTTATTTCATCAAAACCATAATCAGTACCCTCAATAGCATATAAATAATTTTCCCATAAAATATCTTTAAGCCACCCAATTACATTTTCATTTAACTTTATGAATTGGTTTGCTTGTTTCAATATAGTATTCCAATCGTGAAGGCTCTTATTATTATTTTGATTTGTGAAAATTAATTCGACTTGTTGTCCAAAATAAATTGATTCAACAGTTAAATGAAACTGACCTCTAATGTTATTATTCGGTTTTTGGATTCCTTTTGATTTTATTTCATCTATAGTATACATATTATCTCTGGTCGTTTTTAAATAGGTTTATTTTTTGTAGCATCTGTCTTTTCTTATTTTTCAATAGCACAGAACTATTGGGTATATACACCAACCGGCATATATATCCTTATAAATTTTTATAGATTTATCGTTTTAACTTATTGATAATCAATAAAATACTCTTATTAGATAACTTGAAATTATCAAAAAAAATATCCATTAAGTCACCAACACCCAAATATAGAAAATTCCCAACAAAAAAAAGAGAAACAAGCCAAGCTCATTTCTCTTTTTCAAAAAAAAACATCAGAAATACTCTAATGTCTCTTGCGTTTATTATTCTTGTAATCCATAAAAATAAACTCACCCAAACCTTCCAAACTAGAATAGAATGCTTTTCCATTATTCGCCTTTGTAAATTGGTCAACAAAGTTTACCAAATAAGGGTCGCGCGCAATCATAAAGGTCGTAATCGGCACATCTAACTTGCGGCAACGTTGCGCTAGATTAAGTGTGCGATTAACGATTTTTCGGTCTAAACCAAAACTGTTTTTATAGTATTTTTTTCCACGTTTGAGACAAGTAGGTTTACCGTCCGTTATCATGAAAATTTGCTTGTTGGGATTACGACGACGACGGAGTAAATCCATAGCCAATTCCAGACCAGCAACCGTATTCGTATGATATGGACCAACCTGCAGATAGGGGAGGTCTTTAATCTCAATCTGCCAAGCATCATTCCCAAATACCAAGATATCCAAAGTATCTTTAGGATAGCGTGTCGTAATCAACTCTGCGAGCGCCATAGCCACCTTCTTAGCAGGTGTAATGCGGTCTTCGCCGTAGAGTATCATCGAGTGCGAGATGTCAATCATCAGCACGGTACTCATCTGACTTTGGTACTGCGTTTCATGAACTTCAAGGTCACCCTGAGTCAAACGAAAATCATCAATACCATGATTAATCTGAGAGTTTTTCATACTCTCCGTTATCGCTATATTATTTAAGGAATCCCCAAATTCGAAAGGTCTCAACTCACTTGTCCGTTCATCACCGCGCCCTGAAAAGTTGGTGCTGTGTCCACCTGTTTTAGACTTCTTCAGTTGCCCAAATATATCTTCCAAAGCTTTCTGACGAATTTCAATCTCCATTTTTTTAGTAGGAGAGTAGCCGCCTTCTTTATTTGGTTCAGGATTAGCAATGTAGCCTTTATCAATCAAATCTTGAATGAAATCACCCATTCCATAGTCGTCATTGGTCAGTTTGTATTCTTTATCCAATTCATTCAACCAAGACAATGCCTCGCTCACTTCTCCAGAGGTGTGTACCAGCAATTCTTTGAACAACTTTAACAGTTTATCAAAAGTAGTACCTTCTCCTTCTCCTGGTTTATATTCTCCAAATCTCCATCCTATCATAAAAGGTTGTATAGTTGTAATGGTTGTAGAGTTGTAATATCCTTTTTCTCTGACAACCTTTGTTTTTTATCGTTCTTTGACAAATCCCGTGATTGTGAAAAAATAAGAGTTCAAAACTCAAGCGAAATTTGAGCTTCTTATTTTTTCTCAATCACATTTCACGGGATTTGTCTGAGAACTTTTTTATATAGAGACGCGGCGGCACTGCCACGTCTAAATCTCGCCTCATTATCCTGGAATCGCACAGCATTTTGCCAACTCTTCATAATTTGGACGGTCAGAGGACAATTTATGAATAAAACTTTCTCTAACCTGACTGTCTCTAAGTACAAAAACGCCTGGCATCTGAAAACCGTCTCCCAACTGTGCGCCAATACCATGACCCTTCACTACACCTGCTGTAAATCCACGCATGAATGACTGCAAACCAAAAAGTTGATTAAAACTACCTTTAGTTAAACCAAAACCTGTATAATATTTACAATCAGGGTCACTGATATGTTCAACACCTGAAAGGTCATATCGGTTGAAGTAACGCTCCGCTATTTCGTTTTCTGACATGTGAACAAAAATCAAATGCGCCCCTTGTGCCTCTATTCCTGCGCGTCTTTCTGCTAGTTCTGCCATAGCTTCACGACAAAAAGTGCATCCAAAATGACGCAAAAATACCAGTAAGACAGGCTTTTGAGAAGAGAGGGTCTCCAAAGAATTACCTGCGTTGGTGGTCATTTCTTTTAGATAATCTTCGATTGATAAATCAGTTTGCATTGGACTCTTTTTGTTGACGAAAATATTTTTTGTTGTAGCTGTGACAAGATAAACATAAAAATCGGTAAAGGGTTTGTGAATCCGTCGACTTTGTGACTTTGCAAAGGCTTCAGTAGAGGACAAAAGTATATAGAATAAACAAAAAGTAACTACTCGGGTATCGGTCACTTTAATTAAATCCAAGATTCAATTTGGAGGATTAACGGTATCTCAAACAAAAATCAGTGCCCGATACCTTTTGTTGTTTTAAACAGGTATCGGGCAACTAACTTTTGTTTATTCTTATGCTAAATCTTAATTGTGTTACTCTTTTTTAGTTAAAGTGACCGATACCGACCTGAGCGTCTACAACAAAAAAAGGTTCTTTATGAAATCGGTTGGTAGCACTTGACATTAGTTACTCAAATGGTGACTTTCCTTACGGACACGTGAGTCGAATGTCATCAACTTACGTGTCCGTATGAAGTGAGAGCATACTGTTTTTTAGTTACTAAGAAAGGATGATAGAAAAGCGGATTTGGCGGATGATGCGGATTAGGGCGGATTTTTTGGTTAACACTTGTTCAAAATCCGCTTTAATCCGCCAAATCCGCATCATCCGTGTTTCAATCATATATTCTTTGAATACTATCGTCAGGGAATTCTAACAATTTGCTTCCTTCATGCGGACACGTAAGTTGACGACATTTGACTTTGAGTCACCTTTTGAGTAGCGTCTTACGATTCACCAACCGATTTCATAAAGAACCCAAAAAAAAGCATCCTCACAATTAAGTGAGAATGCTTTTTGTAAAAGAAAACCGAAGTAAAAGCTGCCGTTTATCGTCAGCCATTTACCGTCAACAGTTCCTTATACGTCCATTTTGTTGAATACTTCCATTACATCACGTACGTGCTGTGCAGAGTTATTCAATAATGCCATTTCGTCTTCGTTCAAGTCCAATTCGATAACTTTTTCGATACCATTTGCACCTAATTTCACAGGAGCACCCAAGAACATATCGCTCAAGCCATACTCTCCATTTAATTTCACACAACAAGGGAAGATGCGGTTTTCGTCTTTCACGATAGCCTCTACCATTTGAGCAGCAGCAGCACCAGGTGCATACCATGCAGATGTACCCATGAGTTTTACTAACTCACCACCACCTTTTTTCGTGCGCTCAACGATTGCATCCAATTTGTCTTTAGAAATCATCTCTGTCACAGGAATACCCGCAACAGTCGTGTAACGAGGCAATGGAACCATAGTATCACCATGACCACCCATTAATACTGCTTGCAGGTCTTTTGGAGACACTTCCAATTCAGTTGCCAAGAAAGCACGGTAACGTGCCGTATCCAAGATGCCAGCCATACCAAACACACGTTTGTCAGACAATCCAGATGCTTTGTGAGCAGCGAATGTCATGACGTCCAAAGGATTAGACACAACGATGATAATAGGATTTTTTGAGTATTTCATAATGCTTTTCGTTACAGAAGAAACGATTTTTGCATTAGTTGAAATCAAATCATCACGGCTCATTCCTGGCTTACGAGGAATACCTGCTGTGATAACAACGATATCAGAGTCTGCTGTATCAGCATAGTCGTCTGTACCGCGCAAAGCTGTACTATAGTAATCAATAGAAGCTTGTTGCCAAGAATCAAGAGCTTTACCTTTAGCAAAATCTCCTTTCAAATCCAACAAAACAACCTCTTTCACGATATCTTTGTGAGCGAGTACGTTGGCGCAAGTTGCCCCTACATTACCTGCACCTACTACGGTTACTTTACTCATGCTATTTTAATTTTTTTTAAAATTTCAACTTTAGTAAAATCTATAAGTTGAAATGTTTATAATTAGTGGTTTTATTAAATTTGTGTCATTCGCATCTTGTCATTTATTTAAAAACGCCGACAAGAAAATCTTATTATTTGCAAATTTTGGCGCAAAAGTAAGGATTTTTTTTAATGCAATGCACGTAAAAAAGACAAAAACAGGTAAAATAATGAATACTTTGCTGTTTTTGTTGTGTTTGACGTAAAAATGCAAGTTTGGTGACAACCTTAAGCGTGTATTTTTTTTACTTTTGTATGGTGAGTAACGACGAAATAATAACTCCGTCAAGTTGGACAGTGTATAATTTTTTTCAGTCTTGGCTTCAAAGCACGATAATTATTGATACTTTGAGTGAGTTGAAGTGAAAACTGAGAGAAATTTGACCTGTCCAGATGACGGACTTATTGTTTTGTCGTTACTAAGGAACGGTGAAAGAATAACTTATAAGGGGTTGACAGTGAGAATTTTTTCTCAGTTTGGGCTTGAAAGAGGGATAATTGTTGATACTTTGACTGATTTCAAGTGCAAAATGAGGACAAATTATCCTGTCAAATGTTATAAGTTATTTTTTGACCGTTCCTAAGTGGTACTTTTAACTTATCACCACCCAAAACATGTTGGTTAGACTTGTTTTATATAAGTCTATTGTTTTTGGACTTTGGACAGAAGATATTAGACCTTAGACTCAAATATATGTAAAATAAAACCAATCGTATTACTTTAAAAATCAAACGCTTAAATAGGTAAGTTTTACTACATTTTGATTGTTTTGTCTAAAGTCCAATATCCAGTATCTAACGTCCAAAGTCCAAATTATTTAGCCTCTTGGTTCTTAAAAAACTAGTCCAGATAAATTAATTATGATTAAAAATTCACTATTTCTTTTCTTTTCACTGATTTCGCTTTCTGTATTTGCCCAGCCTCGCAACTGCGGAACAATACATGATGCCGCATCTTATGCACAAGTCCAACAACGCGCTTGGGAAGTCAGCCAATTGGTACATAATGCTCCGGCACAGGCAGAGCTGCGCGATGATGAAATCACTTGGGTGCCTGTTAAGTATCACTTAATTAGCAAAGCTACATCTGATACTTATGCTAAGGTTAATGATATATTAGGATTGCATTGCCGTTTGAATGAAGAATATGCAGACCAAAATATTCAATTTTATATCAATGATGGCTTTAACTATTTTCAAAGTAACGCAGCTTATGAAGACCCAGGAGCGAATCCTGCTGCGTTGAATTTACAAAAAGACGGAACATCAATTAATGTCTATGTTGCAAACAAAGCAACGACATCTGGTCCTCAGATACCAGGTTCGACGACGCTTGGTTATTATACTTCGCAATATGATTGGATTGTAATGAGAAAAGACCAGTCTAATTATGCAGGCGATACATTTGTCCACGAAATGGGACATTTTTTGTCTTTGCCACACACACATAATGGTTGGGATGATACTACTTGGGATACTTGGTCAGGTGAAAACCCTGATCAGTGTGCTCCTGAGTTTTCTCCTAATGGTGGAATAAATGTAGAGTTACAAGATGGCTCAAACTGCCAAACATCTGGTGATTATATCTGTGATACACCACCAGATTATGCATTTGGACTTTCTGCTACGGGCTGTTCTTGGACAGAAGAAGTTTGTGACCCAAGTGGTGCAATTGTTGACCCAATGGAGACCAACTATATGAGTTATTTTGGTTGTCCAACTCAAGTGTTTACAGAAGGACAACGTGCTCAGATGGTTATGGATTTGGCTACGATAGATCGTGCTTATTTGAACATTGACGGTGGTCCTGACCGTACGACTGCCGTAACGGATGTTGCCGAGCTTGTATCTCCAGTCAATGAAGAAGTAGCCGAATTTTACAATGGCGTTACGTTTAGTTGGGAAGATGTGCCACATACGACTTCTTACATTTTACAGATTGCTACAAATGCAACTTTTACTACAGATTTAAAAGAATATACAGATTGGCAGCCAGGTGCTTTTATCAGTGATTTGGAGGCAAATACTAGCTACTACTGGAGAGTGCGTGGTTATAATGAGTATTCTACTTGTGTGGGTTGGTCTAATATTAGATTATTCTCAACAGGTGCGGCTACGACAGCTGTATCAGAAATTTCTGAAGTAGAAATGATGACAGTTTCTCCTAATCCTGTGAATTCAGGAGCAGAATTGACTGTTAATATCGAGTCTTCTTCTTCATTTAAAGGGAATGTTGAAGTTGTCAACTTGAATGGTCAGATTTTGAACACTTTACAAAATAAAAATTTCCGTCAAGGTAGTAATACAATCACTATTGCAATGGATGATTTAGCTACTGGATTGTACTTTGTTCGTGTAAGTACGGACAAAGGTGTGATGAACCGTCGTGTGATAGTTACAAAGTAATTTGACAGAATTGTTCTCATAAAAAAAGCTTGAATTCACCTGAATTCAAGCTTTTTTTTATGTTGAGCGTATAATTTTCTTTCTTCAGAAATTAATAAAATCTTTGAAATAGAAAACATTCCCAAAAAATTACTTTTCTTTGCATTCAGATTAAAAACTGTTTCAAGGTTTTGAATGGGTACCCTTTCGAAAACTCTCTAATAACAGTTTTATATTTAAAAACATCGCAATCATTTTCCC
>CALDUB010000090.1 GCA_937923465.1 uncultured Saprospiraceae bacterium
AGCAAATCATAATTTACATTATTACGCGCCCACACGGGAAAACGCAAATCATAACAAATCAAAGGACAGATTTTCCAGCCATTTAATTCTACAATTAAGCGTTGTTCGCCTTGGGCGTAATGTTCGTGTTCTTTGGCGAGTGTAAAGAGGTGACGTTTATCGTATTTTGAAAAATTACCGTCAGGGCGCATCCAGACTAGGCGATTGAAGTATTGCCCGTTTTCTTGTGCAATAAAACTGCCAGTGACGACTGCATTTAATTTTTTTGCTTGTTCTGCAAACCATTCCATTGTTTGACCAAACATGTTTTCTGCCAACTTATCAGGTTGCATACTAAAGCCCGTCGTGAACATCTCAGGTAAGACAATGAGGTCTGTCTTACCTGCTAAATTGGCTAATATGTGTTCAAAACGTAATAAATTCGCTGATATATTTTCCCATGTCAATTCGCTCTGGACAGTTGTGATGCGCAAATCTTTCATCGTGTGGAAGGTGTGAGAGTGAATAATCTATTTAGATTTTGGACAAAAGATCTTAGACGTTAGATTTCTCAAACAGGAAAATTGATTACATACATATTTCATCGATTATCAATACTTGTGAAATTTGAAAAATCGATTTTACTTTAAAAAGTCTAAAATCTTCTGTCTAAAGTCAATAATCTATCTTACTTCAAAGTCAAGCAATAAGCGTGTCTCCACAAATTGTGGGGGATTTTGACGTAAGAGCTCCAATTTTACTTGGATGTTTACTTTATCTTGAGTCAAATATCTTTTGACATCAATATCACTTGGAATTAAATCTAAAATATTGCCAACATTTAATGGCACTGGTTGTCTCCAAAATATTTCTACGCCACAGTTTTCTGAAATATCTCCTACATCACAAATTCTAATGGACATTTGCTCAATGAAGTCGTAATCAATATTGCCTACGAGTACATTCAAACTAGACTCAGAGGGTACTATTCTAAATTCAGAGGTCTCGTCTACATTATTGGAGGAGAAAAGCCCTTCGTGGTTGGTCACTACATTTTCAAGATTGAAATAATGGACTTGAAAAACACTCGCGGTCGGCGGAATGGAAAAGTCAATATCTTGGATAGGGAAAGGAAAAAGTATTTCTTCCTTATCTTTTTTACAGCTTGTGATTAATAATAGACCGAAGAGTAGAAGGGCGATATTTTTCATAATTTTTTGTTTCTCTTTTTTGATATAAAGAAAACGTCAAAACGATTGGTTTGGTACAAAAATAAGAAACAAATCACATGATTATACGCACTAAAAGACTCTGAAATATTTATTCAGTATAATCGTGTGACTGTTTTCTAATTTTAATCATCCGCCCCAGCCTTCATCTTCTCCGCATTCTCTGCCATCTTCAAAGCCTCAATAATATTCTGCAAATCACCTTCTATGACTGTTTGCAAAGAAGAGTTCTTATTAGAACCTTCCAAACGGTGGTCTGTCACACGATTTTGAGGATAATTATACGTTCTAATCTTGTCTGAACGGTCACCAGAACCTACCAGAGAGGCGCGTGCTTCCCGAACTTTCGAGTCGTGTGCTTCTTTCTGCGCATCATAGATTTTTTGATACAAACGCTGTAAGGCGATGTCACGGTTCTTGATTTGTGAACGGGCATCTGTACTCTCCGCCACGATTCCTGTAGGTAAGTGAGTAAAACGAACACCAGACTCCGTCTTGTTAACGTGCTGACCACCTGCACCACTAGCACGGAAAGTATCCGTTTTCAAATCGGCTTTGTTGATGTCTACATCTTGCATTTCCAGCTTCGGCATCACAACTACCGTCGCGGCAGAAGTGTGTACCCGACCTTGCGACTCTGTCGAAGGAATACGCTGAACGCGGTGCGCACCACTTTCAAATTTAAGTGTACCGTAAACATCTGTTCCTGTTACTTCTAATACTAACTTAGAATAACCACCAACAGTACCTTCTGTCAGATTGACAACTTCCGTTTTCCAGCCTTGAGTAGAGAAATATTTAGAGTACATACGATATAAATCTCCTGCAAAAATCGCAGCCTCGTCACCACCTGCACCCGAACGGATTTCGAAAAGAACATCGCGCTCATCCTCTGGGTCTTTAGGAATAAGTAGAACTTTAATTCTATCTTCTAGAGGCTCTAATTGTGGCTTTAATTCATCCAATTCCATCTGCGCCATTTCCTTCATCTCTGGGTCAGCAAGCATTTCTTTAGCTGTATCTATATTGCCAAGCAATTCAGAATATTCATGATAGACGCCTACTATTTCTTTCAAAGAGCCGTACTCCTTACTAATCTTTGTAAACTTAGACATGTCCGTCATCGTAGCAGGGTCGGACAATTTGTCTTGTAGATTTAGGTAGCGGTCGTTTATTGCTTCTAATTTATCGAGCATCTTTTATTAAGATTTTTGACATTAGATATTAGACGTTTGACGGTCTTTTTATCTTGTCTTTTATTTTTTGTTGTATTGAAAAGTGTGTGACCAATTAGGTCACGAATGAAGCAAGTACAGCTACATGAATTGAGGAAGGAATGTATATGAATTTCTCATTATTGTCTATTTTCTTAAAAAGGAGTGCAAAGATAATTAAAAAGGACATTTATCTCTATCTTTGCGGTCTTATTTGATTTAGGATAAGCGCTTGTTCGCCTCCTAACCAAGAGTCCTACCAAATATTTAAACCAAAACGAGTCTCCTATCGTTCCAACGATGCAGGCATAATTTCTGTTTTTTGAAAGAAAAAATTCCCGATTAGAATACGGGATAGACTAAAAAGTTACGTTCTATGTCACACTTCATAAGATTTGACTGGGAACCAAACTCATAGTCTAAATCATTCAAAATTCAGCATTCAAAATTCAAAATTAATAGTAAATGAAGCATCTGACTTTTGACCATTCTCACGCAGGAAAATTTATCAATCCACACGAATTGGATTTACTCGCGCCTCAAATCGAGGAAGCAGCAAAGAGATTAGAAAACGGTACTGGCCCAGGTAGTGAATATACTGGTTGGTTAGATTTGCCAGTTAACTATGATAAAAAAGAGTTTGCGCGCATCAAAAAAGCTGCGAAGCGCATTCAGAAAAATTCAGAAGTTTTAATCGTTATTGGTATTGGTGGTTCATATTTGGGGGCGAAGGCTGCCATTGAATTTTTAGGGCATTCTTTCCGCAATAATCAAAAAAAGAAAGACCGCAAAGGTCCAGAAATTTATTTTGCTGGTATTAATATCTCAAGTACTTATTTAGCACACTTGATTGAAATTATTGGCGACCGTGACTTTTCTTTGAATATGATTTCAAAGTCAGGAACGACAACGGAACCTGCTGTTTCTTTCCGAGTATTGAAACAAAAGCTAGAAGCTAAGTATGGTAAGAAAGGAGCAAAGAAACGCATCTTCGCGACAACTGATAAAAGCAAGGGCGCACTTAAGAAACTAGCAACAGACGAAGGTTATGAAACTTTTGTAGTGCCAGATGATGTTGGTGGTCGTTATTCTGTTTTGACGGCAGTTGGTTTGTTGCCAATCGCAGCATCGGGTGCAGATATTGATGCTTTGATGCAAGGAGCAGCAGACGCACGTAAGATTTACCAAGGTAAGTATGCTGAAAACGATTGTTATAAGTATGTTGCCGCTCGTAATGCTTTACACCGCAAAGGTAAAGACATTGAATTATTGGTGAATTATGAACCACGCTTGCATTTTATCGCTGAGTGGTGGAAGCAACTATATGGAGAAAGCGAAGGAAAAGACCACAAAGGAATTTTCCCAGCATCGGTTGACTTTACGGCTGATTTGCACTCTATGGGACAGTATATTCAAGACGGGAAACGTATCTTATTTGAGACGGTTTTGAGTATAGATAAGCCAGAGATTGAAATGAAGATTGAAAAGGATAAAGCTAACTTGGACGGCTTAAATTACCTTGCAGGTAAGTCTATGGACTATGTCAATAAAAAGGCAATGGAAGGTACGATAATGGCGCATGTAGACGGCGGCGTTCCAAACTTAATCATCAACATTCCTGAGGCTACAGAATATCACTTAGGCTGGTTATTTTTCTTCTTTGAAAAAGCCTGTGCTGTGAGTGGTTATATCTCTGGTGTCAATCCATTTGACCAACCAGGTGTGGAAGCTTACAAAACTAATATGTTCCGCTTATTAGGTAAAAAAGGATATTAAAACTAGTTGACTCTTGACAGTTGCCGTAAGTACGGCACTGTCAAGGGACAATTGTTAACCAAGCAGAATGACTCCCTTTCCAGATTTTCCAGAATTAGAAGATGACGAGACAGCTATTGACTTCAATAGTGAGGATATTGATTTTGAGCTAGATAAGCCAGATAAAGTTTCTTATTGGATAAAACGCATTATCGTCCGAGAACAATGCGAATTAAACTACTTAAATTATATCTTTTGTTCAGATGATTACCTGCATAAAATCAATGTAGAACATCTGGACCACGATACTTTGACAGATATTATCACCTTCCCTTACGCAGAACATCCTTACATCGAAAGCGATATTTTTATCAGTATAGACCGAATCAGAGAAAATGCAAGAAAATTTGAAGTTTCTTTTGAGAAGGAATTTTTGCGTGTAGTCATTCATGGCGTCCTACATTTGTGCGGATATGGGGACAAGACGCCCGTAGACGCTGCTATAATGCGTAAAAAGGAAGATGAAGCTATCGCTCTTTTCAAATAACGTATAGGAATTTTATTATATTATTTAAAAATCCTATGGCATTCTTTTTGGAATAGCTTAGGTAGAAAAGATATTCCTCCTGCTAAAGCAACATTATACACCCTCTCTGTAATATCATTTAAAATATTAGCTGCATCCCCAATGCAGTATTTAAGTGATACTCGTAATCCCTCTTGTAAAAAAAACTGCATTATACATTCTATTATATTTTTGTCATGCTGACAGAAATATACTCCCTCTATGTTCAAACCACTTTTATAATATGGAAATTAAACTTTTATGTCAAAAATTGAAAATAACTTATTAGACGAAAGCCCCATTACTTTTTATAAAGATATTCGTTTTTGGATTGTTACTTGTTCTTTGATTGGATTGATGTATTTGGTTATTGATAGTTATCCGATGTATTAAATCTAACTTTTTTATGAACTACACATATTCCCCATTCCATTAATTTGATTAAGTAATCAGGAAATAACTATTTATAACCATGTCTGATTACTTATTTATTATCATTTATTAATAAAAAAAGAGCTTATCGGTTTAAGACTGATAAGCTCTTTTTGGATTAATACAGTTCTTGATTGTGTCTTTTGTTCAAAGTCTAATAATCACGAAACCTTTTATAAAAATCTAATGTTTCTATTATCTATGAAGAATAAATTTATTGAAGATATTCGAGAGAAATTAAAAGGAGAATTGCCTGGGAAAGAAGCACAATATAAGATGTCGCATGTCGTGCGCCGTACTTATAAGTCTGCGCCTGATGATGCGCGTGTAGCTTGTGTGATGAATTTGTTTTATGAAAAAAATGGAGAGCCGCACGTTGCTTTTATCCAACGGACTTCCAAAAATACAAACGACAAACATGGTGGACAGATAGGATATCCTGGCGGAAAAGCAGAAGAGATTGATTCAAGTCACGAAGATACTGCACGCCGCGAAACAGAAGAAGAAATAGGAGTGAAAGGAGAAGATATTGACGTGCTAGGGGCGTTGACGCCTCTATATATTCCTGTTTCCAATTTTCAAGTTTACCCTTTTGTTGGATATTTAGATTATGAACCAAAGTTTAATCGACAAGTAGAAGAGGTGGATGATATATTAGAAATTCCTTTTTCTAGATTATTAAAGGATGAAATTCGGATGACGAAAGACATGCGATTTAGTGAGAATGTCATCTTAAAGGATGTCCCTTATTTTGACTTGGGAGAACATGTCTTGTGGGGAGCAACGGCGATGATGATGAGTGAACTTTTGGATGTGGCAGAAGGATTGTAATTATCTGAAATTGAGCAAGAATTCCTTCAAATCCGCATTAAACTTCTCGCCCTCATCAAAATGAAAACGCACCTCAACTGGTAAAACGAAAATCGGCATTTTCTTTTCTACAAGAAAGTCACGGTGCAATTCTAAACGCATCGCATCTTTTTCCGTTGTCATAATTGCCTTTTTTGACTTCTTCATGTTGTCAAAAATCTTCTTTAAGCGGTCAACATCAAATGCTGTAAAGTAGTGGTGGTCCTCATAATTTAAGTCGCGAACCAAGTCTACCTTCTCAGCTAGATAATTTACCAAATACTCTGTATTCGCAATCGCAGATATCAACAAGACGTCTAAGTCTTCCTCTAATTTTAGATTATAGCGAGGATTGAAAAGGTAGTAAGGTTTCCCGTACTCATAATAAGAAAAGAATATTTTCTGATGCGGGAAAGGATTTATTTCAGTAATGAATGCTTCTTTTTCCGCCGCGTCCATTTGTGGTGGACATTTAGTAACGATGATAATATCTGCACGTTGATAAGCGCTTCTCCACTCTCTCAATCTACCTACGGGTAGCAGTTGGTCGCGGGTAAACGGCTTACCATACTCAGTCAAGAGAATATTTAATCCTGGTTCTACCGCACGATGCTGGAAGGCATCATCTAACAAAATTGCCTGTGTCTCTGGATAGGTTGCTATTATCTCAGGGATACCAAATGCTCGACTTTCCGACACGGTGACAGTAATATCATCGCCATATTTTCGCTTAAACTGTAAGGGCTCATCCCCAACATCTTCTGCGTTATGTTTGGATTTAACTTCTAAATATCCCTTCGTCTTCCGTTTATATCCACGACTCAGAGTCGCAATATGTAAGTAATCTTTCAGCAATCGAATCAAGTATTCAATATGCGGAGTTTTTCCTGCGCCACCAACGGACAAATTACCGACCGAAATGACTGGTACATTAAATCGATACCCTTTCAAGAGTCCTTTCCTATAAAAAAAATCGCGCAAGCTTACCCCGATGCCATACAGCAGCGCGAAAGGGGCTAAAAAGAATTTTGCGAGAAATTTTTGTATCACTTTATTTAAGATATTAGACGTTAGATTATTGGATGTTGGACTTTAAAACCATAGGTATTCTCAAAATTGATAGTTAAATGATTATACTTGCAGCTTAGTTTTCCTAAAGGAAAACTCAATGTCCAATGTTCTGTATGCTTTGTACATTCAAAATTCAAAATTCAAAATTTAACATTAGACTTGTTACTTTTATAAAATTTCAGAAAGCAATTTTATAAAATTAACAAGTCTATTCAAAATTGTCTACTGTGAAAGCAATGATTTTCGCCGCAGGTTTGGGTACACGACTGCGACCCCATACTAACGACCGTCCTAAGGCTTTGGTTGAGGTCGGAGGAAAAACTTTATTGCAACATGTCATCGAACGCTTGAAAAAAGCGGGCGTTACCGAGGTCATAATTAATGTCCATCACTTTGCGGACAAAGTGGAGAATTACTTAAAAAGTAAGGATAATTTCGGTGTAAAAATTCATATTTCTGACGAACGTGACTTGCTGCTAGAAACGGGAGGAGGATTGAAGAAAGCACGAAAATATCTGGATGGAGATGCTCCTTTTATTGTGCACAATACGGATATTTTGACGGACTTTGATTTGACGAAAATGTATGCAGAAAGCCTAAATAATCAAGCAATTGCAACGCTTGCCGTCCGTCATCGAGAAACTTCACGTTATTTACTCTTCTCAAATAGAACCAAAAAATTAACAGGCTGGAAGAATATTAAAACAGGTGAAGTGAAAAGTGCACGCCGCGCAAAAAATCCGCATTCCTTGGCTTTTAGCGGGGTGAGTGTTTTGCATCCGCGTATTTTTGATTTTATGCTAGAAGAGGATGCTTTTTCGATTATTCCAGTCCTTTTAAAAGCTGCGAAAACGGAGAATATTTTTTCTTATCAACATGATGATTCTTTTTGGTTGGATGTGGGTAAATTACCAGCCTTAGCAGAAGCGGAGGCATTTTTGAAAAGTAAAATCATTCTTTAATAAATTCAGTATCGAAGGAAAAATAGATAGTAAAAAATGAACAAAAAGATACACTTACCAATCGCGACCTTCATTAATATGGCAGCCGTCGTCGTTGGTAGCCTATTAGGATTATGGCTCAATAACATCTTTCCTGAGGAAATGAAAGACATTATCTTTCAAGCTATCGGATTGGGAACTCTAGTGATTGGATTACTGATGTGCTTGAAGATTCAAGACGGTTATATGTTGCTGTTCATTTTTAGTTTAATCATTGGCGGAATTATTGGGCAGGCTATTGGTGTGGATGAGGTATTGGTTAGTCTAGGAGATAGTCTAAAGACGAGTTTGAATGTCGGCGAAGGACTTTTTACGGAAGGCTTAGTTACGGCATTTCTACTTTTTTGTGTAGGAAGTATGACGATATTAGGGGCAATAGAAGAAGGATTGTCTGGTAAACGAGAATTGCTTCTAATAAAATCAACATTAGATGGTATTACATCCGTAGCGTTTGCTGCGACTTATGGAATTGGCGTTTTGTTTTCGATAATCCCAATGTTACTCGTCCAAGGAGGAATAACGCTCGCGGCAGGGCGATTAGAAAGTTTTTTCACACCAAGTATTCTGTCTCAAATTAGCGTGACAGGTGGCGCGCTTATCCTCGCTATTGGTATCAATATGCTGAAGTTAGGAGAAATCAATATTGAAAACCTACTCCCCTCAATTGTGGTAGTGGTGATTTTTACGACTTTGTATGATAAATTTTTGAAGAAGAAGGATGAGAACTAATGATTAGACTCGCTAGTTTGTCGTATCAACAGTCTCTAAAAAATCGGCTAAAACCGTCCCTTCTTTTACGAACGATTTTATTTCCTCAAAATTCAAGAAAATTTCTGTTTCACCGATAACATAAGGACCTATTTCATAGACGGTGTACAAAAAGCTTAAACTCTGTGCATCAATCAAAAAATTATTAGGCAAATAAAATTTATCATCAGGAAAATCGTAAAATTCATATAGCCCAATTTTAATATCCTCTTGTTCTTGTACATCATCTTGTAGCTTTTTTTCTGCCAATTTATAAACAAGTAAGGTATCCGAAAAAAGGTCGCGCCAATCTAAATTCTCTCCTGTCTTAATGTCAAAGTTGAAATTTTGCGAATAATAATTCCCATGCGCGCCGCCTTCTTCTGCATGCTGATGCGTCGTTCCTGTCATTAAAAATTTATTATTCAAGGCAATATCTTGTATCACATCAACAGCGAAGTAAGCAGGCCAATACTCATTCTCTTCTTCTAAATAATAGTTTACGCCAAGAGTGAAATCTCCTAGATATTCTGATACGGTCATGGAGTCACCACTTATTTCTCGTTGCAATTGGGTACGTATTTTATCTGTAGCAGCCTGATGTGGTCCTCGTTCAATGTTTATCGCCAATGCACTTCCTGTAGCACATAGAGTATCTTTTTTCTGATTAATACAATGTTTTTTTTCCAAAAAATCTTCAAAAAACACAATTGTATCTGTTTGTATTTTTTGACTTGGAGTATCGTTCATCGTCTCCGGTGGCGGATTTTGACAAGAGAATAAGCAGAAAAGGAAGGAAGAATAAAGCAGAAGATTTTTCATTTGTAAAGTCTATTATTAAAATAATACTAACGAGTCAGACAAATCTACAAAGTATTTATCGACAAGACTGATAAATACTTTGTAGATTTGTTTTTTATTAACTAAATACTTGGATACAAAAAATGACCTTCAGTCTAATCCTTATTTTTCTTTTATTATCTGCCTTATTCTCAGGAACTGAAATTGCCTTCATTTCAGCAAGCAAGCTATTGGTAGAGCTAAAGAAGAAAAAAGGCTCGAGCAGAGGACGCATTATTGCTGATTTTTTTGAAAAGCCGTCCGAGTTTTTAGGGACAATGTTGATAGGTAATAATATAGCTCTAGTCATTTTCTCAATTCTGATGACTGAAGCGCTGGAGCCGTTTTTCGAAGAAAAATTTAATGAATTTGGAGTGCTACTCATTACGACTCTAATCATTACATTGGTTGTTTTAATTTTTGGAGAATTCCTTCCTAAAACACTCTTTCGACTTTATGCGGATAATATTCTCTACTTTTTAGCCTATCCTCTGAGAGCTATCAAATGGCTTTTGGCTATTCCTACTTGGATTACCACCAAACTATCTAATGCACTATTGCGCATTGTTTTTCGTACACCCATAGAGGAGGTCGATGAACCGTTTACACGCTTAGATTTAGAAAATTTCATTAAAAGTTCTAGTACAGATGCCAATGATGAAATAGATACAGAACTTTTTGAAAAGGCTTTAAACTTACACGAAGTTAAGGTGAAAGCTTGTATGATACCGAGGACAGAGATTGTTAATCTAGATGTGAATGATAGTGTAGAAGACCTTTTAGATGTCTTTCAAAGTAAGCAATTGTCTCGAATTTTGGTGACTGATGATGATATTGATAATGTGCTAGGTTATGTTCATCATCAACAAATGTTGTACGAACCAAAGTCTATTGCAAAAATCATCATGGATATTCCTATCATTCCAGAGACGATGCGTGTTCGGGATTTGATGGATTTGTTTATCAAAAATAATCAGAGTATTGCTTGGGTTGTCAATGAATTTGGTGGAACGGCAGGAGTGATAACTTTTGAAGATATATTAGAGGAGATTTTTGGAGAGATTGAGGATGAGCATGACATGGAGGAGTTCATCGAAGAGAAAATTGACGATACAGAATATTTATTTTCTGGACGCTTGGAGTTAGATTTTTTGAATGAAAAATATCCGGAATTGCAATTGCCAGACGGAGAGTATCACACTTTATCAGGATACTTAGTCATGACCACAGAGAGTATTCCTGAGCAAGGTGATGAGATTGACCTTGGCGCTTATAAGTTTATAGTGGTATTGATGTCTGATACGCGTATAGAGACAGTGAGGGTTATTAAGAAACCTGAAGAGGAATAATAATTCTCGTTCTCCGTCAAATCGTGTGACAGGAAAAAAATGAAAAGCTAAAATCAAACAGCTTCTTAGTTTTCTATTTTTTCATGTCACTGTCACACGATTTGACAGAGAACCATAATTCTATTGAGAATTCAGATTTACAAATGCATGTTTTTAATATTTATTTCTTACTTTTCCAAAAAAACACAATCGAATAGAAAACCGACCTGCCAAAATGAAAAACCTTACGATAGATATAGGAAATACGCGGACGAAAATTGTCATTTTTGAAGCTAACGAAATAATACATAAAGAGACACTGCCTTACCTCACCATTCCTTTTTTAAAAAAATTAGCATACAACCATAAGAAGGCAAATTGCATCCTTACAGTCACAGGAAATGTGACCGCTGACATAGAACAGTATTTGCAAAAAAGGTTTAAAACCTATACGCGATTGACGCATGAAACACCCGTGCCAATTGAAAACTTATACAAAACGCCAGAGACTTTGGGTAGAGACCGCTTAGCTGCTGTAATAGGCGCGCAGGCTCTTTTCCCAAATGCCAACTGCTTGGTCATAGATGCTGGAACTTGTATCACTTTCGATATCTTAAATGACAAAGGGCAATATCTCGGAGGAAATATTTCTCCAGGTATCGAAATGCGCATGCGCGCAATGCATGAATTTACCGCAAAATTACCTCTGATAGAACTGAAAGACCAGAAAGAATGGATTGGTGAAGACACCGAAACAGCCCTTCGAAATGGTGGACAGTTAGGAGCTTTATTAGAAATAAGAGGCTTTATTGCTAAGTGTAGACGCAAATTTGGTCACATTAACGTAGTTTTCACAGGAGGAAGCACGAATTTCTTTGTAAAACAACTGAAAAGCAGGATATTCGCGCGCCCAAATTTAGTACCCTTGGGTTTAAATCAAATCTTGAATTATAATTTGGATAAGAAAACTAATAATCAATAGTTGGATTTCCAATATTCAAATCGCTGGACTAACAGCGAAATATCAAACTTATGTTCAACAAAAAACAAAAGGAAAGCACAGTTTTTACCTTTTCGAAAATAAACCGTGCCATAGCCGTTGCATTACTACTATTGAGTGCGACTTTTGCTTTTGCGCAACCTAAAGACAACTCTCCTTACTCTCGTATTGGATTAGGTGATATGGTGCAGCAACAATTTGCAGCTTCGCGTGGTTTTGGAAGTTTGTCTGCTGCTTACCAGCATCCTTATCACATAAACGTCGAAAATCCAGCATCTTTAGCTTTTTTAAATGCTACTGCTTTTGAGGTTGGTTTATATGCTAAACGAGCAGAATTAGAAGACAGTCAAGGACAAGAAGAAACTGTTTACAGTGGAAACTTGCGCTACATGGCTTTAGCTTTTCCTCTACAAAATCCAATTAATCGCGAACTAGAACGTGACAAATCTCCTTTTCGTTGGGGGATGAATCTTGCCTTGATTCCTTACACTCAAGTAGGCTACAATCTACAGACAACGCTTTTCGTTCCTGAGATTGATTCTACTATCAATAATTTTATTGGGCAAGGTGGTACTAATCGCTTTATCTGGGGTAATGGATTTCGTTACAAAAACTTGGCTGTTGGCGTAAACGCTGGTTTCCTTTTTGGAAATATCACACAATCTTCACAAACTTTATTATCGGAAGTTGAGGATAGCTACACCATTTTAATTGATAATGATTACAGTATTAGTGGGGTACACTTAGATTTTGGTGTTCAATACCGCTATGATTTTAAATCTCCTAATAGCAAAGGTAACATTGAGCCAAATGGCAAAAGTATAGTAGTCGGAGCATTTGGAAACACCAAAAGAACGTATAGTACACGTGCAGAGCAATTTTATCGCTTACAGCATGTGGCAAATGGTATATTGATAGACACTGACACTACTTTGTTTGTTCAAGACCAGTTGGGAGAAGGAGACTTGCCCGCAGAGTTTACAATAGGTGTTATGTATCAAAACGCTAATAAATTGCGTGTAGGTGCAGAGTTCAGTGCTGAACAATGGAGTCAATTCTCTAGTCCTATCGAAGAAACACGTATGCAAGATGTATATAGTGTCGCCTTGGGAGGAGAATGGACACCAGATGCAAAGTCTTATAATAGTTATGTGAAAAGAATGCAGTACCGCGCAGGATTTAGATATGGATTGGACCCGCGTGGAGTTGACGGAGACTTAACTTATCAGACGATTACTGTTGGTTTAGGTATGCCTATTATTTCTAAAGGAGTACAATCTTATTTAGATTGGGGTATAGAGTTTGGGCGATTTGGAAAAGAAGGCGGGCTGAACGAAAACTTCATTCGATTAACAGCAGGGTTTACATTAAACGACCGCTCTTGGTTCTTTAAACGTCGCTATAATTAAATCATGATTCTGTCTTTTGTTTACAAAAGACAGAATCATTCGTCTTTCTAGTGTATGCAATATTATTAAGGTGTTCAATAGCGATGCAAATCGTTAAAAACTCTTAAAGAATGAAAATGATTGTTAAGATTTGTGTCAAAAGTCAATTTGAATCGTCTTATATTTGCAGGCAAAACCAACAAAAATATTTTTTTTAGCATCTTGCATGAAAAGTATTCAACAAAAAATAATCGAAGAGAGATTCTATCATCAATTTTTTCTTTCTTTCTTCGTCAAATTAATCATAAAATTCTATGAAAGTTTTGAGTAAAGTATTCAGATTATCTCTCGTCGCTGTAGCGGCAATTTTTGCATTGAACACAGCTACGGCTCAATGTACCAATTGGACAACTCTTGCACCAGCAGAAATGGAAAAGGCAGAGAATGCACACGTTGTTTACCGTCAATTTGCGAAAAACGAAAATTATAAAGAAGCTTTCGCACAATGGAAAGTAGCTTATGATTTAGCGCCTGCAGCGGATGGACAACGTCCTTTCCACTATACAGACGGTCGTAAGATTTATATGGACATGTTCAATAATGAAACGGACGAAGCGAAGAAAAAAGAGTACGCAGAGACAGTATTGCGTCTTTATGATGAAGAAATGGAATGTTACGGTACAGAAGGCAAAGCTGCTTTCTTACAAGGTCGTAAAGCATTTGATATGTTTTACTACTTGCGTATCCCTTACTCCAAAGTTTTAGCTAACTTGGAGAAGTCATTAGAATTGGGTGGCGATAGCACAGAATATGTTGTTTTAGATCCTTATGCACGTGTAGTTGTTCACCAATTCACGAATGAATTAATGGACAAAGAGACAGCACGCGCTGCTTATACTAGATTAAATGAAATTGCAGATTTCAACATTAAAAATAATGAAAAATTTGCACCTCAATACCAGCAAGCACAAGAATCTATGAATGGTGTTTTTGCTACAATTGAAAACTTTATTTTTGATTGTCAGTACTTCTACGATAGATTAGTACCTGAGTACAAAGCAAATCCAGATGACCGTCAAAACTATTTGAATGTTTACACTACTTTGGTAAAACGTGGATGTGATAAAGATGACCCTATCTTAGCTGAAATTGCAGCGAAAGACAGAGTTTACCAAATGGCAGAGTTACGTGAAAATAACAAAGGCTATGCTGCAAACGAATTATATAAGTCAGGTGACTTTAATGGTGCAGTTGCAAAATATAAGGAAGCAATTGCAGAAGAGTCTGACCCTGCAAAGCAAGCAAAAATGTACTTCTCTGTTGCCTCTATCCAATTCCGTAAATTGAAATCTTACGGACCAGCACGTGAAAGTGCTCGTAAAGCAGCAAGCTTAGATAGCAGCTACGGAAAACCTTACGAATTAATCGGAGATATGTATGCAACAGGCGCACGTAACTGTGGTAGCAAATCTTGGGATAATTCTCTTGCTGTATTAGCTGCAATTGATAAGTACAAAAAAGCAAAAGCTGTTGACCCTTCATTAGCAGGTTCTGTTAATAAGAAAATTAACAACTATTCTGCTTCAAAACCAAATAAAGAAGAAGGATTTATGCAAGGAGTAAAAGAAGGCTCTAGTGCAAAAGTTCCTTGTTGGATTGGTGAAACAGTGACAGTTCGCTACTAAGAACGAAAAGTTATTGTCAAATAGCTTAAAAAAAGGCAAGTACCACACGGTGCTTGCCTTTTTGCTTTCATTCAGAACTGATTTTATACTATCTTTGCACTCCTTTTTGAAAAAGGGAATTATTTTAAAGAAAATGGGGTTGGATGGATATGGCGAAAAAGTGGTAAAATGACCCCCTAACCCCCTGAAGGGGGGAACTTTCTTTGAGTTTAAATTTTATGTAATTCTTTATTTTAGTTCTTCATTTAAAGCATCAGAATTAAGAATTATTCTAAAAGTAACTCAACGAGTGTCCCCCCTTCAGGGGGTTAGGGGGGCTATAATCACAAACAGCCTTCCAATTATCAACCAACAACTGACAACTAAAAGAAATGAACGTATCGCTCAATTGGCTTAAAGACTATACTGACCTCAACCTTGACCCAGACAAGGTTAGCGAAATTTTAACCGAAATTGGTCTTGAAGTAGAAGGACAAGAAGAAACGGAAAGTATCAAAGGTGGCTTGCGCGGCTTAGTCGTCGGTGAGGTGACGGAGTGTGGACAGCACCCCGATGCAGACCGTTTGAGTTTGACTAAGGTTAATGTCGGTGGAGAAGAAGATTTACAAATCGTTTGTGGCGCACCGAATGTAGCTAAAGGACAAAAAGTAATCGTAGCAACTATAGGCACGATGCTTTATCCAGCAGAAGGCGAAGGTTTTAAAATCAAGAAAGGAAAGATACGTGGTCAGGTGAGTGAAGGAATGATTTGTGCGGAGGACGAAATTGGCTTGGGCGCTTCTCATGACGGTATCATGGTCTTGCCAGCGGATACGCGTGTAGGTATGCCAGCGAGTGAGTATTTTGAAGTGGAGATAGATACAGTTTATGATATAGGTTTGACGCCTAACCGTTCGGATGCGACAAACCATTTGGGTGTGGCAAAAGATTTGGCAGCAGCGGTGAAAGTAAATTACAATGGTAGTGGTAAAGTCACAATGCCAGACGTTTCTGCATTTAAAGTAGATAATCATGACTTGCCAATCGAGGTGGAAGTGAAGCACGAAGAGGCTTGTCCTCGTTATGCAGGTGTGTGTATTAAAGGAGTGAAAGTTGGTGAAAGTCCAGATTGGATTAAAAATAAATTGCGTGCTATCGGTGTGCGTCCTATTAGTAACATCGTTGATATTACTAATTTCATCTTGCATGAATTGGGACAACCTTTACACGCATTTGATTATGATAAAATCGCAGGCAAAAAAGTTATTGTACAGCCATTGGCAGAGGGGACGAAATTTTTGTCTTTGGATGAAAAAGAACGTACTCTTTCTGATAATGATTTGATGATTTGTGATGGCGAAGGAAAAGGAATGTGCATCGGTGGCGTCTTCGGAGGATTAAATTCTGGAGTAACGGACGAGACAACAAATATCTTCTTAGAAAGTGCGCATTTCAATGCAGGCTGGATTCGTAGAACAGGTTTCCGTCATGACTTGCGTACAGATGCGGAGAAGGTATTTGAAAAAGGTAGTGACCCGAATGTATGTGTGTATGCTTTGCAACGCGCAGCATTACTAATACAAGAATTGTGTGGCGGAGAAATCGCTTCTGAGATTGTAGATGTTTATCCAAATCCTGTTGCGAAAAAAGAAATTGAAGTTAGCTACAGCTATATTAATAGATTGATAGGAGTAGAGATTCCTCAAAAAGATATTTTCTCTATTTTGGAAGCCTTAGAAATGGATATCCTTAGTAAAACGGATACCACTTTCACCGCTGCTGTACCTACAAATAAAGCAGACGTATTACGTCCTGCTGATGTTGCTGAGGAAATTTTGCGTGTATATGGCTTGAATAAAGTTCCATTTCCCGCAAAAATATCAACCTCATTAACATACGGTCAAAACCCTGACCCACAGCGTATTCGTAATAAAGCCGCAGACTTTTTAGCTGCCAATGGCTTTAACGAAATGATGGCTTTGTCTCTATCTCGTAGTGCTTACTACAGAGATATTTTGCCACG
>CALDUB010000091.1 GCA_937923465.1 uncultured Saprospiraceae bacterium
CTTGTCCCGTGCAACGGGGGGATTTGTTAAAGAACCAATTTAAATAAGTCTAAGCTCTATTTCCACTTCTACTATTCATGAGCATTAGTCCCCAATACAAGACTTGTACGACAGCAGAGAGTGCTCCGACAACATATGTCATGGCAGCCCATTTTAAGGCATCTTTAGCACCTTCATGTTCTCTTTGTGGCAAAATCTGAGAAGAGTCCAACCAATCAAGAGCACGTTTACTCGCATCAAATTCGACGGGTAAAGTCACTACTGAAAAGAATGCTGTAATACCAAAAGTCGCGATAGCTGCTATGAGAAAAATAGGATTATCTGTACTCATAAAATAAATACCGAATCCAAAAAGTATACCTTGTACCTTTGACGATGCCTGTACAAATGGTACAATCGCCGACCGCATTCCTAAAAATGGATAAGCCTTAGCATGTTGTACCGCGTGTCCCACTTCATGAGAAGCTACTGCTGCCGCAGAAACGTGGCGTCCTTGATATACATCAGGGCTTAGTTTTACTTCTTTTTTTAATGGATTATAATGGTCAGAAAGCATTCCTTGTCCCATGGAAATTTTCACATCGTGAATACCATAATCTTCCAACATTTTTTGTGCTATATCTGCACCTGTCATGCCATTTGGAGTCGGCATTTGACTGTATTGAGCAAATTTTGACTTCAGTCTGCCGCTAACAACTTTACCTAATAAAGCAAAAACACCAACAATGACAAAATAGCCCATATATCCCATACCCATATTAAAATCGTTTTTGTAGATACGCTTTTAGGCGTATCTATGTTCAGGCGCAGCAAAAGGCGCGCGTAATGATTAAAGCCGAAATATACAAAAAAGGAATTGATTCCGACAATTTTCATATTTATGACGTACAGAGAAAACAAGGTCACACAAATAAAAAAGAGTTTTCCCTAACATTATGTTAAAGAAAACTCTTTCTCGTAACTCAGCTTTCCAAGCTGTTAATACAATAACTTAAAAGTCAAACTTAATACCCTGTGCCAATGGCAACTCAGTACTGTAGTTGATTGTATTTGTCTGACGACGCATGTAAGCTTTCCAAGAGTCAGAACCAGACTCACGTCCACCACCTGTATCTTTTTCACCACCAAATGCACCACCAATCTCAGCACCAGAAGTACCGATATTTACGTTTGCGATACCACAATCAGAACCTCCTGCAGCCAAGAATAATTCCGCCTCGCGCAAGTTAGTCGTCATGATAGCAGAAGACAAACCTTGAGGTACATCGTTTTGCATAGCGATAGCTTCATCCAAAGTTTTGTACTTCATGATATAGACAATCGGTGCGAAAGTTTCGTGCTGTACGATTTTGAAGTTGTTCTTAGCTTCTGCAATCGCTGGTTTCACGTAACAACCACTTTCGTAGCCTTTACCTTTCAATACACCGCCTTCGACTAATACTTTACCACCTTCTTTCTCTACTGCCTTTAAAGCAGCTAAGTAGCCTTTAACTGAATCTTTATCAATCAATGGACCGACGTGATTTTTCTCGTCTAATGGATTACCGATTCTTAATTGTCCGTAAGCTTTAGCTAATTTGGTTTTCACCTCATTGTAGCGGCTTTCGTGAACGATTAAACGACGTGTTGAAGTACAACGTTGTCCACAAGTACCAACGGCACCAAATAGAGCACCAGTTAACACCAAGTTCATATCAGCACTTTCCGTGATGATAATCGCATTGTTTCCACCCAATTCTAATAGCGTGTGTCCCATACGAGCAGCAACAGTTGCACCAACGATTTTCCCCATACGTGTACTACCTGTAGCAGATACTAATGGAATATTTTTATCCGTTGACATCATCTCTCCTACCTTGTAATCACCATTGATGATACAAGAAACACCTTCAGGTACATTGTTGTCTTTCAATACTTTGTGCAAAATATTCTGACAAGCTACTGAACACAATGGTGTCTTTTCAGATGCTTTCCATACAGAAACATCACCACATACTAAAGCAATCATACTATTCCAAGACCAAACGGCAACTGGAAAATTGAAAGCAGAAATAATACCTACGATACCCAATGGGTGCCATTGTTCGTACATACGGTGAGACGGACGCTCAGAGTGCATCGTCAATCCATACAACTGGCGAGAAAGTCCTACTGCAAAGTCACAGATGTCAATCATCTCTTGTACTTCACCGTAACCTTCTTGTAGGGATTTACCCATTTCGTAGCTTACTAGCTGACCTAATGCTTCTTTGTTTTCACGTAGCGCATTACCGTATTGACGAACGATTTCGCCACGGTGTGGTGCTGGCATAGTACGCCAAGTCGAGAAAGCTTTCTTCGCTGTCTTGATTACTTTTTTATATTCTTTTGCAGTCGTTACACTTACACGACCGATTAACTTACCGTCTACTGGCGAGTACGATTCGATATATTTTCCGGAATCAGAACTTTTCAGTCCCGTAGAAGTCCCGGCGTTGTCCTTCTTGAGTCCTAATTTCTTAAGAAATTTTTGCATGGTGGTATCTGGTTTGGCTTTTTTGAGATGTTGGATTTTAGATGTTAGACGTTAGAGTCTCTATGCGGAATCTAACGTCTAATATCTAATATCTAATATCTTTTCAAAAGTCCGTTTTCTAACTAATTTTTAAATTTCGGCGCAAAAGTAAGGATTTTTTAGGGAGAATAAGGTAAAACCCTTGTTTTGTCGCACATCTTTGTACTAACGCGTAGCTAAGGGAAGTGGTTACGGGATTCTGTGTTATTTTTTGGATTTGGGGAATTAGAAAGGCGAAGAGAAAGCTTGTGCTTTTCTTCGCCTTGGGTGCTTTTTAAATTTGATTAGAATATTTACATCTTAATAACGCAAATCTTGTATTTCAGTCATCAGCTCAGGTGTTTTTCCTTTTTGATTGTATCTGCCTCTATTTTCTCTATACTGCGGGCATTCAGAATAGTGAGAATAATTGATAGCAATCTTTTCTTTTAAAAAAATACGTTCTCCGTCAAATCGTGTGACAGGAAAAAAATGAAAAGCTAAAATCAAATAAATACTTAGTTTTTTATTTTTTTCATGTCACTTTCACACGATTTGACGGAGAACCAAAAAATATAAATACCGTTACAATAATGAGTGTAACGCCAGTTGTCATCTCTAATAAAAGCAATAGGACTTGCACTATAGTATAAATATTTCCTTTTTGTTACAATTTGACTTACTGCTTTAAACGGAATTGTAAGTAAGGGTTGAATAATCTTATAGGGCTTAAATTCACTTTCAATTTTTGTAGTGGATTTGTTTCTCATTTCTTGTCCCGCAGAAGAGTAAGCGTGAAATACTACAAGTAAAAAGATAAATTTGACTTTCATGAGTTGTGTGTTAAGTGCTTTATCAAAAAGAATTACACAGGAATTTCTTTTGTCATTTCGACGTAGGAGAAATCTGAGAATAACGTACGCTCAGATTCCTCCTACCGTCGGAATGACAAACATGAGTCATCCCGAATTTTCCGTGCCGCCACGATGCGGCTTAAAAACATTAGTTTGAATCCTATATCTACCAAGCGGCAAGGCACTCTGTGCCTATTTGGATGATTAATGTATTTGTACTTGGGAATTGATAGAGTT
>CALDUB010000092.1 GCA_937923465.1 uncultured Saprospiraceae bacterium
GGCTTTAAACTTGCTCTTTTATCCTTATTTTCCCTTTTAAATCAGTCAAAGTATCAACAATTATCCTTCTTTAAAAAGAAAACTAAGAATAAAATAGCGGCGCTTAAATCTCACTCAACCTCATTCATAAAGTCTAATAAACTCAAAAATATATGAAAGCCACATTCTTAAAGTCATTATTCATTGTAAAAACTGTGCTCATTGGAATACTTTTTTTCCAATCAACGACGGTTTTCTCACAAAATATCGGTATCAATACCGAAGACCCAACCGAAAAATTAGACGTAAACGGTAAAATCCGAATTCGGGAAGGCGCAAAAGATGGATACATTCTCCAATCTGATGCAACGGGCGTGGGTACTTGGACGCAGCCAATTCATATAGAGCGAAATCAAAGGTGTGTCACTGATTTTGGAGCAATTGGAGATGGAAGTACCGATGATACCGAGGCTTTTCAAAATGCAATTGATACCGTTGCTCTAACAGGAGGTACTTTGTGTGTTCCTGTGGGAGATTACAATATCACTTCTACCCTTTTTGTGCCGGCAGGGGTTGTTGTCCAAGGCGATGGCTTGGGCAATAGTTATGTAAGCGCAATGGGGAGCACAACGGGAAGTCGAATCAGTTATTCAGGCATGGGCACTTTTGCGATAGAACTTACAGGCGATTTTGTGGGTTTGCGTAATTTATTTATTGTTGATACAGGAGGCTTCGCAGCAGGTGGAGTTCACATGAATGCGAACATAGGTTCTATTTCGCCTGTTTTTTCCAATTTGTATATTTATAATTTTGTAGCGGGTACTGGATTGAAATTAGAAGCCACAAATGCTTCTGGTATTGCTTTTATGTCGATATATGATTTGAATGTTAGAAATGCCAAAAAGGGTATTCACGTTTCTGCTCAAAACGACGGTTCTTTTGTCAATTTGGTTTCTTTTTTTGGAGGCAGTATCACGGGTACAGGCTTTGATTATGACTTGCATGTCGAAGGAAATTTAACAGGAACTTACTATTACGGAACCTCTTTTAACTCTGATTGTCCAACGGTAGGACACATCGTTGTAGAAGAAGAAGGACGGGTTATCGGTTATGGAATTAATATAGAATCCGCAGATATAGCGTGTTCCACACAAACTACTTTGACCGATTTTAAAAATTCTACGGGTAATTATATTCACGGAACTGCTGGAAAAGGTCTTCTACTTAACGAAGGTGGCAGTCATATTGATTTAGCGGGGGAGACTGCTACGGGCATGCGACCTTCTGGTTATAATTTATATCAAAATTCTGCTTTTAAAGGTGTCACTGGTAATACTATTCCTTTTTGGGACTGTGTCGGTTGTACGGTGGTCGTTATGCCTCCTGAATTTAAAGAAGGACACAATGTTTTAAAAATCACAGTACCTGCAAATACCAGTCTAACTTTAAAGCCTTCAAGCACCTATTTCTCGGATGCTTTTAATCATAAAGAATGTCTCTTTGGAGCAATGATGAAAACAGATGTACCGGACTTTGTCCTGCCAGTTTATTTTAGAAGTGGCTCAGGTTGCAGCAATTCCACTCTTGCCGCTTCTTATCATCCTGGCGATGGCAATTGGCTTTATACCTCTGGAATAGGTGCTTTAGATATCAACAATAATTGCAAACCAGACCCTCGGTTTCTTTTCGATAATTCAGCAAATGGCACCGCTTCGGATGTTTATATTTCTACCCCAACTTTTGTTTTTGACAGAGGCACGATGCCGCATCTCGAAGCTGGACCAATTACAGGTGCAGGAGGTGTAATGACTGGAACTCTTTCGACAGCAATCGTGACGGTCGCTTCTCCGATTGATAATACTTTAGAATTTGAGCATGATGCAAATGTGTATCAAATTTCGGGAACGAATACTATAGAAAGCATCAACCTTGCTGCCGATATTTTTCCTCAAGGCACTCAAATTACGCTACTTTTTGAAAGCGCGAATTTGACTGTGGAACACGATGTTTTGAAAATTGGATTACTTGGTGCTGGGAATTATACATCTGAGATTTATAGTTCTTTGACTTTGGTTTCTTTGGGAGATGGGACTTGGATTGAGGTGTCGCGGAATTGTGCGGCGGGTTGTTAGAAAAAATTAGTTTCAGACAGGATTAACAAGATTACAGGATTACAATTCTGACTTGCTCCCGCTCTGAAATCCCGTTAATCCTGTCTAAAAAAAATAGAAATGAAATTTAATTTATTGATTTTACTATTATTTTCGATGTACAATTGTTTTGGACAATTGACGAATGACGGTGGTGTACTCTACATTCAAGATGGCGCAACTGTTTATGCTGATACCAATATCATTAATAAAAATACCGCAATAACCACCAACGAAGGTAACTTAAAAACGACTCAGCATCTTCAAAACAGTTTAAGTAGTACCCTCGAAGGTAATGGAGAATATCATGTTCAACAAGATTGGACAAATACCGCAACCTTTACAAAAGGCACTTCAAAAGTTATTTTCAATAATGATAGCGATAGTAATCTCACTTCTGGTGGCGATGATTTTCACGATGTCGAAATGAATAAAGATGCGGGAAATAATCTTACACTATTAGACAATACAGTTATTTCAAATAAACTTGATTTCGCCGCAGACGATAACAAAATATTTATTGAAAATTTCAATTTAACAATGGATGCTTCCTCCTCTTTGATTGGTTTTGACGACAACGAATATATAATCACAGATGGGACAGGACAGTTGGTTAAAAACAGTTTACTTAGTTTTATTTTCCCCATCGGCTTTGATGAAAATACTTACAATCCAATCGTCTTAACAGAAAATGAAACGGCTGATAATATCGGTGTTCGTTGCTTTGAAAATGTGCTCGAAAATGGCACATCTGGCAATGCCTTGACGGAGAGTTTCATTGATACAAGCTGGGAAATTACAGAAGCCGTGGCGGGTGGCTCTAATCTCGATTTGGAATGTCAATGGGCAGATACAGATGAACTCACGAATTTCGGCAGAAACTACTCTGGTATCGCATTTTATACAGAAAGTGAATGGGAAACTTCTTCATACACTGCTGCTATTGGAGGTAATCCTTATATTCAATCAGGCGTAGGATTTACACAATTCGGCGTTTTTTCGGTGAAAGGAGATGATGTTTTACCATTAGATATCAAGGTTAATTTGTCAGGAGCTTATGAAACAGCAGACGCTGCAATGCGTGATAATATTCGTTCCGCTGGACAAATTCCGAGTATTGAGCCTTTTACAATAGCAGGATACCAACATCAAGGAACTCAAGGAGGAGGAGAAGAAGTAATTGACCCTACGGTTTTAAGTGATAGAGGATTAAACTCTATAGTTGATTGGGTTCTCTTAGAATTACGTGATAAAAACGATATCACTACAGTCGTCCATACCCGTGCCGCACTTCTTCAGCGCAATGGAAATATTGTTGATATAAATGGTAATAGTTTGGTCGGTTTTTTCGGCGTAACAGCAGATGATTATTACATAGCGGTTCGTCATCGTAATCATTTGGCTATTGCGACACAGAGTCCGATTACACTGTCTAATACAATTACAATATCTCCTGTTGATTTTACATTAAGCATAACGCCTACTTATGGATTTAATGCTCAATTAACGATGCCAGACGGCACAACTGCTATGATTAGTGGAGATGCAAATGGAGACGGTACTGTAAATGCTGTGGATAACAATTCATATTGGAGACCTCAAAACGGGCAGCCTTTTTTATACAATACATCCACCGCAGATTTTAACATGGATGGAAGTGTCAATGCAATTGATTTAAACTTATACTGGAGAGAAAACAACTCAAAGGTTTCAAATTTTTAACATAGTGAAGAATTTCTTACAAACTCTATTATTTCTGTTATTTGTAAATACAATGACAGCTCAGACATTCTGCCTGAATCTTGAAGTTGTGTCCAATACTGCTACAGAACTTATTGTTGCTGTTCAGGTAAACGGAAGTGCTGCTTTTCAACTGGGAAGCAGTAATCTACTGTTTGAGTTTGATAACGTAGCTCTTTCCAACCCCGTTTTAGAAGAAAATGGTCTATCTCAACCGCCTTCTTATTTTCTGCCAACAGTAACTACACCAAAAGTGGATGAAGTATCTTTTAATATTGTACTTGGATTTCCTGGTTTCAGTGATGCAATGAGTGGACCATTAGGCTGGACGGAAGTTGGGAAAATAAAATTCACCAAAACAGGAATGCCTATTACTATTCCTTTTTCTTGGTTATACAATGGAGGAACTACAGAAACAGTCGCTTTTGTTGATGATGCTCAAGTTACTCAGATTTATGCCACAGAATTAAGCTGTCTTCAAGGTATTCCTGTCTCAGCATTACCCGTTACGTATTTATATTTCGATGCTAAAAAACAAGGAAAAATAGCAAAACTAGAATGGCAAACCGCAATGGAAGAAAATAATTACGGTTTTCATGTACAACATAGTACAGACAGTAGAACTTTTGAAACTATAGGTTTTGTAGAAGGAAAAAGGAGTCAATTTGAATATGAGTTTATCCATAATAAACCTCAAAATGGCATAAATTACTACAGACTTGAACAAGAGGACTTTGATGGAAAAACGGAGTTTACATCTATAAAAAATGTAGTTTTTAACGAAAATAGCCCTTCTTGGAATATCTATCCTAATCCCGTCGCAGAAAAACTATATGTAGGCGGATTAATTGATAGCGCGGAAATTATTTTTAGCTTATATGACGTGACAGGAAGAGTCGTCATGAAACAAAGAGGTGGAAATGCATTAAATGTAAGTCATTTACCTACTGGTCTCTATTCCATAGAGGTTTCTCAAGATGCTGTAAAATCTTATAATAAAGTGATAATTGGACGCTAAAAAAAAATAGGTTCTCCGTCAAATCCTATAATCAGGATTTGACGAAGAACCAAAAAATATAGTACTGCCGACGGGGCTCGAACCCGCAATCTTTGCTGTGAAAGAGCAACGACTTAACCAATTTGTCCACGGCAGCGGAAAATAGAAACGTAATCTGGTCAAGAGTCGAACTTGCATCGCGTGAGTCAAAGTCACACATCTTAGCCATTAGACGACCAGAATATTTTGAGATGTTAGACATCAGATATTAGACCTTGGATTTCTAAAGGAAGAATCTAGCATCTAATATCTTTTGTCTAAAATCTAAATCTATAGTGTTCATAATGTAGTAACCAGAGAAGGAATCGAACCTACATCTCCTGATTCGTAATCAGGTATCTTATCCGTTAGACTATCCAGTTAATTCGTAGAGACGCGGCACCGCCACGTTACTAAGCTGTGCCAACGTCACACAGAGTAAATATTAGTTGCGCAGACGGGATTCGAACCCATAGCTCGGGCTTATGAGACCCACATGTTGCCATTACACTACCGCGCAAAATGTCCTGATGACTGGATTCGAACCAATAACCTTCCGCGTATCAGGCGGATGCGCTGCCAGTTGCGCCACATCAGGAATAAAAAAATAGTGGAATCGATAGGAATCGAACCTATGCTTTCGATGCTTCAAACCGACGCTCTACCTACTGAGCTACAATTCCAATTATTAGACTTTATGAAAATGGGGTGAACTCGGGACTCGAACCCTGGACTCCAGATTCACATTCTGGTATTTTAACCTGTTAAACTAAGTTCACCAAATGAGTAAAAGAAATTAAATAAGTTGGGTCGTAATTCTCTTTTATTTTTTCGTCTAAAGAATTTAAAAAATCGTTGCATGGTCTGTATCACGGAACTCTTTTTTGTGTTTTTTAGACGGAAAAAGAATGGGAATAATGGTCTAAATTATTTTGTTTCTTTTACTTAGTGGAGGTCATGGGAATTGAACCCATCACAGATTGCTTGCAAAGCAATATCGCCAGCCTTGGACATGTACCCCCATATGCGGTAACGACGAGACTCGAACTCGCAACTTGCGGATAGACAATCCGCTGCTCAACCAATTGAACTACGCTACCGTTTTGTACGGCAAACCACCTTGAAATTTGAATCGAAAAGGATAAAAAAGACTTTAGTAGTTGCCAATAACAACTACTAAACTATTGAGAAGTAATTGTTAGATAAGATGCATTTCAAACATGCAATCATCCTGGTCTTCCTGACGAGCGTCAATGAAGATAGCCTCTGCGAAAATTACCGCCTGTT
>CALDUB010000093.1 GCA_937923465.1 uncultured Saprospiraceae bacterium
TCCTGAAAATACGCCTGGCTATACAGATGATACCGACTATGATAGCTTGAATAAATTAAGTGCTACAGAAAAAGCAGACGGCTGGGAATTGCTATTCGACGGTAAAACAACGAATGGCTGGCGTAATTTCCGTAAGCAAACAATTGGCTCAAGTTGGATAGTGAGAAAGGGTTCGTTAATGTTGAATTCTATCAAAAAGGAAGACGGAGGCTGGCAAGCTGCTGACGGTGGTGATATTATCACTGACAAGAGCTACGAAAACTTTGAGTTGAACCTAGAATGGCGTATTTCACCTTGTGGAAATAGCGGCATCATTTATAATGTAACGGAAAGTAATCAGTATGATTACGTTTGGCAAACTGGACCTGAGATGCAAGTATTAGACAATACCTGTCATCCAGATTCTAAAATTGAAAAACATCGAGCGGGCGACTTGTACGACATGATTTCTTGTAATGAAGAGACGGTTAAATCTGCGGGAGAATGGAATCAAATCCGCCTCATCAAAAATAATGGCAAAGTAGAACACTGGCTCAATGGCAAGAAAGTCGTCGAGTTTGAAATGTACACACCTGAATGGACGGAGATGATTGCGAAGAGTAAATTTCACGAGATGCCAGGCTTTGGTAAGGGGAAATCTGGACATATTTCTTTACAAGACCACGGTGATAAAGTGTGGTATAGAAATATCAAGATTAAGGAATTGAAGTAGATAAGCTCTAGACAAAAAAATAGCTGAGTACCATTTGGTTACTCAGCTATTTTTTTGCTCATTACTGAAGTATTGAAAATTACTTCCCAAACATCGTCGCCTTAGCACCTAAACGTAAAGAAACTGTACGGAAACTATTCTCATTAGGTCCTATTCCCATTCCTGAAAATTGCTGCTGATAAATAGGCTCAAAGAAGATACTCCAACGTTGAGTCACAAAGCGTTCTACTCCAAGTCCCAATTGTGCCGTCAAGAAAGTATTTTCTGGTAATCCTCCGCCTTCTGTCAAACCTTCTTGAAATCTTTTTCTATCTAAGATAGTACTTTCTGAAGTAATGGCCACGGTAGCATCAGCATCTTTGTTGACGACTAAAATTTCTTTTTCAATATCGTAAGCTGTTTCTAAAACAATATTAAAAGCTGCTCCAGCTACACCGTAAAAGCGCCACTTAGTACCTTGAACAAAGTCATAACGGAAATCAAGAGGAATGTGAACGATATCTAATTTTATTTCTTCTAAATCTTCTCTGACATAAGCCGTTTCAAATGAACCTACAACTTCATCTCCATGAGAAGGCTGATAGTACTTAGGCATGTAGGCACCACCAGTCACGATATGCAAGCGGTTTTTCTGAAAATCAAGTAAAATTCCCCCGCCCATATTTGCACCATAAGCAGTACCAGGGCTATAGTTGAAAAAACGGTCATAAGGTGCATAAACACCATATAAGTCAGCAGATGTAAACATCCCTAGACGTACATTTTTATGCTCTAACTTAACTTTAGACGCTTGTAAAACCTCTTCTTCGTTAGACGAAAGCTCTTCTGTTTTCTTACTCTCTAATGCTTCTAAAAGAAAAGATTTAATAGTTTTATCTTTATTTATCTCAGATTCTGGCTCGTCGTCTTTTCTCATCCAAGCAAATAAACCTTTCTTTTCCTCTTCTATTTCTTCTACAGTTATTGCAACAGAAGCCTTTAATTTTACATTGTCACTAACATCTAAAGGTGTCTCTAAAACTGACAAAGGAGAAAATGTCTTAACTTTCGGCCCAGCATAAATACTGATAGCATCGCCCGTCGCTACATAATTTGTTTTTATTTCTTGCGAAAGAACGTCCAAACTAATATCGCCATTTGTTTCCGCTTTATTTATTTTTTTAGCAGATGCAATAGGCGCACTTTGTAAAGCTGCTTCTTGCGTTTTTTGTGGAGATACCTTTTGTTTAATGCGTTCTTTTACTTGTTCTATAATCATAAGATTGCCTAGTTCATTTTTCGGCAAATAATTAAACAAAGTAAAAATAGCTAAAATCATTACTGAAATCTCAGCCACTCTATAACGAATTAATTTACGACGTAAGGAAAACTCCTCTCTGATACGCTCGCGCATCAAAGACCAATTTTCAGGCGCATAAGGTACTTCGTAATCTTCTAATTTTTGTTGAGCCTTTTGGTCGAGAATATTGTCGTCCGTCGTCAAGTCTGCCGCCTCTGCCGCATCAAGCATTTCTTCAAAACTACCCCAATCAGCAGCAGCATTTGCTGCTGCGCTAGTTAGCCCTGCCGCAATAATAGCATCAAAAGGGTCTTGGCTTTCAGCATCGTCTAGTTTTTCTACAAAACTATCCCAATCTGCTGCGCTAGCATCTATATTTACTAAGTTTGATGCGACATTCGCATCAAAAGTCGCCTCATCTACAGAGTCATCTGTAGTCAAGTCGGCAGCGTCTAACTTTTGCTCAAAGTCCTGCCAGTGACTAGCATTGAAAGGCACATCTGTACTTCCCAACGCTTCTCGTATTTTATCGTCAAATTTTTTATTTCCGTATTCCATAATCAAATCTCGCACTAAGTTTTCCTTTCAATTTTGTTCTTGCTTTCACTAAATTAGACCTAGAGGTACTTTCTGTAATACCTAAAGCTTGACCAATCTCTTTGTGTGAAAAACCTTCTATTACGTATAGATTAAACACCGTTCGATAGGCAGGAGACAACTCCTGTACTGCTTCCAAAATTTCTTGTTCAGTTGCTTGGCTAATAGCATCAGCATCTTTAGAACTAATATCAAATGCAGTATCAATATCTTCTGTGCGTCGACGCACATTTTTTCGATAATAATCAATAGCAGTATTGACCATAATGCGTCGAATCCACGCATTAAGGGAAGTATTAGGTTGGTATCTGCCAATGTGCTTAAAGACTTTTATAAAGCCTTCATGCAAAATGTCCAGAGCATCCTCAGAATTATTTGAATAACGAAGTGTCACTCCCATCATCTTGCCGTAGTAAGTCTCGTAGAGCACTTTTTGTGCCCAGCGTTCCTTGTTTGCGCAAGCTTGGACGAGTTTAGATTCTTCGTTTTCGATAGGTAATACAATATCCATGATATTGGTTTTGGTTTGGAAATAGGTAAAGAGGGAATATTACTAAAATATAGGTGGTTGAAAATTTCCCTTGTATATAAAATGAGTTTTATACATGCAAAACGTTCTATTTCTTTAATGTGCTGCTTATAAAGGTAAGGCTTATTTGTTTGCTTTGCAAGTGTCTTGTTCTTGATGAACTAAATTGATTGATTAAAAATTCAATTTGGCAATACTTTTTTATTTGTCTCAAGTCTTCTTTCCTTCTCTTTTTATATAAAGTATCTAAGGTCCTTAGCTTTTACAATACCCAATAGTAGGTCTTATGTACTTTAATTTGTCTTAATACATATAAGAAAATAATACATTTCTTAATAGGAATACCAATTTTAAATAGTTTTCTCTAATAGTGAAGGATATGAAAAAAAAAATACGCTCTACTAGTCTTTCTTTTTTTAATAAAAGCCTCTTTCTTTTTTTTAGTATAAATGTGCTTTTATGTAATTTTTCATATGCGCAATGTGATTTGACGGTTGATGCTGGACCAGACCAAATGGAATGTACCGTTCCTACTACTTTTCAATTAGTTGGTTCTGTTTCTGACACTAGCCTTCCTTTTGAGTGGTCTCCTACTACGGGGCTTTCTAATCCTAATTCACTTACTCCCAATGCTACTGTTAGTACAACTACAACTTATACTTTAACAGGAAAGAGCATTGATTACAGTGCCGACTTAATTATCAATGGTGATTTTTCAGGAGGAGATACGGGGTTTTCTACAGACTATAGTTATAATGCTTCTCCTTCTTTTCCTTTTAATGAATTAGTAGAAGGACAATATTCTATAGGTAATGACCCTGCTCCTATGCATGTCAACTGGGAGTCCTGTGGCGACCACACGACGGGTACTGGAAACATGATGAATGTCAATGGAAGTGAATTTGCTAATCAAAATGCTTGGTGCCAGACTATCAATGTTACTCCTAATACAGAATACGCTTTTTCTGCTTGGGTTACTTCTGTAGACCCTAATGGTCCTTGCGAAATTCAATTTAATATCAATGGTCTTGCTGTTGGAGATGGTAATATTGGTCTTTCAAATACCTGTGAGTGGATTAACTTTTTTGTGCTATGGAATTCAGGGACTAATACTACCGCCGAAGTATGTATAGAAGATGTTAATCTGGCTGAGTTTGGAAATGATTTTGCGATTGATGATATTGTTTTTGCGCCGACTTGTACGGTTACTGATGAAGTAACTTTAACTGTTTCAGAATTGACGGCATTTGCTGACAGTGAGCATTTACTTTGTTCGGGCGAAACTTTGAATCTTACAGTTTCTTCTCCAACAGGAAATTCCTTTGAATGGTCTGGTCCAACAGGATTTACGGCTTCGGGAACATCTGTTTCTATTCCTAATATAACGACTTTACAGCAGGGAAGCTATACCGTAACCGTAGCAAATTCAGACGGATGTGTTATTGAAGCAAATACAGCTGTTGCTATTCTAGAATCGAATGAAGTCGAAAGTACTGAATACACCTGCGAACTTTCTGAAGTCGGTACGTTCACACAAGATTTAACTAATATTTTTGGCTGCGACAGTATTGTAACTCTAACTGTCAGTCTTGCAGATAGTGACTTGTTTGAATTTACAGAAACTAGTTGCGACCCTGCTGATGTTGGTGTATTTACCCAAAACTTAAGTAATCAATTTGGCTGTGATAGTACTATTATTACTACGGTTAGCTTAGATGAAAGTAACTACATTAACTTATCCGATACGAGTTGTGACCCTAATGATGTAGGGATTTTCACCCAAGACTTAATTAACCAATTCGGCTGTGATAGTATCGTGACTACGACTGTTAGTTTGGACCAAAGTAGTCTTATTAACTTATCTGATACGAGTTGTAATCCTGCTGACGTGGGCGTTTTTATCCAAGATTTAAGTAACCAATTCGGCTGCGACAGTACAGTGATTACTACGATTACTTTATCTCCAAATAGCACAACTAATCTGACAACTACGACTTGCGACGCAGCAGGTGTAGGCGTTTTTACCCAAGACTTAAGTAACCAATTTGGCTGCGATAGTACAGTGATAACCACAGTAGTATTAGGGACAAGTATGCCGATTATTCTTTTTAGTACAACTTGTGAAGCTAGTGAGGTTGGTACATTTACTCAGGACCTTATTGACCAATATGGCTGCGATAGTATTGTAATTACGAATGTATCTTTAGACCCTAGTAGTTTAATTAATTTAACAGAAACTAGCTGTGATTCCGATGAAGTGGGTACGTTTACGCAAGATTTAATTAACCAATATGGCTGTGATAGTACAGTGATTACGATTGTATCTTTAGACCCTAGTAGTTTAATTAATTTAACAGAGACTAGCTGTGACCCAGGTGAAGTGGGTACGTTTACTCAAGATTTAGTTAACCAATTTGGATGCGATAGTATCGTTGTAACAACAGTAGAGTTGTTACAAAGTGACGAAGTAAACATATCCGAATTCACTTGTGACGAAGCATCTACAGGTGTTTTTACCCAAGATTTAATTAACCAATTTGGCTGTGATAGTATCGTTACTACTACAGTCTTACTATCTACATTTGATGAATGTGGAGTGGAAATGATAGTAGAAGAAGGTGTTATCCCCTGCGGAGAAACGAGTAGTTCTCTAACGATAATAGCGACAGTAGGCGAAGCCCCATTTAGCTATACGTGGTCAGGAGTTTCGAGTGGCAGCGGTACGATTAGTGCTTTAAATGTAGAAGAACTTATCAATAATTTACCAGGAGGTAATTACACTATTGAGTTGAGTTCTGCCAATGGCTTTATTACTTCTGCTCAAGTAACTATTACTCAAAATTTCCCGCCAAGTGTATCTGCAACTGCTGCTTCTGCTTATAATGGCGTAGAAATTAGCTGTGCAGGAGGCAACGACGGTGCAGCTAGTGTCCAAATAACTGGAGGCACAGCTCCTTTTCAAATAGCTTGGTCAAACGGAGAAGACTCCACAACTATCAGTCAATTAGTCGCGGGTAATTACAACGTGACGGTAATTGATGCCAACGGTTGCTCTGATACCTCAGAACTTAACCTGACAGAACCAGAACCCTTAGGATTAATGTTTTCTATCAACGATATAGATTGCTTTGAGCAAAGTACAGGAGCTATCTATACTAGCTTAACAGGAGGTATTTCTCCTTATTCATTTTCACTTAATGACGGTGATTTTCAAAGTTTAGGTGACTTTACAGATTTATCAGCTGGTAATTATGAGGTCATAGCAATAGATGCCAACGGTTGTTATAGTGCCGAGGTTTTAGCAATCAATAGTGCTCTTCAAGTTGATGTTGATTTAGGAGAAGACCTTTCTATTGAGTTTGGAGAAGGTATTACATTAAATGCAATTGTAAATATTCCCTATGATAGTATTGTCTCGGTCGTCTGGACAGCAGCAGATTCTTTGGACTGTCCAGAATGTTTTATTCAAGCGGTGAGTCCGATTATGAGCAGTACATATGCTGTAAATGTTGTCAGTACGGATGGTTGTCCTGGAGAGGATATAATGACGGTCTATGTTGACCAAGAAAAACATATATACATACCTAATGCTTTTTCTCCGAACAACGATGGTGTAAATGATGAATTTTTAATTTTTGCCAGAGACGATGAGGTGAAAAATATTAAAATGCTTTCCGTTTTTAGTCGTTGGGGAGAAAACGTTGCGGAGTTTTTCGACATTCAGCCGAATGATATTAACTTTGGTTGGAATGGTAAATATAAAGGAGAACTTCTTGACCCCGCCGTATTTTCCTGGGTTACCGTTATAGAATTTAAAGACGGAACAGAGCAAATATTTAAAGGAGATGTTACTTTATTGCGATAGTAAGTAATCTGAAACTAGAGATGTTATTTTGTTTGTAAAAAATAATAGATGCCCCCTTTCCTTCATTGGTAAAGCGGGACTTTCTTAGTGAAAAAATCCTTAGTTCATACCTTCCTGAAAATTACAAAACAAAAAATATCAAAAATACAAACAAATTGTTTATGAAAAAGCATGTATTTGCTTATATTTGCCTGCTGAAAACTAGATTTTCCCTGCAAAATAGAAATTGAAGTATGAGCGAAAGCAAAAATGATAGTGGGACTAATCCCGAAAATACTGCTCCCAAAAAGGATGAAAAAGTTACAACCCTAAAAGGGATGTACGAAGATTATTTTTTGGATTATGCCTCTTATGTTATCTTGGAACGTGCCGTCCCTTCCATTGAAGATGGTTTAAAACCTGTACAGCGACGCATCTTGCACGCGCTCAAGCAAATGGACGACGGACGTTACAATAAGGTGGCAAACGTCATCGGTCAAACCATGCAGTATCACCCGCACGGTGATGCTTCTATTGGAGATGCCATGGTTAATATTGGACAGAAAGATTTGCTGATAGACCCACAAGGAAACTGGGGAGATTCTCGTACGGGTGACCGTGCGGCTGCAGCTCGTTATATTGAGGCACGTCTAACTAAATTTGCTCTAGAGACTTCTTTTAATCCGCAGACGACGGAGTGGCAGGTGACTTACGATGGTCGGAAAAAAGAACCGATTAATCTTCCTGTTAAATTTCCTTTATTACTTTCACAAGGTGTTGAAGGTATCGCGGTTGGGCTTTCTACCAAAGTATTGCCACATAATTTTATTGAACTCATAAAGGCTTCAATAAAAATTTTAGAAAATAAGCCATTTAAAATCTATCCAGACTTTATGACTGGAGGACTCTTAGATGTTACAGAATACAACAAAGGAAAACGAGGTGGTCGTGTTAAATGCCGGGCTAAGATTTCTCGCCTAGACAAAAATACTTTAGTCATCACTGAATTGCCTTATGGCGTCACGACTACTAACCTCATGGATAGTATCGTTAAGGCGAATGAAAAAGGTAAAATCAAGATTAAAAAAGTAGAGGATATTACTGCTGCTGATGTCGAGATTCGGGTAGAATTAGCGTCTGGTGTTTCTCCTGATGTGACGATTGATGCGCTGTATGCATTCACTAATTGTGAGGTTTCTATATCTCCAAATGCTTGTGTGATTATAGAAAATAAACCTCACTTTACGGATGTAGATAATATTTTGAGACTGTCGACATTCCGTACCAAGGATTTGTTGAAAAAGGAGTTAGAAATTAAGAGAGGTGAGATTGAAGAGAAATTACACTTTTTAAGTCTTGAAAAAATATTTATTCAAAATCGTGTATACCACCATATAGAAGAGGCAGAAACCTGGGAAGAAGTTGTCAAAATCATTGACACACAGATGCGCAAATACGTTTTGACACCAAACATGACTGCAGCGAAAAATGATAAGCGCATAAAACTTCTTCGAGATTTGACGGAGGAGGACATTACGCGTTTGACAGAAATTAGAATCAAGCGTATTTCGAAATACAACGCCTTTAAAGCCGACGAGAAGATTGCAGATTTAGAGAAAGAATTAGACGAAGTGAAGCATCACTTGGCGCACTTGACAGAGTTTGCAGTTGCTTACTTCCAAAGACTTTTGACTACCTACGGAAAAGGTAGAGAACGTCGTACTGAAATTACTTCGTTTGAGACAATCGCGCGCGCTCAGGTAGTTGCTAATAATGCCAAATTGTATGTTAACTACAAGGAAGGTTTTGTTGGGACAAGTCTGAAGAAAGATGAGTTTGTGAGTGACTGTTCGGATATTGATGACATTATTGTCTTCCGCAAAGACGGGAAATTTCAGGTTACTCGTATCTCTGATAAAACCTTTGTAGGCAAAGATATTATTTACGTCTCTGTGTGGAACAAAGGAGATGAGCGTACGACTTATAACATGATGTATGTAGACGGCAAAACGGGACGCACCATGGCGAAACGTTTTAATGTAAAAGCAATAACACGTGATAAGGAATATGACTTAACTAAAGGAACAAAAGGCTCAAAAACGCTATATTTTACAGCGAATCCAAATGGAGAAAGCGAAGTTGTCTCTGTTCAACTGTCACAAGGTTCGACGGCGCGGGTGAAAGTATATGATTATGATTTTAGTGAATTATCAATCAAAGGTCGCGGCTCGCAGGGTAATATCGTTTCCAAATATCCAATTCGTAAGGTGACGCAAGTATCACAAGGAAACTCAACACTTGGTGCTTTGAAGATTTATATGGATGAAGTGAGTGGACGTTTGAATACAGAAGAACGTGGCTTACTTTTAGGGGAGTTTGATACAGGAGCGAATATTTTGGTAATATTTAAAGATGGTAGTTATGAGTTGACAGACTACGAAATGACGAATCGTTACGACGTCCCTAATATTATTCACATTGGAAAATTTGACCCAGAATTAGTCGTTAGTGCTGTTTATTGGGAGGGCGAGAAAGGTCAGACGACCGTCAAGCGTTTCAAAATAGAAACCAATAAAATAGGACAGAAGTATAGTTTTATTTCTGACCACAAACAGAGCAAACTTTACTTTGCAACGGTTACAGAAGCACCCAAAATAAAATATAGTATCCGAGTCAATCGAAAGAAAGAAGAGGCTGAATTAGATTTGGCTGAATTTATTGATGTCAAAGGCTGGAAGGCTATTGGTAATAAACTAACCGAAAGTAAAATTATCACTGTCGAAGACTTGAATAAGCAAGCGGCTGATAATAAGCAAGCGGCAGTTGCTAAAAAAGCAGCAGCAGATAAAAAGAAGTTAAAACCTGGAGATTCAGTTGATTTTGATGTAGACAGTCAAGCAAAACTGTTTTAATAAGAATTAAGAAATGAGCTCTAATAAGCAAGCCGAATGACATTCTTGATGTTATTCGGCTTCTTTATTTTTAATCAGAAATCTGATTTTTACTTTTTTTTGGTTTTGTGTCAAGGTTTAATAATGCCTATATTTATATTGTGAGCGGATTGTACCCCGTTTTTACTTCACCAACAAATCAGTATTCGAGTATAATTATTTTCGAATACTTTTCTATCATCTGAAAAAGAATTGACATGAAAAAGAAAAATACTTTTGCAAAATTTGAGGGTTCTAAAATCAACGAAACGAAAGAAATCAAAGGAGGCTTCCGTGCTGCACCTAATGCACCAGGTGGTTCTGGAGGTTCAAGCTGGATTGATTGGGGTGATATTGATATCCGTAGATTTGAGCAATTAGGCATCGTTAAAAACGGAAGAATAAATATCGTTACACTAGGATAAATAGTATTACTTACTCAAGCTTCGTTCAAATTGTTCTTTTACGATACGGGCAAATGATATTCCACTCGCTTGAGCATCAATCCATTCCTTGATAGGAAACCAGCGGATAAAGCCAGGCAAGTTCAACTCCTTTTCTAATCTTTCATATTCTTTTGAAAGATTTTCCCAATGTGTTTTTAGTTCTTTTCGAGACTGTATTTCTATAGCTTCTCGAAAAGAACTAAGAAACTTTTTCTCAAACTCTTCAAAGAAATCTTTATCTGTGAGGAATCTATAAGTGGAGCGTAACAGAGACTCGATTAAATCTGTATTGTTCATTTCATAATGAATGATTAAGTTTAAAATTCGAGCTAGACTTTGTAAATCTTTACGCTCAATATTTCTTGACATTCCTAGCCATTCATTTAAATAATGAAGAGCGTCTTTATATTTGCCTACGCCAAAACAAATGCTAAAGTATTTGATGTAGAAAGTATCTTTTCTGAAAAGATTAGCATCAAATTTTCTTCTCTTCTTAATATGCTCCTGTAGTTCTTCAAATCCTTTTTCAAATTCCCCAGAGTCAATGTATAAACGAAATTTGCCTAAATAGTACTGACGATAAATTTTTAGCTCGTCGTCGTGCGTATTTACTCTAATCGCATTCATTTTGTCTAGCGTTTCTTCTACTTCCGAGAATTTCTTCAAAGAACCAGATGCTACAACGTGATTACTTAATGCTGATATGTATTCTGATGCATTCTCTGCTATCATGTGGCGCTTACTTTCTATATGTTCTACGAGTTTTGAACTTGACGAGTAAAATTTTTCAGCATTTCTCATTGCAAAACAATAGGAAGATAACACACGATAATAGAGTGTTTTTATCTTATAGCATTCTGTATTTTTTATATCCTCTACTAACTTATTTTCATCAATAAAAGATAAATTTTCTGAATTCTGTTTTACAGAAGCGGCGTCTTTTCTAACACTAATTAATACCTTGAAAAACATATTTCGATACTTAGAAATATTCTGTATCTGGCGGGTTAATTTTTTTTCTTCGTTTCTTATTCTATCTAATTCTTTATCCAAATAAGTAATATTGGCTTCTGCATATGCTATCTCTTTTTCCCACCGCAAAAGTTCTATACTTGCATTAAAATCTTCATACTTCGTCGCTATTTTCTTCGCTTTATGCAACACGTCTTTACAGTCATCAAAAAGCGACCTTTTATACAAAGTCCGTACACTCAATAGCATGCCCTTTAACTTATAGTCAATGGATGTTTTCTCATCATAAGCCTGCAAACTCTTTAGAATCAAATCATACAAGTACCCTTTCATCTCAGAGTATTTGCGACTTTCTACATGCTCTTTTGGATAGATGA
>CALDUB010000094.1 GCA_937923465.1 uncultured Saprospiraceae bacterium
AATAAAACTCGACTTAATTTTTTTCTCATTCTCCAGACTAATCTCCCTCTTTTACAAATTCTGCAATGCCTGATTTACCAAAATATAAGACATCACAAACAACCAAAAGCACTATTTTCCGTAGATAACAATAGAATAAAGTTATATTTTTCAAGCTTGCCACGATTTTTGTAGTAAAGTAGGATTGTACCTCCCGATAAAGTCCTACTACTCAAAATAGCACACTTTGATAAATACCCCAATTTAAAAAATCAAATATCTTATCGGTTACCCCCCGTAAAAATTACTACATGAAAGCTATCTACAAACATTGTCTCCTCGCTGTCTGCTTAGGTCTACTGCAGTTTTCTCAAGCACAAGAATCTCAAATCGGTGGCTTCATCGACGGATGGGAAAATTACGATAATAGTATGAACAACGGTCTCGGACCGCGTACTGTAGAATGGAATACAGACGGTCTCCGTGAAATCGTTCATGCCCCCGCAGAAGGTGTGCATCCGCGTATTTTCTTTGGTCCTTCCGAGTTATCGACTATTCAAGACAGACTCACAAGTACGGCTTCAGGTCAAGCCATTTTCGGACAAATCCACGCTTATACGACTCTTTTAAATCTTGGGGTCAGTGCATATAGTCAACAGGCAGATTATGCTCTAGACGAACACTACAACCGCTGGGTCGGTAATGCTGGACATTGGAATACCAATACGGAATATACAAAACTAATAAATGGAGACCCTACTGTATGGGAAGGTCTAGATATCAAACGCAAACACATAACGGCGTGTATGATGTCATTAGAAGCTTTTGAATGCTTATTAATGGCAGGTCATACGGACCCTGATACTGGGGAGAGTTATGCTGACCGCGCCGCTGATTTAGCAACAGCGATGACCTTCTGGGCAAGTATGGCGATTGACGACCCTAATGTCAATTCGGACGATACTAACTTCAATAATTTTGGAGGAATGCACATGGCGATTGCTTATGATTTGCATTTTAATGCGATGACAACAGCGCAACAAGACTTAGTGCGTGCTGCTTTGGTCAAAACAATACCTGATACACCTCGTCATGGTAGCGACATGGATGCTTATGCAAATGCCAGCAATTGGAGTACTTTAAATGGTTTTGAAATCATCCCAAACCTAGCAATCGAAGGTGAGCCTGGTTACAAACCAGAATTGACTGAAAAATGGATGCGGATACAGCATAATTTCATCACTTATGGTTGGTATCCTTCAGGTGCGGGATTAGAAGGTCTGGGAAAAAATTATCAATACGTAACGACTTTGATTGCTTGTGCAAAACGAGGCTATAGTCTTTTGGCGCACCCACATGTCCGTGCTTACGGACAGCAATTTTTGCCTGCTATCATGCAGCCCTATGGTCATGGATTTACTTCATACGATGTTTGGGGTGGTAGTGGTTACAATCCTGTATTGGGAGAATACAAATTCAAATCATTAGATATCATTGGTCTGAAATACATCATGCCCGATGACCCAAAGGTTGATTTTGTTTGGAGAAATTATATCGAAAAAGGCTACAACTTAGCTGGTGAAGGCTATTTGTATCAGCAACAAGTTCCTGATGATAGTTATTTTAATTACTTAATTCCTGCGGCAGTTTTTGCGCAAGATTATACACCAGGAGATTGGAATACGCAAGCAGCAGCTGTCGTTGAGACTGATTATTTTGCAGACGATAGAGGTTTGGCAATTATAAAAAGTGATACCGATAGTGATGCCTTATCTGTACAATTTCATGCGCGTCAAGACATGGGAGGACATACGCACGGCGACCGAAATGATTTTACACTAAGTGCCTTGGGCAGAATATGGGTACGTAAATCTTACGGTGGTAGTCCATTTCAGCCGACTTGGTTTCACTCTTGTGTATTGGTGGACGACTTGGGTGTTGGTATTGGAGACCCTGACGGAGACAAAGCTCGCCAGCCTGCAAAATTCTTAGAATTTACATCTGGAGAAGATTTAACACGTGCAGCAGCAGATGCAACTTATGCCTATACTTGGGAATGGCACTGGTCACCGCAGCCAGAAGAAGTCGACCATCCTTGGTTGGGAGAGAATGGTTGGGAAAAGGTGACGGAAACTTGGAATGATTTCCAATATACACCAAAGACAGAAGCGCATTACGAACTTCCTTTTTACGATTGGGCGCATTGGCACCAAGCAGGTAAAAAAGAGCGCATGGTAAAACGTCTATACAATCCAATGGAGAAAGTGATTCGTTCTGTTGCCATGTTTAAGGGCGAAAATCCTTTCGTATTAGTTGTGGATGATGTAAAAAAAGATGCAGAAGTTCATAATTATAAATGGCTGGCGCAAATGGCGCGTGATTTGACGATTTCGGAGACTGTCGTGAATGCTAACGATGAAAACTATCGTAATGATGTCATTCTCACAGAACCTGAAGAAACAGGCAACCGCCGTCTCTTAGTCCGTTTTTTGCAAATTGAAAATCAGGCGAATGCGGAAGCTCCTGCCTATATGGACAGCTTAGAATACGTCGATTATTTTTCACAAGAAAACTATAGTCCTAATCCTGATTGGGCACGTCCTCGTTTGATAGCTGAGAGTAATGCGGTTGAGCCGAAGTTCAAAGTCCTATTATTCCCTTTTGTAGAAGGCGATGATTTACCAGTGACAAATTGGAATGTTGCAAAAGATACTCTGGAGGTTCTTTTTGGAGAAGAAAGTACGCTCATAGAATTTGTAGAAGGTGCTGACGGACGGACACTCGTTGACATTGCAGAAGAAGTTGTCGTTATCATTAATGGTATAGACGATATAGAAAATTCAATGGTCAAGACTTATCCAAATCCTACTTCGGACTATTTCAATTTAGAAATGACAGAAGAAAATATTGGTGCGCAAATAGAGATTTTTGATATAAATGGACGTTTGCTCCTTTCTGAAAAATCAACAGATTTGATTACTCGAATAGATATGAAGTCTTGGGCAAGTGGAGTTTATTTCTACTCTGTTTCGGATAAAGGCGTTGAAATATCTGCTGGGGAAGTTGTGAAGGAATAAGAAATTCCAAAAGAATAATTATCCACAAAAAAGAGGCTGTCCTTTAGGAACAGCCTCTTTTTTCTTTAGATATAGTTTAGGATTTTACTCTCCAACCACTCCACGAATATTCCAATTAATATCCGTTGCGCCATTTGTAAAGTCTCTTAGCGTTGTCCAAATATTATCGCCATTGACAAACATCAAATCTCCATTTGCGTTCGCGCCCCCTTGGTCACAGCCAACTGAACCAAAAGTCTCAGGGTGGTCTATTCTTACGGCAATCCACAATCCTTCAGTAGGAATGTCAATAGGTGTTGACAATGTATGTCTAACCCAACTATCTGTTCTAGCTTCCGAAGTAATATTTGCATCATACAACAAGTCACCGGGAGTGTCGCCAGAGCCTTGTGCGTAAACTTTGATACGTGGAGAGACAGGTACACTTACAAAGTAAACATCAACAGCAGTTAATTGCTCGCCTTCAAACTCTGCTACTTCCGTCGTCGTAAAACGCGCTGCAGCTTCGTAGATACCTGCATCTAAAGCAGGTGCTGAAAAATTATCTCCGTCGTAATTAAGAAGATTAGTTGGAGTTGGAACTGCCTCATCATCTTTACATGCTTGAAAAACTACAGTAAAACAAAGTAGTAGGAAAAGGTATTTTTTCATCTTTTAAATGTGTTGTTACGAATATTTTGACTTAAAACTCTCGCAAAATTAAACGTTCAAAAGTAGAAAACGTGATTTTCAAAGACAATTTTATTAAGATTTTAACGGTTTCAGTCTATAAAATCCACATTGTCATCAATAATCCAAGCCCAACACACAAGATGCCGAAGACCAAAAATATATGAATCTCTCTTTTTTCCATTCTGTCTTTTAAAACAGAATAAGAAGGAGACTTGTCATCTTTATTGTAATATCCTTTTGGTAAGGTAGAAGGTCCTTTATCCCGAAAATAACTTTTTGTACTGCGTTGTAAACTACGGTTATTACGAATGGAGGTCATTCCGTTATTTGAGAATCCCATAATTTTGGTGTTTTAGGTGAATTAATACTCAAATATACCTAAACACAATGCTCTTTATTCTTTTTTCAAGACGAACCAAGAAAAAAATCGGATAAAACAATCTCTGATTATGGTACAGCAATATATTTCGCTTTCTTCACCTCTTCTCGCATTCCTTTTAAAGTAGAAAATGGACTGTCCGTAATGAAAAGATTAACGACCCAGGCTGGGACGCCTTCTGGATTAGTAAAATATTGATAAATAACTTCAGTTTTTCCGTCTTCTGTAGGATTCAACTGATAAGACCCTTTTCCATCCTTCAAACGAATTTTGTCTTCCTTTTCAGAAATATAATCAGGAATACTCTCCATAATAATACGTCCCTCCCCTGTCAATTTATTTTTAGTCATGCGGAGATGATTTATCATATCTCTATTTTCCATTGGCCAAGGCATTTCAACCTCATAGTAAACGAAAAACTCCACTGGGCTTTCTTTTTTCAAAACATCAACCGTTGCTAGTTTATAACTCCAATCAGTCCAACTACCAAAATCTCGAAAAACGTTAAAAACAGTTTCAGTATCACAATCCAATACCGTGATACCTTTAAATTCTAAAAGTTCGGTACCTGGAGCATTACGTACATAAACGTCAATACCAGCTTCGGATTTTTTTAATTTCCAATCAGTCTGAGCCATTGTCGAAAACGAACATAAGAAAGCGATAAAAAACAAAGTACAAATACGCATATTTTTTTCTTTTTTAAAGGAGACGATAACAATCATTAAAATACATAAATTCGTGCCGTTGTTGAAAAAGAACTTTCATTTTTCATAAAAATAGCCCACAAATCGGACAAATCGCATTTTTTAACGCTTATTTATATCTTTGCTACAAACTTTTTAGGCTTTTCATCCGTCTAATAAACATAGACCTTAAAGTGGTCAATTATTTGCTATTTCTTGATAAAATCAATTATATGAAAAAGTTACTCATCTTCTCGCTTTTAGCAGCCATTTTCACATTTGGCTTTAGCACAGATATACAGGCACAAAGTCGCGGTAAAAAGAAGAAAAAGTCTTCTAAAACGGACGAATATTTTGATGATAGTGGAAACTGGACACAGAAATTGTGGTATGGTACGGGAGGAACATTGGGCTTTAATGGGGGACAATTTACGAGCATATTTTCCATAGGAATATCACCAATGGTTGGTTATAAAATAACACCTTGGCTTTCTGCTGGTCCACGTTTTTCTATTACTTATAATGGAATAAAAGGAGGTGCAGTAAATCTTGACGAGAATTTTTTTGAAGTGCCCGGTACTCAAGAGTTAGGCCCGTTTAAGACTAGTGCTGTAGCATT
>CALDUB010000095.1 GCA_937923465.1 uncultured Saprospiraceae bacterium
CGCCTCGCGCAAATCCTCCTCTCCATGCGCTGCTGAGATAAAGCCAACTTCATAGCCAGAAGGACCTAAGTAAACGCCACGTTGCAATAACTCATGGTGTAAAACCTTAAATTTTTCCATACTTGCCGAGTCGATTTGGTCGCTGCGGGTAATGCGTTCTTTTGTGAATGCAACCCAGAAAATCGAACCAATATTTGGCATACTGACTTCGTAACCTTTTGCATCGCAATGCGCCATGATTTGAGCCACGAAATCCTTCGTTCTTTTCTCCTGTCCTTCGTAAAATCCATCTGCCAAAAGTTGTTCGCAAGCCGCATAGCCTGCTGACATAGCCACAGGGTTAGCAGATAGTGTACCTGCTTGATATACAGGACCTTCGGGAGAGATGTGACTCATGATTTCGGAACTTGCACCATACGCTCCAACAGGCATTCCTCCACCAATTATTTTACCATAAGTGATGATGTCAGGCTGAATATTGTAAAGTCCCGCAGCACCTTCAAATCCCACGCGGAAACCTGAAATAACTTCATCAAAAATCAACAAAACCCCATGCTTATAGCACTTCAAACGCAGACATTCTAAGAATGATTTGTCTTGCAAAAGTAGACCATTATTAGCTGGAATTGGCTCAACGATGATACACGCAATATCGTGACCATGTTCAGCTAGAGTAGCTTCTAAAATGTCTGGGTCATTCAATGGAATAACAATTGTTTCTTTCGCAAAACTCTCAGGAATACCCGCAGAAGTACTTACTCCAAAAGTAGCCAAACCAGAACCTGCTTTTACCAAAAGACTATCTACATGACCGTGATAGCAACCGTCAAATTTCAAGACTTTATCCTTACCTGTCACACCACGCGCCAAACGAATAGCAGACATAACAGCCTCAGTACCAGAGGAAACAAAGCGCATTTTCTCAATGAAGCGATTGTTGTCGATAATCATTTTACCCAACTCATTTCCTAATTTGGTTGGTGTGCCGAAAGAAGTCCCATTGGCAACGGTCTCACAGACAAACTCACGAATGCGGTCATTATTATGCCCCAAAATGAGCGGTCCCCACGAACAACAAAAGTCAATGTAAGTATTGTCATCCTCATCCGTAAAGCGACAACCTTGCCCCTTTTTGATGAACAATGGCGGTCCAGAAACGGACTTAAAGGCGCGAACAGGAGAATTCACACCACCTGGAAAGTATTTTTTCGCTTCCGCAAATAACTCTGCGGATTTTGTGCGGTTTTTTATTTTAGTCGTACTCATGCGGCGAAGGTAATGCGTTTCTTGGGATTTTTGTGCGATGAGATTGTAGGTTTTTTGTCAATTAGTAATGACTGTTAAGCTAGATAGTTAATACTATTTTTTTTAAGAGCTGCTTAGGATTATGATTTTTCGTTAAAATTGAATCTCAAACTATCATTTTACCTCTAAATCCTTTAACTTTGAATACAGCTATTTTTTATTAAAACTAAAATTGAAATATGAAATCCCTATTTACACTCCTTTTTACCCTCACTATTCTATCTCTCACAGCCCAAAATTCAGAATATTGTGACGGCGACCGATACGTTAACAAAATTTTTAATGATGTCACAATAACAACTGTCCAGTATGGCGCAAATGTCGATGTGCAAGGCAACTTGCAAAATCTATTCATGGATATTTACGAGCCAGTTGGCGATATTGCGACTGCTCGACCGACTATTGTCTTAGGGCATGGCGGTTCTTTTGTTCAAGGCACACGAACAGACGGCGATGTAGAAGCCTTATGTATGGGTTTTGCGGAGCGTGGCTATGTAGCTGCTTCCATTGATTACCGTTTGTATCAACTGGTCTTTCCTAATTTTCCAGACTCACTGACAGCATTAGATGTTGTAATTAAGACAGTGGGAGATATGAAGGCTGCTGTCCGTCATTTGCGAAAAGATGCAGCGACAGAAAACCAATTTGGAGTAGACTCTGACCGTATTTTTATTGGCGGTGCGTCTGCTGGTGCCATTATAGCTTTGCATGCAGCATATATGGATGAAACAGATGATATTCCTGACTTTCTATCCGAAATAATCGAGAATAACGGAGGTTTTGAAGGAGATACAGGTGATGAAGAAAATCAATCTTACTCTTCTGAAGCGATAGGTGTTTTTAGCTTGTCTGGCGGTATTTATCGAGCTGATTGGCTAGACGAAACAGACCCGCCCTTGGTGAGCTATCACGGAACAGAAGACGATTTAGTTCCTTACAATGTAGGTAGTTTGGGCGCACGATTTAATGGTTTTCAGATTGATTTGATGACAGTTTTCGGAAGTGGAAATATTCACACGCAAGCAGAAGAAGTTGGTATCTCAAATTATCTTCAAACAATAGAAGGCGGTGGACACGAGGACGTGTATGGTCCTGAATATCAAGCAGAACTAGATGAGTTTTCTTATCAAAGTTTGCTTTTATACCATGATATTTTATGTGCAGGAGTGGAGGTGTTACCTAGCTCTACTGATGACTTCATTGCGGGAAGCACAGCTTTGAAAATTTACCCTAATCCTGCTGGCGAATTTGCTTTTGTCACGATAGACGGAATAGCAGATGTAGATAAGATTTTGATTTATAACCAGTTAGGAGTAGTGAGAGAAGAGCAAGTAGTAAATGAAAAAAGCATTAAATTAGCAAAGAGTGAATATGGAAGCGGACTATTTTTTATTCAACTGAAGGATAAAGAAGGAAGAATATTGTCTAATTCAGGAAGAGTCATGTTCACGAACGACTAGCCTTTTACCAAAGAAAAATTCAAAGAATTTTTCTTTGTCATTCCGACGATAGGGAGGAATCTGAGTAAGAGGTGTAAGTACTATTATACTTCTTATATTCAGATTTCTCCCTCTGGTCGAAATGACAAAGAGGAAACCCAAGGTTTCCTCTTTGTCAAAAACTGCACGATATTAATTCACTTTAGGAATTCTCTCCAAAGTCTCCAACAAAAATCCCCAATACTTCTGCACAGAACTAATCTGTGCACGTTCATCAGGGGAGTGTGCCCCACGGATATTTGGACCAAAAGAAATCATCTCCATTTCTGGATAGTTTGTTCCCAAGATGCCACATTCCAAACCTGCATGACAAGCATTTACATTTGGTTCTTCATTAAAACGCTCGCGGTATAAATCAGCCATTACTTTTACGATTGGTGAACTTGGTCTTGGTGTCCAACCTGGATATTCTCCATCAAAAACTACGCGCGCACCTAGTAGTTGCATTACAGATTGAATCGTTTCTGCTGTTTCAAACTTCTCTGTATCTACTGAGCTACGTGTCAAACACAAAATCTGATAATCATTATCTTTTACCAAAACACGCGCAAGATTATTAGACGTCTGAACCAAGTGTTCAATGTCTGGACTCATGCGGTAAATACCATTTGGTATAGCGTAAATAGCACGCAAAAGACGGTCTTGGAAAGATTTGTTGAGCACTTTTGCTGGTGCCTCTGTTTTTTCTAATACGACCTCAAGATTAGGGTCTGTTGTCGCATTTTCGGTAATGATAATGGCTGCTTCTGCTTTGATAAAAGCTTCGAAAGCTGCTGTGTTTTTAGCGTCAGTCAACACAATTGCTGTACTCTCTCGCGGTATCGCATTACGCAAACTCCCACCGTCAATGCTGGAAATGCTGATGTCCATTTTCTCATTTGTACGGTACAAGAGTCTGTTTATTAGCTTGTTAGCATTTCCGCGACCTTTATAGATGTCCATACCTGAGTGCCCACCAGTCAAGCCTTTTACCTGTAAAGTATAAGCAGTATGTCCCGCTGGCGCAGCTTGTTCGCGATAATCACCTTCTCCCGTCACGTCGATGCCTCCTGCACAACCAATCGTCAATTCATCATCGTCTTCCGTGTCCAAGTTCAACATGATTTTTGCATCCAAAAGACCACCTTTTAGATACAATGCACCTGTCATTCCTGTTTCTTCATCAATCGTAAAAAGTGCCTCAATAGCAGGGTGAGCGATGTCCGTTGATGCTAGCAATGTCATGATAGATGCAACACCTAAACCATTATCCGCACCCAAAGTCGTGCCTTTTGCTTTGACCCAATCATCTTCTACATACATCTCGATTCCTTGTTTGTCAAAATCGAAATCAGTATCGTTATTTTTTTGGTGCACCATATCCAAGTGCGATTGCAAAACCACGGTCACGCGGTCTTCCATGCCTTTGGTTGCAGGCTTTTTGATGATGATATTTCCAACTTCATCCGTGTAAGTTGGCAAGTTCAGTTTCGCTCCAAAATCTTGGATGAATTTGATGACACGCTCTTCCTTTTTAGAAGGACGCGGCACAGCATTTAAGTCGGCAAAATTATTCCACACAGCGCGTGGTTCGAGATTTCTGACAGCAGTACTCATAGAGAAAGTTGTAATTAAGATGTTAGATATTAGACTTTAGATATTAGACGCTTTACGCTCAAGTTTTGAGTGATTTTAAAGTGTTAGAGAGGTTTGATTTGTAACAAGGTAATTATTCAAACAATCCAAATAATGAAGAAAAGAACAAAACTTTTAGTATTGCTCAATCTAAAGTCTAACATCTAAAATCCAACGTCTTCTAAATAATGCACGAAATTAGGGGAATTTATTGGTTTAATGAGTAGGAATTTTGTCAAATTTTGAGAAAAGCACCAACAGAATAACTAATAACTTAATAAGAAATTACTTGTTTTTAATTCGGAAAATCGTATTTTTGCACCTATAAATTAGAATAATGTTTTATAAAGTCGGCTTGTAAAGATTTGTTAACGGATTAACCACCCCTGAATCTTGACTGAATAGATTGACTTTATACTTAATCAAATAAAATTAGACCACCACATGGCTAAAAAGACTCTGCTCCGTGACCGCACGGACTCCTCTTTGAGAAATTGGCGCGAGCAAGAAAAAACAGCTCTCGAATTGTTACAGATTGTTGGCGAACTTCGTTTTGACAATTCTATTGACCTTATCCTTTTCCGCCGCGAAATTTATGATACTGCGCCGAGCAGCATTATCAAAAACCTATCGCACTCTAGAAAATATACAGATAAAACTGTCGATTTAGATAGTCTTCTTTCTTTGGCGCACTCTATTGCTAACCTCAAAAAAATGCCGCCAGCGCGTATTGATTTGGGTAAGTTGGGTGTAGAATGGGCTATCGAAAAAGGGAAATTTGAGAATGTAGATGAATTTATCATTTACAAATTGCGTGATTTTATCAGCAAAAAACCTGTCAATAAAGCAGCAAAAGATGTTGTTTTATACGGTTTCGGTCGTATCGGTCGTTTGTTGGCGCGTCGCATTTTATCTGTGACGGGTGGGGGAGAGCAGTTGCGTTTGAAAGCAATTGTTTTGCGTCCAAAAATGAAAGACCGCCACGAAGAAGCTATGAAACGCGCTTCTTTATTGGCAACTGACAGTGTACATGGTGACTTCCCAGGCACTATCGAGGTGACTCCTGACGGCGACGAATTAATCATCAATGGTAATCGCGTTCGTATCATCTATGCAGGTAGCCCGACCGAAATTGACTACACCGAGTACGGTATTAAAAATGCTTTAATTATTGACAACACAGGAGTGTGGCGCGATAAAGAAGCATTGAATATTCACTTGAGACCAGGAGCAACACAAGTCATGTTGACTGCGCCAGGTAAGGGAATTCCTAATATTGTATATGGTGTAAATCAAGGAGAATACAACTTAGACAAAGAGAATATCTTCTGTGCAGCAAGTTGTACGACCAATGCAATCTCTCCTGTTTTACAGGTATTGCATGATAAATTGAAAGTAGAGCACGGACATATTGAGACCATTCACGCCTACACCAGTGACCAAAACCTTTTAGATAACTTCCACAAAAAACCTCGTCGTGGACGTGGTGCGGCAGTTAACATGGTTTTGACTTCAACAGGTGCCGCAACTGCGGTAGGTAAGGTTTTACCTGAGTTGGATGGTGTATTGACAGGTAACTCTGTGCGTGTACCTACGCCAGATGTTTCTTTGGCTATCTTGAATTTGAAGGTGACTAACGAAACAAATGCAGACGACTTGAACAATATGTTGCGTCATGCTGCTTTTCATGGAGATTTAATTGAGCAGATTCACTATTCTTCTGATACAGAGTTTGTGAGCAGTAATGCGGTTGGAATGACAACAACTTCGGTTGTTGATGCGCCTTCAACTATCGTTTCTAAAGAGGGAACGAGCTTGACCATTTACTTGTGGTATGATAATGAATACGGTTATGCTTGTCAGGTGGTTCGCTTAGCTAAACACGCTGCTAAAGTACGTCGTTTCTGCTACTACTAGGAAAAGTATCACGGTCGTTCCACACCGTGCCCAGAATAGCAAAAAAAAGCACGATGATTAACAATCATCGTGCTTTTTTTTGATGTGGACTGCCGTTCTGACCTGCACGGCATGGAACGACCGTGTTACTGTAGGACCGACGGTGGTTACTGCTATTACTGTATCAAAGTTGCAAATCCCTTTAACTCAATTCTCTCACCACGCGGATTTAGGTAAGAAACAACTACAACATAAACACCATTCTGTGATAGTTTACCAGAGTTATTTTTTTGACCATTCCATGCTTCAAATGGGTCAGCGGTTTCAAAAATTAATTCTCCATATCTATTCCAAATTTCGAAAGAGAAATCAGTAGCACCAGCCATGACGCCGTCACCACGGAATTCATCATTAATTCCGTCAAAATTGGGCGTAAAAGCATTTGGTAAAAAATATCGAACCTGAGGTTCTACATCAATTATTTGTGTCAAGGTGTCGGTACATCCACTCTCATGGATAACAACTTGTTGAATAACATGAATGCCTGTATCTTGAAATGTGTAAACAGGATTTTGCTCTATTGTCCGATAAAAACCGTCATCGATATCCCATTTCCATTGCACCGCATTTGTAGACTCATCTGTAAAACTGACTGTCGGCTCAAAGTTATTCGGCTGTTCAGGAGTAAAAGTAAATCCAGCTTCAGGAGAGGCACGTATCGTTATTAAATTTGGAAATATTGTATCTATATAACAGCCAATTGGTGACGTAATTTCAATTGCGATAGTGTAAATACCTGGCGTATCATAAATATGCGTAGGACTGATATCTGTTCCAAAAGTACCGTCTCCAAAATCCCAAGTAATATCATAAGTACTATCGATTGGTACACTTAGATTATCAAAGAAAATTTCGGCAGGCGTACATCCATTAAATGTACTGGGCGAAATGAGAATGAGCGTCGGCACAGGGAAATACTCGATAACTTCGGTATAAGTCTCAACACAGTCATTTATATCTGTAATCGTCAGACTAACAGGTAGATTACCCGGTATTGCAAATAAATGAGAAGGGTCAACAATAGTATCCGTTGTACCGTCACCAAAATCCCAGAGATAATCTACAATCGCATTAGGTCCTGCATTAGAAAAAGAAAGGTTCGTAAAATCAACAGGTCCATAGACGCAGGTATCATACTCATACTCAAAATCTGTAAAAATATCTGGATAAATTTCTACTAAAATAACAGCTGTATCAGCACAGGTTGTTCCTTCATTTAATATTAAGACTCCATTATAAATGCCGTCTTCGGGAAACTCAACTGTTGGACTCCATTCTTCAATGCGTTCAATGGTACCATTAATATCAAATTCCCAATAAAAATTATCAATGAAAGACTCTTGATAACTTTCATTGACAAAGGAAACCGTGTTTTCTCCACATGAAATGACACGAAATTCTTCATTGTCCAATATTTCATCAGATTGTATCTCGGCGACTACGGTTGGTTCACATTCTGCTACATTAAACTGGAAATCTCGTCTCACTGTACTCAAAAGCACACCATTTCTAAATTCAAAAACACAGACACCGACAGCATATTGTCCTAATAAAACTGGCGTTCCTGTTATTAAACCTGTCGAGGAATTAATACTAACCTCTGGGTCCCCTTGCATTGGTGCTAAAGCTGAAAAACCTGGCGCAAAATTAACAGTAGAATATGGAGGTGGTGTGTCCGGATTTGGAGAGACACCGCCTGGTGTAAAAGGATTATCAGTATCATTACCACCGCCATTGAAGGGAGCACATAATTCATAGACTAACAAATCTCCGTCAGGGTCTGTTGCCGAGAAATCAAAATTGATATCTGTTCCCGCACAAACGACAATAGGTGGTACACTATTAAATGCTGGACTACTGTTGCAGGAAGCCTGCGCTTCAGGAGTGACATCAACGGTATAAGTTGCTCCGATTTCACCAGGATTTAAAATATTCGTAATCGTACTATTGCGACAGCAACGTTGGTACGAAATCGTATACGTTTCATTGCTCTGTGGTAGGTTTACATCAAAAGTATAAACGCCTTCTCCGACAGATATATTGGGTGGTATAATCAGACAAGGATTGTTAATGTCTGGAGGAACGGGGGCTGTTGCAGGTACGCCTCCCGTTAGGTTTATAAATTCGGAAGAACCACGATATACTGTGATTGTTGCTGCACCTACAGCACCTCCTGGAGCATCGAATTCCGCACCTCCACCAGCAGCATCACGATATAATTTAATCGTAACGCGGTAATTATCATTCCCTAGGCAATTATAAGTCATTTCTCCACCAATAATATGGGCAGAGAACAAAGGAGTACTAGCGATAAAAACCGCAAAGCAAAATGTAAGAATATGTTTTAGGCTTCGCAAATGTTCGTTTTTTAATATTTTTTTAACAAAATACACAATACTTTTCTTTAAAGTAGAGTTTTATTGTCGCTCATTGGGAACGGCTTGAATTTAAGTATTTTTCTGTGTGAGAGAATATTTTTTGTCTGCTTTGGTTTTGAAAACCGAGTATAGCCATAGCTAAATAAGGCTTTTCAAAGTGAAAGTAGACAAAAAATTGTCCTCACGTAGAAAATTAGTTAAAATCAAGCAGCTCCTTAGTAGTAAGTCAAACAAATTATGATAAGTTGGCGTGGATAATTTCTCGCCTGCTTTCACTTTAAAAATTCTCATGTAGCTACGACTATAGTCGATTTCTAAAGCCAAAGCAGACAAAAAATACTCACACGCGAACATATCACAATTAGCTTGACTTACTACTAAGGTTCATCAGAGGTTTTTAAAGCCTCCTTTGAATACCACTTTCACAAGATATACAAAGTAACGTGAAAAACGTTCTGAATATCATATGAAATGTGACAAAAAACTAAATTCTACACTACCATAACGGATTTAATCGCCGCTAAATTGGAAAATGTGGACATTTTTTTGTCGTTTTGCGGATTAATATCATAGAAATGGATTTTTTCGTAAATAGAGCACAATCGTACACTTAAAATTAATGGTACTCGGAAGCAGATGCTTAGTTTGATACGTTAAGGTAAAGTCCCCCCTCTTAACTCTTAGAACTCAGACCTGTAACCCGTTTACAAATCCGCAACACCTATGATGACTTTTACAAACGCAGCAATTCGTATGACGCAAGACTACGATGTATTGTCGATACTCCCAATACTGGAGTCCGGCGGTATCATTCTTTATCCTACCGACACTATTTGGGGCATCGGCTGTGACGCCACAGATGCCGAAGCCGTTGACAGAGTTTTTGAACTCAAACAACGCGACCGTAGTAAACCCTTTGTTCTATTAGTTTCCGATGTAGAAATGCTCAAGGAGTATGTAGAAAATATGCATCCACGGCTACAGACGCTTTTGCGTTTTCATAAGCGTCCGTTGACTATTATTTACGAAAACGCTAAGAATCTACCTGCCAATTGTATTGGTGCAGATGGTTCTGTGGCTATTCGCATTCCTCACGATAAATTTTGTCGAGAGTTAATCGCAGCCTACGGAAAACCTTTGGTAGCGTCGTCTGCTAACATTAGCGATGAACCTTTTCCTGCTTATTTTGGGGAAGTGAGCTCAGAGGTGATTTCTGGTGTAGACATGGTGGTTAATTATCGCCGATTTGATAAGTCTAAAAGTGAACCTTCTGTTATTGCGCGTTTGGATGACCGTGATGAGTTGGAATTTTTAAGATAAAATTTGATAAGTGAAAATGAGAAAGCGGATGAAATAACTATTTTATCCGCTTTCTCTTTGTTGTAGGATTACATAAAAAACAAAACATTTTCATTCTCCTTACGTACGATATGAGGTTAAAACTCCATACATATCCCCACATTTTAGAAGAGTAACCTTCGCTGGTACATAGTAATGGCAATTATTTTGAATATATCCGAAATAATTCTTTTCTTTACAGTCCGAAGTGTTCTAAATCTACCGAATAATTAAACACATTTTGAGAAGTATTAAATAATCACCCCTTCGATTATGTATAATTTTCAGTTCTCCGTCAAATCGTGTGAAAGTGACATGAAAAAAATAAAAAACTAAGCATTTATTTGATTTTAGCTTTTCATTTTTTCCTGTCACACGATTTGACGGAGAACGTAATTTTTTACTTCTCTTTTATTTTTCGACATCTTACCACCAACAGTTAAAGGATTTTTCAAAGACTAATTTAGTTCTTGATGTTTGCTCGTGCACGCATTAGACGCTAATTTTTTCATTCCAAAAACCTGCGAAATTGTTTTTGTTTATTTTAAATGAAAACCGCCGTCGCGGGCTTTTAAGGAGTATTATTTGATGATTTTATAAGTGACTTTTACTTATACATTCGTCAAGTAAGTACGTGACACTATTTATATGGATAAATTTGACAGAGAGATTTTTATGATAGTTTTCTTTTAAAAATCGTTGCATGCCGTGTGCCGATGCTTTGCTCGGCGGTCTGTATCACAGCCTGCCCCGACACTTCGGGGGAACTATTTTTAATAGGAAAACAGCGTAAAAACATCCTGTCAAAATTTCCAGATAAATAGGGTTGCGTACTTCTATATTCCCTCATAACCATGTTTTACAAATTATTGTCTCATGGATGTAGTGATATATTTAAATTTCATAGCATCCTTTTCCTAAATTTATGCCCTTATTATGAAAGAAATCTTACATTTTAATTTAGCCAAACAGGGGAGGCTTTTCGCGGCGTTTAGCTTATTTTTGATGCTTGGCTTTGCTGCCAATGCTCAAGTTACAGCGACCGTGGATGCGACTAACCCTTCTTGTGGTGGTTTTACCAATGGTTCAATTACTGCTACTGGTTCAGGCGGTTGGGAACCTTACACCTATCAATGGAGTAATGGTGCAACTACTCAAACCATTTCAGGTCTCGGTCCTGGTACTTACACTGTAACTGTTACAGATATGGACCTAGGATTCGATGTAGCAACTGCTACCTTAACTGCTGCGCCACAAACAGATGCCGATATCGTTATCGATAACATTTGCTCTGGTAACGGTAATATCTCTGTCCCAACATCAGGAGGAGTTGCGCCTTACACTTACAATTGGAGTGACGGCGGTTCAGGTGACACACGTACAGGACTTTTGACAGGCACGCAATATTGTGTGACTGTTTTAGATGCCAATGTATGTGGTGTTGTGACTTGTATCGTTATACCTGAAGCTATTAACTTGACAGTTGTAGGCTCAAATGTTGCTTGTTCAGACGCTTGTGATGGTAGTGTGACTGCCAATATTAGCGGCGGTACTGCACCTTATAATATCCTTTGGGATAACGGCGTGACGTCTGAAGTTAATGCAAACTTGCCAGTAGGTACTTATTTTGTTACTGTAACAGACGCCAATGGTTGCTCTGTCAGTGGTAGCGGAACGATTGGTTCACCGAGTTCGATTGATTTAGTCGTTTCTGTTACATCGCCTCCTTGTGGAGACAATACAATGGGAGCAGCATCAGTGAATCCTTCAGGAGGAACACCAAACTACTCTTACTTATGGAGTACAGGCGCCATGACACAGACTGTTTCAGGCTTGTCAGCAGGTACTTACTCTGTAACGGTAACAGATACTCAAGGATGTCAAGCATCAACAGATGTTGTGATTACGCCTTCTTCACAAGTCGATGTTTCTATTAATAGCAACAACCCAACTTGTGCTGCGCCAAACGGCGGTTCAGCAACGGCTTCTGGTTCTAATGGAACAGCGCCTTACACTTACGAATGGAATACTGGCGCAACGACGCAAACAATTACTAACCTCGGAGCAGGTATGTATACTGTAATGGTGACAGATGCGACAGGTTGTACAAATGCAGCTTCTGTAACATTAACGCAAGAAGGCGCAAGCATTTTTGCTTCTACAACTCAGGTAGATGCAACTTGTGGTGCTGATAATGGTTCAGCAACAGCAACAGGTTCTGGTGGCTCTGGTAATTACTCTTACTCATGGAGTAATGGCGGAAATACACAAACAATTACAGGTTTAGCACCAGGTACATACACCGTTACTGTTACAGATGTAAATAGTGGTTGTGTTGGAGCTAAAACGATTTTCATTATTGGTACAGACGGTGTTGATGTTTCTGTTATGACTGTGAATGCACTTTGTAACTCAAACAACGGGAATGCAATGGCAAGTCCGTCTAACGGAACTGCTCCATTCACTTATGCATGGTCAAATGGTGGAAATACTCAAATCATTACAGGCTTAACAGCAGGTTCTTACACGGTTACTTTAACAGATGCAAATGGCTGTACGGCTGTTGACTCTGGTGTAGTTGGTCAGACAGGTTCTGACGTAAGTGTTACTGCTATGGGAACTCCAATTTCTTGTTTTGCAGGAAATGACGGTGCTGTTGGTACATCTGCAAATGGTGGCGCAACACCTTATACTTTCTCTTGGAGTAATGGCGCAACTTCTTCTACATTGAGCAATCTAACTGCTGGAACTTATAATGTGACAGTAACAGATGCAAACGGTTGTACAGGAACGGCTTCGGCTACAGTTGTTCAACCTTCTCAATTGAACGTAAACGCAACGAGTACAGATGCTGCCTGTGCAGGTGGTAACACTGGAAGCGCAAGCGCAAACGTTACAGGTGGAACATCAGGATATTCTTACTCTTGGTCAAATGGTGGTAACTCACAGACTATCAGTAATTTATCTGCTGGAAGTTATACAGTTACTGTAACAGATGCAAATGGCTGTACAGAAACTGCATCAACGACTGTAGGTCAAGGAGGTGCAGTTACATTATCTCCAGGAAGTACAGATGTTTCTTGTTTTGGAGGAAATGACGGTACGGCTTCTGTTAATGCATTTGGTGGAACTTCACCTTATGCTTATACATGGTCAAATGGTGGAAACACACAGATGATTACAAGTCTAGGTGCAGGTACTTACACTGTGACAGTAACAGATACAAATGGCTGTACAGGAACAAGTTCAACTACTGTTTCTCAACCAACGCAAGTAAATACTAACGCATCGAGTACAGCATCAGCATGTGCTGGCGCAAGTACAGGAACTGCAACTGCTAGTTCAACAGGTGGTTCTTCTCCATATACATATGCATGGTCAAACGGTGGTAACGGTGCTTCAATCACAGGATTGGGTGCAGGAACTTATACTGTAACGGCAACAGACGCAAATGGCTGTACAGATACAGCTTCAACGACGGTAACAGAAGGAAACGGCATCAACGTATCAACAAGCAGTATGGCATCAGCATGTGCTGGCGCGAGTACAGGTACGGCGACTGCAACTGCATCAAGCGGAACTGCTCCATATACTTACGCATGGTCAAATGGCGGTAACACGGCTACAATTACAGGATTAAGTGCAGGCACTTATGATGTAACGGTAACAGACGCAAACGGCTGTTCAAATACAGGTTCAACATCAGTTACGCAAGGTAATAACCTTAATGTAGTAACAAACACAACTGCTGTGGCTTGTCCTGGTGGAACAAATGGTACTGCAACGGCAGCTGCTTCAGGCGGTTCTTCACCATATACATATGCATGGTCAAATGGCGGAAGTAGTTCTGCTATCACAGGTGTAACAAACGGAACATATACCGTAACTGCAACAGATGCAAACGGTTGTTCTGGTGTTTCTACAGCAACAGTAGCAGTTAGCAATGACCCCGCATTATCTTGTTCTGTAACAGTAACATCTCCAGTTTCTGAGAACAATGGAAGTGACGGTGCTTTAACTGTCAGTGTTTCTAATGGTTCTGGAAACTATTCTTATGCATGGAGTAACGGTGCGAATACACAGAGTAACAGCAACTTGTCTCCAGCTACATATACTGTGACTATTACAGACAATACAACAGGTTGTACAACAACTTGTAGTAATACATTGGATAACCCCCCAGCATGTGTGTGTGATAACTTCACAGACCCAGGTCAGATTTGTTGTGACCAGACGGCTTGTGGTACAGGGTATGACCCAGCACCAATCACATCATTGGTTGATGCAACAGGCGGTTCAGGTGGACCAGTCGAATACTTATGGATGTACAAAGAAGGTCAAGGTCCTTTTAATCAAACACAAGTAACGGCAATACCAAACACGAACTCACCAACTTACGACCCACCAGCATTGTACACGACAACGACTTATTACCGCTGTGTACGTCGTGGACCATGTTGTCCATTTATTGAGACAACAGGCATCACAATCTTCATCAACGAAGATGCAGATGCCTCTTTCTCTGGACCGTCGGATAACATCTTATGTCAAGGTGAAACATACACTTATACTGCTAACACGGCGAGTGCAACAGCTACTTATAGTTGGAACGTACAAGGAAGTGCAGTAGTAACAGGTGAAAATACATCAAGCATTGAAGTTGTTTGGTCTTCAAATGGTTTCTATGATGTCATGTTGACCGTAACGGATAATGCATGTACAGCATCTACAGTTGACAATCGTTTGGTAACAAACTCTCCTGACTATTGTGGTCCAGGTGTGATTGGTGGCGGAGCACAGAGTTTAGTCATTGATGCAACAGTTATTCACTCTGCCAATGTAGAGATTGAATTGTTGACGCAAAGTGGCTTTACAGAAGGTGTCGCTTATGTATTAGAGCGTTCAAAAGACGGTGTTGACTTTGAGGAAGTTGGCGCAGTTGCTATGAATAGCTTGACTTACAATCAAACGAATGACCTTGACCCAATGCGTGGACGTACTTTCTACCGTGTGAGTATGACCGATGCTGCTGGTATCGTGAATTATTCTAACACAGAAGAAATCACAATTTTCATTGGAAACGAGAACACTCTGATTTATCCAAATCCATTCCGTAGTGAAATTAACTATGAAATCTTGGATACTTTTGGTGAAGATGTAACATTGGATATCATTGCTGCGGACGGTCGCATTATTCGTTCTTATGTTTCGGATAAAGACACTTTCCAAGTAACAGTCAATACGACAGACTTACCAAGTGGTATCTACTTTATGCGTTTTAATTTTAGCAGTTTGGGCGTCCAGACGGTTAAGATGATGAAGCAGTAGTACACTTAAACTCTGTTTGAGTGATTTAAGAACACCAAGTTTTCGCAGGGGCGGGGGCTTGGTGTTTTTTTGTTTAAAGCAAGCACATATAAAATGTTTCTCACATGTTTTTGTACATTGTGCCTTCTTATTTAATCCAACTTTAATTTTTAATAAAAACTCATGCAAAAACTATTATTACTTCTCTTTGCTTGCCTACCATTCTTAGTGCAAGCCCAATCTTCAGCAGTCAAAATTAACAGTAACGTTATTAATCAAATGAAATTTGACGAGATTAACCTTCGTCAAATAAAGCCTACTGCTGATGGGAAAACTAACGTTTACTTTGATACTGAAAAAAGACTAGGTATCATTGGTAAAACATCAAAAGATGTTCCTTTCTACAGAAATGTCAAGGGTATCGCGATTATTACACTTGACCAACAACACAATAAGACTCTAGAGCAATTCGTCTTTATTTGTCCAGCAAAACTAGAGGGTAAATCCTTCGATGTATTTTTAGGTCGTGCTGAGGACATGAATATTATAGCCTCATCCAAAGACTTCATTACTGCTGATAAAGTGGCGGAAGTCATGCCTGATTTAGCAGAGGAAATGCCTGCTTTCGCAGAAGAATACTATGAAAATAGATTAATTATGAAAGCGCTTGGTACAAAAACCGTTGGCTTTCACTCGAAAAAGAATACTTTCGTAGAGATACAAGACGGTAAGCCAGTATACAAGGCTGAGGAGAAAGACCATCCTGTTAGCATTTATGATGACGCTACTCCTAAAACCTATTTCTTTATTGCAAAACCTGCAGTTGAAGACCAAACTCGAGGTTATCTCTTTTCTTTACAAATGCCAATCAGAGATAATAAAGTTGGTTTGGGAACAAACGAAAAGGTATTATTTACTTTTGGTCCAGAAGGTGAAATCGTCAACCGAGTGGATATGAATACTAAATTGAAAACTAGTATTTCAATGGCAAATGTATTTACAGAAGACGAAAAAGGTAAAGACCGTGTTACAGGAGGTATTGTTTTATTAGAAAGTAAGAGTCAGCGAAAAAGGAAAGCGACTAAAAAGAACCCGAATCCTGCTTCTGTTAACATGAAAGACTTTTACAAGTTTGATGAAAATGGAAAGCTGATTAAAGAAGTACACTTTGAAGTAGAAAGAGACCAATTTGTGTATTTTAGAGAGCACTGGGAAACAGGAGGACAAGATAGATTTCTTGCTTCTGGTTACAAACCTACCGAATTCATTTACTACAATACTGACGAAAATGGTATGAAAGAAGTAAAGAAATGGGGTTTAGATGCTAAACTTTTTCAAGAAAATAAATACGAAGAAGACCTCTTTAAAAACTATGAATTTAAGCTGGGCGAACGTGTTCAATTAAAGGACGGAAAAGAAGTTGTATTCTTTGAAGTGAGAGGAAGAAAACAAGACCCGCGTAAAAGCGATATGGACTTTATCTATGTGAGTAAAGGTGCTTATGTCGTCATCTTAGATACGGACGGTTCTGTAGTTAGTGAGCATATTCTTAACCGTGACATCGTCGAAGAATCAGCTATCAATACTGAAATGTACTTGATGAACGAAACTGAAAACAGTTTGGAATGGATGATGATAGATGAAAGTGGTTCACTCAGTAAAAAAGAGTTGTACACTGTTGAAAAAGTGACACTTTCTTTTGACAAACCCACTTTAGAGCGCACGGTTGTCATGGAGAAAAAAGACAAAGTAGATTGGATGAATACAGAAACTGATTTTTGGATAATGGGTAAAACTGTTAGAAAACTTGATGTGGAAGTTATCAAAGATGCAGAGTTAATAACTTGGGATTAATCTATTCGTAAGTTTCTGAAAATGAAGAGAGTGATACAGCATTGTATCACTCTCTTTGTTTTTTATGCTGTTATAAAAGGTCAATTCCCAACCTTTCTCTTATTTTTGTCCTTCAGTCAAGAAAAATCAATAAGCTGCACCACTATGCTTGTTATTTTCCCTTCTAAGAAACACAAAAAAAAGTTCCGTAGCGTAAGGCTATGCAACGATTTTTTGAATTTCTTAGAAGAAAAAATAACTACGCATTATGGCACATTTTATTAAATCTTCTTGACTTCCAAAAAACAGAACGCCCAAAAATGCGTTCTCTATCGAACCCAAGTGCGTTTTTTTACGTAAAATGGAGACAGGAAAATATATCATCACGTAACATCAAGACACTAAGCAGTAGACACAAGTAGTGGAATAAAGGGCACAAGTTAGAGTCGCCGTCCACCGTCTATCGTCCACCGTCCACCGTACATATGGATAACATCACGTTTCAATACCCAAGTTGGTACTTTATATTTTGTGTTTTAGCAGGATTGGTTTATGCCGTCATCCTCTATTTTCGCGACCGTACTTTTAAGGAAAATGCGGCTTGGCTCAATTTACTTTTGGGTGCGGCACGTTTCTTAGCAGTGACTTCTATTGCCACATTGTTACTTTCTCCCTTACTCAAATCTGTGATTTCGGAAACGAAAAAGCCCGTGGTTATTTTGGCGCAAGATGTATCGGAGTCGGTCGGCGTGACT
>CALDUB010000096.1 GCA_937923465.1 uncultured Saprospiraceae bacterium
GCAAAATCAACTGTTCCTCCTGATAAACCACTTAATTTGAAATCGTATATTGTTTTTGACATAATCGTTGTTTGAATTTTGAATTAGCAAAATTAGGAAAATGTCAGGGAAAGGCGAATTTGAGGGTCAATTGTTCGTCAAAGCTTGGTCAATTTCGTAAATATTGTGCCACGAGTCTATTTTTGTTCAAGTATGAATGATAAAAAAATAAACATATTGAATTTATTTCTAAAATGAGAGTAGTTCTCTAAAATTTTACTGATTTTTGCGCTCGCTACGAAGCAAACATTAAACAAGTAGAGTTTATTCTAATTTTTTTTACAAGTTGTAAGAATTTTTCGGATATAAATTTCAGTGTAAAAAACGTATATAATAATGAGTCCACATCTTACAAAAGTTGCAGAAGCAATCAGAGAAGCCGAGGCGCAAGGAATGTTGAAGGAAAATCCTATATTAACAGGTTTTTCGGGTAAAAAGATGATGGGAACTTTGCAACGTTTTGCAGCAGAGTTTACGGATGAAAACAACTGCTATCTGGAAGTTGGCGTTTTTCAAGGTTTGACTTTGCTATCGGTAGGTTCCGTGGCAAAAGGAGATGTTTTTGGAATTGATAATTTTGCATTCTTTGACAAGGACGGTAAAAATCAAAGTATTGTTGAAGATAGAAGAAGTAAACTAGGCTTAGAAAATGTTCACCTCATCAATGCAGACTATGAAGATGCTTTACACGCTTTAGAGAAACATTTAAATGGTCGAAAGATTAGTGTTTACTTTGTAGACGGGCCTCATGACTATCGCTCGCAATTGGTTTGCTTACTTTTCGCAAAACCTTTTCTTTCTGAAAATGCGGTAATTGTCGTCGATGACAGCAATTACAATGATGTAAGACAAGCGAGTGCCGATTTCCTTATCAGTCATCCAGAATTCAAGTTATTTTACCAAGCGTACACGCCTTGTCATCCGATTAATATGGACAAAAAGACGGAAGAGGAAGCTAGAAATGGCTGGTGGGACGGTATTAACGTCATTGTGAGAGATAAAAATAATGAGTTAAAAGCGGAATATCCAAGTACGATTCGTAGTCGAAAATTATTTGAGGCAGACCAAAATACGCACTCGGCACGATTTCCTGAAGCGGCTTATATCGGGACAAAATTGGCAGAAGCTTATGATAAGTTTTGGCTGCGTGGTATCATTAAATTTAATCTTGAACTCATTCGAGGTTTTAGTAAAAAGAAAAAGCAAAAACCTTCTTATTTCGAATTGAATACGCATAGTCATGAGTTGCCAAAAGGGCAGTTTAATTCTTCGGTTTCGAAATAAAAGAAAGACTTGGTTACACTAAAAATCTCCTTTCCGACACTTGTTCGGAAAGGAGATTTTTTGTTGAATTTGTCTGGATATGAATCTATTATAAAACCTAGTTTTACTAAGATGCTAAAACTCATTCACCACCAACACAGTATCCAAATCTCCCGCAAACTGAGTCAACTCAAAAAAGATAGCGCCTTGCACATCATCTCCCCAATCTGCATCAAATCCCTTTGCCATTGCCCAATAGTTACCATATACTAGACCTTCGATACAGACTTGTCCAGCATTCGGTGCTTCCATGATAAGCGTGTCATATGCGAAGCCACTATATCCTGGGAATTCTTCAGAATTTAGTTTTATATATACTTCCGTATCTTCTACCACATCAGCATGATGTTTCATAGTTAGACACAAACGCGTGTTAGCAGGAATTAGAGTTCCAGGAGGGATATCTGTCTTATCACAGGCTGAAAAGAACAAAATAGAGAGAACGAAAAGTGTGATTTTTGAATTCATAATATTAAAACGGATAAGTCGTGTTTTCGTTTTTCAACGGGAGAAAAATAATATTTAGATAGAAAAAAGAGTCCCAAACATACTATTTGGTTGTATGATAACTAACCTTAACCCTTTTTAACAGTGGGCTTTAAAACAAATATTCATAGTCAATCCTTATATTTGCCCAAATTTGTATTTAAAGAGAAAAATTTCAGAAATTATTCTCAGACAAAACAAATTACGTTTTACTTTAATATTTTGGCTGCATATTTGATTTACTTCTTTCAAAAGAGAATACTTTTTTACTCAAAATTCAGCTTTAGCATCATAAATTAAATCAAACATGAGAAGGATTTTTTCTGTCTTGACAGCACTTGCGATTGTCTTTACTTTTATACAATGTAAAACTGCCACGGGTGGCTCAGCAGGTATCGAAGGACAACTCAAAGGCGCAGAAGGCTTAAATGTTTTTTTGGATAAGGTTACTATTAACAAACCAACCCAAGTAATGGCAAATACGACTGCGGACGGCAGTGGTCATTTTTTCTTTGAGTTTACAAAGGAAAAACCTTTAGACCCAGGTCTCTACCGTTTACGTATTGGTACTGCGAAAGGTAATTTGGTTATCGACGGTTCGGAAAATAATGTGATGATTACGGATGAATTATCTGATTTGGCGAAGTCTAGTTATGAAGTCAAAGGCTCTGAGGCGTCAACTGCTTATTTGAATGCCTTGGCTAAGTTTCGTAACAACGAGATGAAGCCAACGGACTTAAAAGAATTTGCAGAAAGTAATAATTCTTTGGTTTCTATGCTTTTAGCTTACCAAACTCTTGGACCAAATGGTAAAACTCTAGGTATTCATAAAGCAATTGCTGAAAAAGTAAAAGCGGAATATCCTGCATCTACGTACTCGGCAGATTACGCTGCGTATATTGGACAAGCTGAGGCTGCATTTGCTAATCAGCGTGCTTCTCAAGCTATCGCTGTTGGTCAACCTGCGCCAGATATCGATTTGCCTTCTCCAGACGGTGGTTCTTACAAATTGTCTGACTTGAAAGGTCAGATTGTTTTGTTGGACTTTTGGGCAAGTTGGTGTGGACCTTGTCGTAAGGAAAACCCAAGTGTAGTGAATGTTTACAATCGTTATAAAGACAAAGGCTTCACTGTATTTAGTGTTTCTTTGGACGGTGTAGATAGTCGTACTGCGGCACGTTACAAGCAACCAGGTCAGTTAGAAACGGCTATGGAACGTTCGAAAGAGCGTTGGGTTGGTGCGATTGCACAAGACGGTTTGCCTTGGAAATACCATGTTTCTGATTTGAAGAAATGGGAAGCTGCTCCTGCGCGTACTTACGGTGTGCGCTCTATTCCTAAGACATTCTTGATTGACCAAGAAGGTAATATCGCTGCTGTTGGCTTGCGTGGTGCGGGTCAGATAGAGGCGGAGGTTAAAAAATTACTTTAAAACGGTGGACGGCTTACGGTCGCTTCGCTTGACGGTGGACGGCGTATGACTTGGTCGCTTAGACTTAAAAAGGGATTGAAACTTAGTGTTTCAATCCCTTTTTCGTGGTAGTTGGATGCGACGCAGCAAGCTGCTATTTAGACACGGCGTGGAACGACCGTGTTACTGTTTGATATTTCACTTCTTCCTTCATCCCCAACTTTTGTAAAAATAAAGCTAATCCTTTCTTTTTCTCTGCGTCTAACTCGTAACTAATATATTTAGTATAATATTCCTCTAAATCAAAATCTTCTGACGGCGAAGGTAAAATATACATCAACTCTGGAATACTGTGAATACCATAATCAAAGGCTTTATTTAGCCTTTCTATGAATTCTTCTGGAAGCTTTTTGTTGCTCACCCAAGCCGCAAATACGAATGGCAAGCCTGTATGCTTCATCCAAAAATCACCTAAATCGTAAAAATATAAGTGCTTTTCTTCCAAACCAATCGCTCGGTCACCAATGACTACTGCACCAACTGTTCCTTTTATTTTTTCGATGAAACCTTCCTTTGCGGAGTGCAATATTGGACTAATCCCCCAGTACTCCTTCATTAATATCTGCGCTAATTGGACAGAAGTGCGAGAATGAAAGTCTAAGTATAGCTCCGTTATTTCTTCAATTGGTACATCGGAATAGATGCCTACAGTTTTTACGGAACCAATCGCACCAATACAATAATCAGATATGATATAGGCATCACTCAAATGTGGCAAAACCGCCACAGGTACCAACGCTAAGTCAACATCCCCATTCTCTAACTTTTCTGCGCACACAGAAGGGATATTTAGCTCCATTTCCAGCATTTCGGGCATTCCTTCGTGCATCAAACCATACATGAATGGTTTAGTGTTAAGGTAACTTACTGCGGTGGCTTTTAATTTTTTGATAGTTTGTTATTTTCTTGTGTTATCCGACCCCCTAACCCCCATTTGGGGGAACTTTCGTTGGTGCGATTTTTATTGTAAACCTTGCTTCTGTTTTTTCAAAACAAAGAGCGATAAAGTCGAGACTTAAAGAGAACTTAGCCATGAAAAAAGTTCCCCCAAACGGGGGTTAGGGGGTAATCCCACTCAAATGCCTCGTATCATTCTCCACCAAAATCTCAAACTCCCCTTCTACTAACTTCACCTTATACAATCCCGTATTCGCATGCGCCACATTCTCCATTTCTCTTAAATGCTTGCCTTTCATCAAAGCAATAATACAACGCATTGCACGCCCATGTGTACACACTAAAAGTCGGTCTTCCTTACGAGTTTTCAGATGCTCTAAAAAGCGAGAAATACGACTTGATAAATCTGCTGCACTCTCACCTCCTTCCAGCCTCCAATCGAAATTATCCTTGTCCCACTGCTCAATCATCTCTCTGTATCTCGCCTTCATCTCTGGCGTACCAGGTTTTCCTTCGTAGATACCCCAGTTCATTTCATTGATATCTTCGTGTTGTTCCCAAGTTAGTCCAGAGTCAATAAAACCAGCAGATGTCTGATGCGTCCTTTGCAACTTAGAAGTTATAACAGTCTGAAAATCAATACTTTTATACGCTTCATAAAATGCATTACCTTGCGCCCTCCCAGTTTCATTTAAGGAAGAGTCTACGCCACTTCCTTGAATGATTCTACGTTTATTATAATCAGTTTCGCCGTGACGAATGAGGTAAATTTCCATCTTCTTTAAATATAAAATATGAAGTATAAAATACGTGTCCCTATGGATGAATAACGCTACTTGTTTCTATTTCCGAATAACAGGTAGCGAAACATATCCCTGAAATTTATCATCATCCTCAAAGACAAAATCCGTATAATCTGTCACCACATTATAAAGCGTATCGCGCTCAATTGGGCGACGTCCTACGCGTCTAATCATCTTCACCAATTCTTCTGTGCTCAATGCTGGATTTTGCTCCTCAGAGCCTGCCATTGAGTAGATTTTTGTGGTATCATCAATAGTACCGTCGATATCGTCCACTCCAAATGCCAAAGACATTTGAGCCGTTGTACGCCCAATCATTGGCCAGTAGGCTTTGATGTGGTCGAAGTTATCTAAATAGATACGAGAAATCGCATACATCCGTAAATCTTCAATGGTTGTACTCTCTGGCACATCACTCATTTGGTTGTTGCTATTGCGAAATTTCAATGGAATGAATGTTTGGAAACCACCCGTTTTATCTTGTAGCTGACGTAGTTTTTCCATATGGTCAACGCGGTGACGGAATTCTTCAATGTGTCCGTACAACATCGTCGCGTTTGAGCGCATGCCCAATTCGTGCCATATCTCGTGGATGCGTAACCATTCTTCTCCTGAACATTTTCCTCCTGCGATTTCGTCGCGTATTTCTTTGTGGAATATCTCTGCACCGCCACCTGGCATAGACTGCAAACCAGCTTCCTTCATCAACTTCATTCCTTCTTCATAGCTAATTTTTGCCTTTTTGAAAATGTAGTGATACTCTACTGGCGTCAAGGCTTTGACGTGTAAATCTGGACGGTGCTCTCTAATAGCTGTGAATAATTCTGTATAGAATTTCACGTCGTATTGTGGCAATACACCTCCAACAATGTGTACTTCAGTCACTGGTTTTCCATCATACTTTTTGATGATGTCCATGATTTCGTCGTGCGTATATTCCCAACCTTCCTCTTTCTGCTTGATTAAGCGAGAATACGAGCAAAATTTGCAAGTATATAAACAGACATTAGTTGGCTCGACGTGGAAGTTACGGTTGAAGTATGTGTTGTCTCCATGCTTTTTCTGACGAATGTGATTCGCCAAAACACCTAAATAACTCAAGTCACCTTGTTCAAATAAGAAAATCCCCTCCTCTTCAGTAATCCGCTGTTCGCGTTGTACTTTCTCGGCAATGGCACGCAGTTTTGGTGTCAATGCTTGGTCTGCTAACAAAAATTCTATGGATGCCATATTTTCTTAGTTGGTGGTTGAAAGTTATGAGTTGGAAGGTAAAACACTTATGTGCTTTTCGTTCTTTCCTCACATTGATTTCCAACAGTTATTTTTTAGAATACAAAGATATAACAGTCTTTCAATACTTTCAGTTTAATTTGAAAGTTATTTTTTTTGAGAAAACTTGAGATTGGTGAGTGTAACAAGATTAGAGTTGAAAGGTTGAGGAATTGAATGCAGGATTAGAAAGTACAATTAGGCTAGAAAAAAATAATTTAAAGTATTATATACATCAACACATCGAAATTTGAAAGCTACCGACTATCAAATAAAATTTATGGTGATTAGCCTATTAACTGGTTGTCATTAGAGGACTTTGCACTAACCAATCGCTCATTAATAATCCCAACAAAAGTATCTCCAACAAACTTTGTATCCGCTGCAACATCACCATCAAAAATCTGCACCAACTCAAAATTGGTCTCTCCATTAATAGTCGTCAGAATATTGATAGTCCCAACAAATAGCTTTCCTACTTCATCCACTTTGTAGGCAATACCGCGCACATCTCGCATTTCAATTTCAAAAAAATCAATATCAGGTCCTATTCTGATTTTATCAGAGTCAATAATTATCTTCTTTCCGTCAATATTTGATTGCACAGACCTTGCCTTACTTGCCTTCA
>CALDUB010000097.1 GCA_937923465.1 uncultured Saprospiraceae bacterium
GTAGTGAAAAAGATGTTTCCAGATAAGTTTTAAAAAATTGGACTTTGGACGAAAGATATTAGACATTAGACAAGGCGCACTAAATACAGGAAATATGACCTGTGTATATTTTTTGATTGTCAACTCAAAATGCTTAGTTACATTCTACATTTGTTTTAGTCTAAGGTCTAATATCCTCTGTCCAAAGTCTAATGAAAAAATAGGGTAGGAGTGAAAAAGTCGAAAATTGCTAAAACGGATTTTTATGAGAAAGCCCTAATTAGTAACGGTAAAAAAATAACTCCGCCATTTATACAGGTCAAATTTCCTTTATTTTTCACTTGAAATCAGTCAAAGTATCAACAATTATCCTTCTTTCAAGTAAAAACTAAAGAAAATTATACTCTGTCTAACTTGTCGGACTTATTCTTTCACCGTTACTTAGAAATAAAATCCAATACAGAAATATCAAAATATGACTACACAAACAGAAATAACAGTATTTGATACGAAGGTAAGAGTGATGCGTGTAGGGGAGGGGGATTTCTTTTGTTTGACGGATTTAGCACGATATAAAAATGCAGATAGACCAGCGAGTGTTATCGAAAGTTGGATAAATGCTAAACCAAATTTAGAATTAGTCTATTATTGGGAGCTAAAACACAACTTTTAGTAAAAGTAATTCAATAACTTGAGCCATTATACTTGTTCTTTTTCCTTCTAAAAAGCACAAAAAAGTAGTTCCGTAGCCCTGCTATGCAACGATTTTTTGAATTTCTTAGAAGAAAAAATTACTACGCATTATGGCTCAATTTATTAAATCACTTTTACTAATTTTAAACACACCTCACAGGGTGTGTTTAAAGGTTATGATAAATATTTAGTGGATGCTTTTATGAAAGATACGGGTTCTCCTTCAAAGTGGGTTGACTATACAGACTCCTCTGCCTTTGTTGTCAAAAGAGGACGATACGGTGGAACCTATGCTCATTCTACTATTGCTTTACAATTTGCTAACTACATAAATGTCAATTTTTATATTCACACTTTAGAAGAATACCAATATCTAAAACAGGAGCGTGTACTGCAACTTGGAGACCCCGGAGATATTAAACGTTCCTTGACAGCAGGCAATTATTCTCTATTAGTATCTGCAATATTTAATCAGATGGATGAGCGTTTATTGTCTCAGCCGCAACCTTATAAAAGCAGAACACCCTTTCAGACAGAGGCAGATATGCTGAATGAAATTGTTTTTAAAACGACTGCGAAAGAATGGCGTTTGGCAAATGCAAATAAGCCAGCGAATAAAAATATGCGTGATTATGCAGATATTTTAGATTTAATTATTTTAAATAATTTACAATTCTTAGACTCTATGCTTTTGCAGTGGGATTGTGATAAAGAAGAACGTAAAAGCATTTTGAAAGAAGCCTATAGTTTTCAGTACCCCATATTAAAGCAATCTAAAACAATAAAAAGAATACAAAAACTAGCAAATAGTGTAGAGAAGATTAAGTAATGGAATTTGTGAAAGATAAATTGATACCCCTGAAAGTGTAACGCCGTGTTACACCCCCTATTTTACCGAAAAACCGCATAAATAAAGGCTTTCAGCTATGTAACGGCTCTGATACGGCGTTACGCTTTGTTACGGTTTTAGCCCTTAAGTAACCAGACATAATTATACATAGGTTACGACAGGACTATTTTCCGTCTGTTTTCACTTAAAAAAGTCTCGTGTAGCTACGGCTATATTCGATTTTCAAAGCCAAAACAGACAAAAAATATCCTCTCTCGTAACCTATACCTAATTATGTCTGATTACTTAATGACCACAAATTGTACAAGTCCCGTAAAATTTGTGGTACTCATAATCTTGCCTTTCTTCTTTACTTCCGCTTGTAATCTACTCTTTGTGTGGCTTTGTTGGTCGCGTTCTTTGAGTTCGCGAATTTGGCGGCGGGTATCTGTTATTCTGGCTGCTCTGCTAGTGAGCGATTTTTCTAAGTTTGCTATCTCTTTTTCTACTTTTTCGATGTGTTTGATGAGTTCTTCCCGGCGGTAGAGGTCTTCGGTGTTGCTGGCTTCGTTTTGGATGTTTTGTAAATTGGTCTTTGAAGATTGAAGCTGTATTTGATTTCTGTTTTGTTCGGTTGAAAGTTCGGTTAGTTTTTCGCGCAGAGATTTGATGTGTGGATTTTTAGTCAGTAGGAGGCTGTCTTTTGTTACAGTAGAAGGAACTTGTCCAAAGATAATGGCTTGGTTGATATACTTGCCTGTGTAGTTTTTGCCTTCTTGTTTTAGTTGCCCGATATGGGTAAGGAAGTGTTGGTCGGACTTCACTTCTATGTTCATAATCGTCTTATCCAAAATAAGCCGATTTAAGCTGTCGAAAGTGATATTGACGAATGTTTGCTGTGGAAAACTGAATCTTTTCCCTGTGTGCGTGGGAATAGTGTGTAGTATGACCTGTTTGCTGGCATCTAAGAGTCGGAACTTACCATTTTCGAGTAAAGTAAATTTATCTTCCGTGGCTTCCAAACAATATGCTTTCCCTTCATAGATTTCACTTCCGTCGCGGAATGCAAAATCTACTTCCAAGATATCTTCTGATTTTTTGAATTCTGACCAAAGGTGTTTCGGATATCCAAAGCTGCGATTGTAAGTGGTCCAAAAGCCATTTTGCATTAGCGGTTGACAAAATAGGAAAGTCAAAGCGATACCAGCGAATAAGACAGTTTCGTGTGCGCGGTCGCCCGTACGAAACCGGAGTTCTCGCCGACCAGGAATAACACAGGGTGCTTTGCTGAAAGGGTAGAAGAATTGCACCCCTTGAATGGTAATCATGTCGCCAATGATGTGAGAGAAATAGGCAAAGAAGAAAACCGTTCGATAATTGTTATTGCTGCCAAACCAAGTTTCGAGGATGCCGACTAAAAAACTCAAAGTTAGCAAAGCCAAAAGGCTATGCGTTAAAGTTCGGTGTCCAACTCGACGGTGTAACCAACGAGCAAATGGATAGACTATTTTTCCAACGGGACTGGCGGTGTGGTCGATGTCGGGTAAAACGGCTGCGAAGACTGTTAGTCCAATTAAACTTGGGTCAGAAAATATATTTACATCAGCAATAGCGGCGAAAATACCGGTGAAAGTGATGCCTGCGGCAAGGTGGTTTGGGAAAGTCATAATTTAGGGATTGTGAGTTGAGTGTTGTGAGTTAGACGTATTTTCTTTTACCTTTTTGGAGGAAAGTCCGGGCGAATAGTGCGAAAACCATAAAAATACCTCCGATGAAAAGGTAGGCATCGCGGTCGTCGGTTTCTCGTCCTAAATACCTAAGTGCCATGAAACTGCTGATGAGAATTAGAAAAGATACGGTCATATCTATTTCTGGTCG
>CALDUB010000098.1 GCA_937923465.1 uncultured Saprospiraceae bacterium
AGGGTGTTCATAATCCATCTCAAAGTAATTGAGAAGTTCTTCTGTCCGCACTGCGCCTTGAGGAGGTAGCGTACCGTCATTTAAAAACCGACGTACATTCGCATAAGAAGCACCGTCCGCGTCGATTGAGAAGGTAGAAATAGCTTCATCAGTCGTTAAGATAAAGTCATTTTCTGCAAATTCATCATAGCCTTCGCCGCTCGTGTCTTCATTTAAGAATTCTCCCGAAGGATTAACACCATTACTATCAAATGATGGGTCGCTGTTACTTAGCACAGCATCGTCTTTTGTAGAGCAAGAACTAAAAAGGAATAAGACGCTTAAAAAGAGTAAAGAAAAGTAAGTTATCTGTTTCATATATTTTGAATTTATTGGAAGAGAAGACATCAGTCAATGACATCCATACTTAACAAGACTAATATTTTCCAAAAATGGTTGGGTGAACATGTGTTAATAAGTTGCAAATACATTTCCATATCGAACACACCCGTCCGAAATCGCACACTTTTATGTTTTTTAAATTTTATAATTGACTGATAATCAGCGTTTATTTTTCTGGCACAGCCTTCGTCTATGTCTAATCAAATCAAAATAATTAAAAAATGGACAGACCAATATCATCAGAAAAACAGCAATCTCAAAATCGTAAGAGTTATTTACGTTATGGCATCTATGCCGCATTTTTGGTTCTTACTATTTGGGGAATTAGACAGTTGCTGACCACCAAAATAGATAAGAAAGGTTTTCTTACAGCAATTGTCACTCGTGGTGATATCGAAAATACAATCACGGCAGGAGGTTCGGTTGTAGCAGCATTTGAGGAGCAACTAAACTCTCCAATCTCGACTCAAATCCAAACTGTTTATCTCACACCAGGTGCGGAAGTAAAGAAAGGCGACAAGATTATTGAACTTAACCAATCTATTATCAAATTGCAATATGGAAGTGTAAATGATAAATTGGAATTGCGTCGTAATAACATTACAAAATTGAAGTTGGAATTTGATAAAAATATCAATGACCTTGATTATGATAGTCAAATCCAAGCTTTGCAAATAGCAGGAATGGAAGCAGCACTACAAGATGCTAAACGCTTAGAAAAAATAGGCGGCGCAACGACGGAAGATGTCGAACGTGCTCAACTCCAATTAGAAATAGCTCGACTAGAAAAAAGAAAATTAGAAAACGAATTAGCATACCGCAAAAGTGTCGTTGCGTCTGACCGCAGAAATCTTGAGTTAGAATTACAAATTGATGAGAAGGAATTGAGTCAATTGGGTCAAAAACTCAACAAAACAACGGTTTCTGCCCCTCGTGCTGGTGTCATTACGTGGGTCAATGAAGCGATAGGTCAACAAGTAAATGAAGGTGACCCATTGGTACGCATTGCTAACCTTGACCGCTTTCGCATTGAAGCCCGTTGTTCTGACCGCTATAGCGAAGAGTTAAATGTCGGTATGAATGTCCGTGTACGTGCTGGACAATCTCGATTAACGGGAATTATTTCTGCTATCTCTCCAGCAGTTGAGAATAATACTGTACAATTTACGATTGAATTAGATGAGCCTGACGCGGAGGTTTTAAAGCCAAGTATGCGTGTAGAAGTGTTCATTATTACGGATAAAAAAGAGGATGTTTTATTGGTTAAAAATGGCGCAGCTTTTCGCGGTGCAGAGGAACAATACATTTTTCAAGTACAAGGCGAAAAAGCTATCAGAAAATCAATTAGAGTTGGCTTATCCAATCGTGATTTTGTAGAGATTGAAAGTAAAGATTTTAAAGAAGGGGATAGGTTGATAATTTCGGATACGAAGAATTTGGAGCATGTGTCGGAGGTGGGGCTTTAGAGGAGTTTAGAGTTGTAGGGTTTTATAGTTGTAGAGTTGCTGTTTTGGCTTGTTCGCCCCTTCCGTCCCCTGAAGGGGAAACCCTTCCAGGAAGCTCAGTAGTGCTTAACGCAATTGAAATTTTTTAGAATAAAATTGAATTTAAAAAAGAAAAAATGACAATATATACCACTAACATCAGGTACGAAGAAAGTTCCTCCCGAAAGCTTTCGGGACTAGGGGCCTTTATCGTCACAATACTACTCCTAATCACCCAACTCCTAACCGCACAACCCGCAACCCAAAACCCCTTAACCCTAAGCCAAGCCCTAAACACCGCTCAAACCAAATCACTAAAAAAAGCAGAAGCAACACAAGACCTAGAAATCACCAAACTAGACGCGAAAATATTTACAGCAGATTTAAAACCTCAATTGACAGGTTTTGCGAACTTCCCTAATTATGCACGTACATTTCAGGAAGTCGTACAACCCAATGGAACCATAGCTTTTCAACCTATTCGTAACAACAATTCGTCAGTCTCTTTGCTGGCAACACAGCGCTTAGCGGCTACTGGCGGATTGTTCTTTTTACAGACCAATATGCAACGTTTTGATGATTTTGAAAATGACCAAAGGCAGTACAATGGCTTGCCTTTTCGCTTGGGTTTCCAGCAGGACATTTTTGGATTTAATCCTTGGAAATGGGATAAAAAACAATTACCAATCGAGCAGACACGCGCATCTAAAAAGTATGCGTACGACCAAGAGCAAATTCATGTAGAAGTGACTCGACTGTACTTTAATTTATTGATAGCTGCTCAAGATGCAGATATTGCTAAGACCAATCTTGTAAATAATGAAGAACTCTTGAAAATTGCGGAAAAGCGTTTTGAATTAGGGAAAATATCAGAGAATAGTTATTTACAATTGCAACTGGAGGCAGTGAACTCAGAAAAGAATAAAGCTGCAGCAGAACAACAGGTGCTTTTTGCGTCTAGAGCTTTGCAAAATTACTTAGGTGATGCCGCTCAGGAAGGGATTATTTCACCTGAGATACCAACTGTTTTAGCAGAGTTTGCAGTAGATGAAAAAACGGCATTGGAATATGCTCAAAACAATCGTTTTGAGACGGAAGATTATGTTCTACAAATCATGCAAGCAGAACGCAACCTAGAACAAACAAAAAGGGAAACGGGACTCAATATGAGTGTTAACGCGTCGATAGGTTACTCTCGTAGTGCGGCAGATGTTTCGACGATTTATAAAAATCCACAGAATGAGCAATTCTTGCAAATGTCTCTTTCTATCCCTATCATTGATTGGGGAAAACGACAAGCACAAGTAGAACAGCAAGAAATCGCAGCTCGCTATACAACGCATTCTGTAGAGCAACAAAAAACAGACTTTGACACAGAGGTTAAAAATTCTGTAATGAGCTTAAAAACCGTACAAAATCAACTCAAACTAGCTGGAAAATCACAAGAAATCGCAAAAAAGCGTTTCGACATCGCCAAACAGAGTTTTGTCTTAGGTGCTATTTCTACGACAGAATTAGGCATCGCTCAACAAGAAAAAGACTTTGCATTACGCGATTATATCTTAACGCTCAGCAACTATTGGGTTGGCTATTATGAGTTAAGACGGAACACACTTTTTGACTTTGCAACAGGGGAAAAATTGTAGGTTTAAAGGGTTGTGAGGTTGAGGGTTGTGAGGTTGCTGCTCTGACTTAGAGACGCTTGAACCTCTTAACCAAAAACCTCACAACCTCATAACCCATTCCAACAAAATTAATAAAAAATACAAACCTTAATAACATGATAAAATTAACAGGCATCAACAAAGTTTACCAAACGAAAACGATTGAAACTTTAGCATTGAACAATATCAATATGGACATCAAGAAGGGAGAATTCGTCTCCGTTATGGGTCCCTCTGGCTGCGGCAAATCTACCATGCTCAACATCATGGGATTGATAGATGAACCGTCGAGTGGTATTATCGAAGTAGCAGGTAAAAACATTACAGATTACAATAGTAAAGCGATTGCGAGATTTAGAAATGAACACTTAGGTTTTATTTTTCAGAGCTTTCATTTGATACCTGATTTGTCGATACTTGACAATGTGGAATTGCCCCTGATATACCGTAACTTATCAAGTAAAGAACGCCGTGAACGCTCAGAAGAAGCTCTTATTTCTGTTGGATTGAAAAACCGTATGGAGCATTTTCCTTCACAACTTTCTGGAGGTCAAAAACAGAGAGTAGCAATCGCTCGCGCCATTGTCGGTAATCCAGATATCATCCTCGCAGATGAGCCTACAGGTAACCTCGATAGCGTCATGGG
>CALDUB010000099.1 GCA_937923465.1 uncultured Saprospiraceae bacterium
AGAGTTGTAAAGTTTTCCATGAATAAGTTAGAATGGCAACTTTACAACTCTAAAACCATATAACTCTACAACTTTTAACCTCTCGGTATAGTATTAAAGATGGCTAGAAAAGTCATTGCCATTTTCATACTCATGCTCACCTTTTCATTCATTTCATCTACAATAATCCAATCTCTTGGGTCGCGTGAATATTCCGTATAGATAGTAAACCAACCGTGTTCTTCGGTCGAGATAATCCATTCATCACCATTGTTAGAATAGCGTGTTTTAAAGTAAAGTGTCGTCTTATTATCTGTAACGCGCCACTCGCTAAAGTCTCGGGGCCAACGCGGTCGCATCGAGACTATATCCCCGTCAGAAAAGACTTGCCATTCACTCAAATTATCGCGCCATCTTGTTTCGATGCGTCCAGAGATACCATTCACATCAAAATCCCACTTCGTCAAATCATTTTGAGTAGACCAACGTATTTCTAATTCTCCTTCAGAGTCTTCATCGTCTGTATAGATTGTCCATTGCGTGAAGCTATCGTCATAACGTGCAGATATTCCCATTAATACTTCTTGTGAGAAAGAGAGTAATGGCAATAGAAGTAAAGCAAAAACGTGAAATATTTTCATGTGTATTTTGATTGTCGAATAAATCTTCTTCTGATAAACGCGAGGATAAAATATTTATTTCGCTTTCACAAAGTACACGTTTCGAAAGAAACTTTTGTTACCCCGCGTCGGTTATTGCTATGAAGAAACCTATAAAATTTGGACAAAAGATGTTGGACGTTAGATTTTAGATAAAACAACCGAGATATAGTAAAAGTTATCTGTTTAAATTTTGATTATTAATGCAAGACAATAGTAATTATTTTACTTGTATCTAACGTCCAATATCTTTTGTCCAAAGTCCAATATAAAATAGACTCATGAAAATTAAAAGAACTAAAGAGGGGCGACGTTTTGCGATTTCTGATATTCACGGTTGTCTCAGAACATTTAAAAAATTACTTAAAAAGATAGACCTTAAAAAAGAAGATGACCTTTTTTTGTTAGGAGACTTCATAGACAGAGGAAAAGATAGTAAAGGGGTAATTGACCACGTTTGGGATTTAAAAGAAGAAGGATATAGAGTGCATTGTCTCCGTGGAAATCACGAGCAGATGATGTTAAATTCTAAGATTTATAAGGCAGAAGAACCTTTTTGGCTGCGTCATGGAGGAACAGATACCGTTAAGAGTTTTCCGAATCATTCTGTCAGTAGAGATTATTTTGATTGGATAACGACTCTTCCTTACTACTTTGAAACCGAAGGTTATTTATTAGTGCATGCAGGCTTCAACTTTAAATACAATAAACCACTCGATGATAGAGATGCGATGATATGGATAAGAGGATGGTATGATGATTTAGATAGAGAATGGTTAAATAATCGAGTTATTATTCATGGTCACACGCCTACAAAACGCCCAGTATTAGAGGAAAGACTTGATAATATTGAAGAAGTGCCTATTGTAAATGTTGATTGTGGTTGTTATTATAATAGAGAGGGCTTAGGCTTTTTGGCTGCTTTTGATTTAGATAATCAAACTTATATTTTTCAGAAAAACGTTGAAAAGCAGTAGATTTTTGAAAAAAAACGCCCTTACAAATTTTATCTTGTAAGGGCATTTTTTATATTCTTAAAGAGCATTTAACCTTTCTCAGGCTCTCCCATATCGAAGTTATCCAAAAATCCAGTGTGGAAATCACCCGAACGGAATTTTGGGTCTTTCATCAATTTCTTGTGGAAAGGAATCGTTGTTTTAATACCTTCGATGATAAATTCATCTAAAGCACGTTCCATTTTCGTAATACACTCGTCACGCGTACGTGCACGGCAGATTAGCTTCGCTATCATACTATCGTAGTAAGGAGGTATCGAATAACCTGCGTAAACGGCAGTGTCAACGCGGACACCGTGACCCTTCGCACTGTGGAAAGAGTTAATTTTTCCAGGACTTGGACGGAAGTTATTGAAAACATCTTCTGCATTGATGCGACACTCAATCGCGTGCATCGTCGGATAGTAGTTTTCTCCAGAAATCTTATCTCCACCAGCTACTTTAATTTGCTCTTTGATAAGGTCGTGGTCAATGACTTCCTCTGTCACAGGGTGCTCTACTTGGATACGTGTATTCATTTCCATGAAGTAGAAATTACGGTGTTTGTCCACCAAAAATTCTACCGTACCAACACCTTCGTATTTAATAGCTTTACCTGCTGCGATAGCAGCATTTCCCATTGCTTCACGCAATTCATCCGTCATAAATGGAGAAGGACTTTCCTCTACCAATTTTTGGTGACGACGCTGAATAGAACATTCACGCTCTGACAAGTGACAGACGTTACCGTATTGGTCTCCAACAATCTGAATTTCAATGTGACGTGGCTCTTCTACGAATTTTTCCATGTACATCCCGTCGTTACCGAAAGATGCCTTGGCTTCGTTTTGTGCCATGCTGAGTTGGCTTTCAAAATCTTCTTCATTCCATACAACACGCATTCCTTTTCCACCACCACCTGCAGTTGCTTTCAACATAACAGGATAGCCCATTTCTTTGGCTAATTTTTTACCTGTTTTTACATCTTTTAGCAAACCTGCAGAACCTGGAACAACAGGAACACCAGCTTTTATCATCATTTCCTTTGCCGTGATTTTGTCCCCCATTTTACGAATGTGGTCTGGAGAGGGTCCGATAAATTTGATGCCATATTCAGCACAAACTTCAGCAAAGTCGGCATTTTCAGCTAAGAAACCATAACCAGGATGAATAGCATCCGCATTTGTGATTTCGGCCGCAGCCATTATTTTTGGAACAGAAAGGTAACTCTCTGTAGAAGAAGGAGGACCGATACAAACAGCCTCGTCCGCAAAACGAACGTGCAAACTGTCTCGGTCAGCCGTTGAGTAAATTGCAACCGTTTTGATGCCCATTTCTCGGCAAGTACGAATAATGCGTAAAGCAATTTCGCTACGGTTAGCAATCAGTATTTTATTGAAAAGAGGTTTTTTCATAAGAAGTGGCGCAATTAGTTATCAATTGATAATAGTCAATATGCAAGACTCTTAGATGTTAGACTTTCAACAAGGTTAAAAAAGTCTAACATCTAATATCTAACGTCTAATATCTAAAAAGTCTAAGAAGGGTCAACTAAGAAAAGTACTTGGTCGTACTCAACTGGCTGTGCATCTTCGACCAATACTTTGACAATTTTGCCACTAACTTCACTTTCAATCTCATTGAAAAGCTTCATTGCCTCGATGATACAAACTGGCGAACCTTCACTGATAGAGTCTCCAACCTTTACATAGATTGGTTTGTCTGGAGAAGGTGAACGATAAAATGTACCTACCATCGGAGATTTAACTTCTAAGTATTTAGAAGTATCTTCTTCTGGAGCGGCAGGAGCTACGGGCGCAGGTGCTGCGGCTACAGGCGCAGCGGCCACAGCTGGTGCCGGCGCGGGTGCAGCTGCTGGCATAGCAGGTGCAGCCATTGGCATTATTTGCGTGTGCGTAGTCGTAGTACCACGATTCTTCATGTACTCATTGGTACGAATAGTTAATTCAAAGTCGCCGTCTTTCATGCGAAATTCGGAAAGGTCAGACCGGTTGATTAACTTGATTAAGTCCTGTATATCTTTGAAAGTCATAATCAGAAATATTATTTTGGTATGTCGTCAGTTTTGTGTGTCTCCTTTTTGATGAACTGAAAAACTAACAGAGTTGTTCAGATTAAAAGGAGAAGAATGATGTTCGGTGAGATTGTACCGCTAACATAGGGTAAAAAGCGGATTTTTTGATAGATTTTTATAAATAAAAGGCAGAAGACACCGAAAAATGCCTTCTGCTTGTTATTTTATTGCTTTACGCGTTCTACATAAGTAGCTGTACGCGTATCAATCTTCACCATGTCGCCTTCGTTTACGAAAAGAGGAACACGGATTTCCGCACCTGTTTCGATAGTCGCTGGTTTAGTTGTATTTGTTGCTGTATCTCCTTTTACACCTGGCTCGGTGTAAGTGATTAACATGCTGACGTACTGTGGCATTTCCATTTGTAATGGAGTTTCTGCCTGTGCGTCAAAAAGGATTTCTACCATGTCACTTTCACGTAACAATTGTGGGTTGTCCAATAATTCTGTACCAAGAGAAATCTGCTCGTAGTTTTCTGTATTCATGAAGTTGAAACCCATGTCATCTTTGTACAAAAATTGGTATTTACGGCGTTCGACGCGGATAATATCAATTTTGTGACCAGAAGGGAAGGTATTATCAACAACACGTCCGTGTGTCAAACTCTTCATTTTAGTACGTACAAAAGCAGCACCTTTACCTGGCTTTACGTGTTGAAATTCTTTAATAATCCAAACATCGTGGTTATGTCTGATACACAATCCGTTACGGATTTCTGAAGTATTTGCCATTGCTATTTTTTTTATAGATTTTGGATATTAGATTTTAGACCTTAGACTTCTCTAGGTCTAAGTTTTTCCAAAGTCTAATTCTTTTACTCTTTTGACTTTTTAATATCCCTGACGGGCAAAATGAGTTATTTAGAGCTTGCCTTTTTTCAAAAGCAGCGCAAAGATAGAAAAAATTTGATGTTATCTTTCAAAAGAAAGTATCACCTTTGCATTCTAAAAAATAACAGGCACTTCTTAGTAAGGCTAAAACAATAAGTCCGTTATTTGGACAGGTCAAATTTTCCTCATTTTTTACTTTAAATCACTCAAAGTATTAACAATTATCGTGCTTTGAAGCCAAAACTGAAAAAAATTATACACTGTCCAAATGACGGACTTACTTATTTCATCGTTACTTAACAAGATTTGTCAAAGAATAATAGACACTACTTCATGAAAAATCTATCTCCTCTTACTAAAGCGCATCTTGCGATGCTGACGGTTGCACTTCTCTATGGAGCTAACTATACAATTGCGAAGATTGTCTTAGATGATAATTATATTCAACCGATTGGATTTATCTTATTAAGGATATTGGTTGCAGGAAGTCTACTTTTTATTCTTCATAGTCTTTTTGTTAGAGAGAAAGTAGACAAGGAAGATTTCAAGCAGTTAATACTTTGTGGTGTATTTGGCTCGGGTATAAATATGGTGTTTTTCTTCATGGGATTGAAGGCAACGACACCTATTAATGCCTCACTAATGATGACGATGACACCTATTTTAGTCCTCTTAATTTCCGCTTTTTTGATAAAAGAGAGAATAACTTCAAAAAAAATGCTCGGAATTGCCCTTGGAGGGGTCGGTTCGGTCATTTTAATAATATATGGCAAAAAATTTGCATACACTTCTGCTATTGGAGATGTTTACGTTTTGATTAACGCATTGAGCTATGGCGTTTATATCGTTTTAGTCAAAAAGTTGATGTTAAAATATCACCCGATGACCGTTATCATGTGGGTGCTCTTCTTTGGTTTTTTCATAGTATTACCTTTTGGCGGTCAAGAATTGATTGCTGCAGATTATGCTTCGTTTCCACCAAAGGTTTGGGCAGCTATCGGATATGTAACTATTGGGGCTACTTTTTTGACTTATACTTTAAATGCTACAGCCTTACGAACAGTTAATCCTTCGGTGGTTAGTATTTATATTTATTTACAACCGCTGATTGCTGCAGTCATTTCACTCTTCTTAGGAAAAGAGATACTGACTACAGAAAAAATAATTGCTGCTGTTCTAATTTTCATTGGTGTATGGTTAGTGAGTAGAAAGTAATTTGTGAGATAATATTTCATGAAAAATTGATTACAAGCTATCATTTTACGACAAAAAAGATATGTCATCTCCACGACTATTCCCCCTCGACCCAAAAAAGGCATTCACAATTTCCGAAAAATTGTCACACACTAAGAGTTCAACCCGTGTTACCAAACTTAATTTTTTAGCTTACAAAAATTTCTGATAGATTAAAGACTGTAGAATAGGTGTTTATACATGAAAATAGTAGGATATAGGGCGAATTTTGATACATATTAGAGGAAAAACGCATAGAAAAGTCGTATAATTTATAAAAAATCATCATCTTAGACCAAAACGGCCTTTCCCCCCTAATACATGACCGTTCCCTCATTGCCGCCTATCTTTTGCTGTAAATGCCGTTTTTTTTACCTTATCTTTACGATATCAACAGGTACTGAGTAGTTTTCTTTTTACAAATAATGAAACACTATTTGCGAGAAACTGAATAAAACCGATGTCATTTTTCATTAATACGACATCAGACCAAATCTAAAAGCTCAGACCTTTAATTTCTGTATTAAACAACATCTATGGGTCTCATGAATTCATTTAACCATGAAGATATCTTGAGTCTTGTTTCGCGTTTTGAAGATATGTCTGATTCTGGTAAAACCCAACTTTTTACCGAGGACGAATACAACAGACTTATCGATTTTTATGAGGAAGAGTTTAACAGAGAACGCGCTCTAGAAGTGGCGGACTTTGCAGTCAGACAATTTGGGTTTTCCCCCGAATTTTATGTGCGTAAGGCACAACTCCTCATTGATTGTGAACGTGAAGAAGAGGCTTTCCTTATCTTGGACAGAGCAGAGGTTTTTGCTCCAACTGAACCGGACATCTATTTGCTCCGTTCCGAGGCTCTCAGCCGTCTTGATTTATTTCAGGATGCTTTGACGCTATTGGACGAACGCAAAGAAGCTGCGCACGGCGAAGAACTAAGTAATATTTACTTGTACGAAGGTCTTGTCTATGACAAGTCTGGCGAACAAGAGAGGATGTTCTATGCGCTGAAAACAGCCTTAGAGATTAATCCTAAAAATGACGAGGCTCTACAACATCTTTATTTGAATGTAGAGTTGTCACGCAAGCACCACGAAGCTATCGAGGTCTGCGAAAACATTATTGACCGTAATCCATACTCACATATGGCTTGGTATCAAAAAGGTAGTGCCCACTACTACCTTTGCGAATACGATGAGGCTATTGATGCATACGAGTACGCTTATTCAATTAACGAGGGTTTTGAATTAGCTTACCGTGAATGTGCAGAGGTTTGCATGGAGACAAAACAATTTCAGCGCGCATTGAAATGCTATGCAGAAGTGATGAATCATATCTCTCCTGACAGCGAATTGTTTTTGAATGTCGGTATCTGCTACAAGAAATTAGGATACTCTGGTATCGCTAAGACATTCTTCGAAAAATCTATCGAAGAGAACGAAGAGTTCGATGAGCCATATTTTCATTTAGGTACTTGCTACGCTAAAGAAAAAGAGTGGAAGCGTGCAATTGGCTTCTATATCCAAGCAATCCGTAAATATGACGGACGTGAGGAGTATTTCGTGGCTTTAGCGGAAGCTTATTACCAACTAGGGGAATTTGACAAGGCGGAAAAATTCTTCCGTGAAGCGGCTGACATTGCGCCTGAGGGGGCGGAGTTTTGGTTGCGCGCATCTTCTTTCCTTCTAGAAATTGGTAAACCTGAAGAGGCTTTGGACTTAATCGAGCAATCAGAAGACTTTACCTTTTCTCCTAATCTAAATTACTGCCGCGTGGCTTGTTATTTGGCAATGGGTAAAAGACCTGAAGCTATATCACATTTAAGTGAAGCTTTAGTTGACCACTTTGATGCGCATAATGCATTGTTTTCGTTGATACCTATGGTTTCGACTGACCGTGAGATTATGGCTATGATTTCGGCTTTTCAGCCACTTTAAATGACGATGAGTTATTGTCAATTTTTCAGAACAACATGATTTAATTTACTGATACTATATAATATTTAAAAAAAATCGCTACTGTCAATTAAGACAGTAGCGATTTTCTTTTTTACTCTTCTAAAATACCCTGCATTAGACTCTGAAAACTTTCCGCATCTTTGAAAAGGTGGTCTTTGTAAACCGTCGCACGAAGTTTTAACTGATGTGACTTATCGTTTCTAAAAACGAGTTCTATCGTGATATTTCCAAATCCTTGGTTAAACTTTTCGGTCTTCATGTAGTCTGGCTTCGGCTTTAGATAATGCCGCTCTATTTTTTCGACCCAGTTGGAGCGATTAAATTCTCTGCGGTCAGATATCTGTGTCCGATAATCCAAGTTTAATACTTTCTCTTTAAACAAATCAAACAAGTAAGTGACATCGCGCTCACTATATTCTGTTTTGTAAAAGTGAATGACAAAGCCTTTGCTGGAAGGTGTATCTAAAAAGTCCATAGCTTCGTCAGTATCGTCTGGCAGTGCCTGAAAAATTGCATACTGGTCAGATAGCCATTTTTGTAATCGCTTACAAACGAAAGCTGTCTTCCAAAACTCATAGTCCTTTTTCTGTTCAGCAGTTCGCTCTATCATCTCATGAATCAAGGGCTTGGAAGGAGAACTTTCCTCCGCTTGCTGAAAAAAATCTTTGAATTTATCCCAAATGTCCATAGATAGATTTGTGAGTGTAGAATAACGGATATCACACTTACAACAGGATGTATTCCATTATGTTGTTACCTCAAAATCATCTTGTAGACGATAGCACTACTCTTCTTCGTCCATTTTATCTCCGATTTTGAATGCTTTTGATTCATCCAAACCGTCAAAGAGGTTATTCAAACGATACATTTCATCTAAAGTATCATCTAAGTAAAATTGTAAATTAGGAATCCGACGCACATGACGCTTTAAACGATTACCTAATTCTTGACGTAAACGAGAATATTCTTGTTCCATTTCCAAGATGACATTGTGCTTATCATCAATATTGAAAACGCTTAAGTAAATCCTAGCAATTCCAAAATCTGGTGACATTTTCACTTCTGTGACTGTCACAAAAGCCTCCACTCCGTAAATATATGGTCCTTGCGATTGAAGAACTATTCCAAAATTTCTTTTTATTAATTCGGCTACTTGCCGCATTCTTTTAGTTTCTGCCATTTTTCTTTATCGTATCGTAACTCGGACATCCTGTCCGAAAAGTAACTCAGACATTCTTGTCTGAGAAGGTAATTCAGGCATCTTAACCTGAGAAAAAAAATCTGCGTTCTTTAAAATAAGAAACGCAATGCAATAAATTGAGTCAAAAATCCAACCATATAACCACCATACAATTCAGGAGGAGTGTGTGCACCTAATACCATGCGCGCAGTCCCAACTAAACCTGCCAAAACAATAACTACCATTAAAATTAGACTCATACTAATCTGGAATGTACCCAGACTAAATGCTTCAAAAGCAAAACTATCATAACTAAACAGCCACATCGTTATCAGAGTCATGCCAACCAAACCACCCATGCCGACAGCGTGAATGCTGATTTTTTGAAATATATTAATTATAAACGCTGTAAATAGCGCAATCGTTGTTCCTATCACGGGTACCGCGTAAGCTGTAGGTATAATCGGAGACTTATAGGCATAGAACGCCATCCACATGTAAAAAATTCCCACGGCAATGTATGGACCGACTCTTTCCATCTTATCTCGCATCTCCAAAGTATCTACCAGTCCCAGCATTTTCATCATCACTACAGCTAACATCGGGATAGCAAAAGTTGAAATGAACATCATCAAAATCAACTGCTTGTGCGCACCAATACTCGGCACTCCAAATAAATATGGATTGACCAAAAGTAGCAATACCAACATGTAAGTCAGCATTAATAAAGGATGAAAAATGACAGAAATTGCCTGTGCTATAAATCTCATGATTATTAGTTATTGGTTCTTGATTACTATATTATTCATTATTGATTATTTGACTAAATGCGATAATAACCAGTAATCAACAGAACTAAAAAGTATTCTTCCACATCATACTTTCAACAGGACGAACAGTCCTTTGATTGTATTTCGCGTTCTTCTTTTTGTTGTAATAATTTTCAATATCGCCTTCCACTTGAAAGTAGATTAATTGTCCAATTGGCATTCCTGGATAGACACGTACAGGGTGTGTACACGAAATTTCTAGAGTCCAAGTGTTACAAAAACCTACATCGCCCTTCCCCGCTGTTGCATGAATATCAATACCCAAACGACCAATACTTGATTTACCTTCCAAGAAAGGAACCGTTGCGTGTGTTTCAGTATATTCCTCTGTTACACCAAGATAGAGCGTATTTGGATGTAAGACAAAACCCTCTTCTCCAATTTCGAAATGGTCTATTTCGTTGTGCTTGCGCGCATCTAAAATATGGTCTTTATAGACAGCAAAATTTTTCCCTAAATGTACGTCATAAGAGTTAGTGCCTAAGCAATCTTTACGAAAAGGCTCGATAACGATTTCACCGTTATTGATGCCTTCCATTATTTTTTTGTCCGAAAGAATCATGCAGAATTACGATTTACGATTATGATTTACGAGGCGTTTTTCTCGTTTTAGAATGCGAAGTTCGGTATTTTGGTTCATTCAACACGCTTTTAGGAGGATTTCTTTTTTGTTAGAATGAAGGTCTCTAGGTTTTTCTTTGAATATTTGTAATATGACTTAGTTTTTTTTGAAAATGATTTTTATGATTGCTATGATTTTTATGATGAGATTAAAATGAGAACAGGTGAAATATTCAAAAGAATATTTCACCTGTAGAAAAGAACGATTACAAGCATTGCGCCCTCCGTCCGCCGTCAAGCGAAGCGGTCGTAAACCGTCCACCGTCTTAATCCACAATCATCGCCTCCGTATCCAATTCTTGATTAATAATATTCTTAGGCACATCGCGGAAACCATATTGCTGATTACGCAATTGAGGAACATAACCCGCATCGCGAATCGCCTCTTGTATACCGTCTGCCGTAAAACGGAAACGCGCACCCGCAGCCGAAACCACATTTTCTTCAATCATAATACTACCAAAATCATTTGCACCAGAGTGCAAAGTCACCTGCGCCACCTGCTTACCAACAGTCAACCAAGAGGACTGGATGTTAACCACATTTGGTAACATAATTCGACTCATGGCAATCATACGCACATATTCGTCACCCGTTACTGTGTTCCGAGCACGTTTGATTTTCTTCAAAATCGTATCCTCGTCCATGAATGGCCAAGGAATAAATGCCAAAAAGCCTTTTGCATGCTCTGGCTTTTCAGACTGAACCTGACGCAAATCAGCATAATGCTGCATACGCTCAAGATTGGTCTCAATGTGGCCAAACATCATCGTCGCAGACGTTGTAATGTCTAATTGGTGCGCAGCACGCATGACATCTAACCATTCTTGTCCACCACATTTTCCTTTTGAAATCAAACGACGTACACGGTCACTCAATATCTCTGCGCCAGCACCAGGGAGACTATCTAAACCTGCATCTTTCAATGCTTGCAGCACTTCTGTATGTGAAGCCTTTTCCAACTTAGCTACGTGCGCAATCTCGGGTGGTCCGAGTGCATGTAATTTCAAATTTGGATACAAAGACTTTAATTCTTTGAATAGATTTACATAAAAATCCAAACCCAAATCTGGATGATGCCCACCTTGCAACAACAACTGCTCACCACCTAAGGCAAAGGTCTCTTCAATCTTCGGTTTGTACTCTTCTATCGTCGTTGTATACACTTCCTCATGTCCAGGACGACGGTAAAAGTTACAGAACTTACAGTTGGCAATACAAACATTTGTTGTATTACTATTACGGTCAATAATCCAAGTTACCTTGTTGCCTGGGACGTGATGTTGGCGCATTTTATTACCAACATACATCAGTTCTGTCGTAGTTGCATTTTCAAATAAAAACACACCTTCTTCAGGACTTAACCATTCGTATTTTAGCGCTCGGTGGAGCAAATCTTCCGTTTTCATAAGTTGACTTTTTTTGCAAGTATCAGTACCTCTAATATAGAGTTAATTCGAAACACATTTACAAAACAAAGATACGCATACTAAGTTTTAAATCTTTCAAAAAATATTGAAAGTTGATGTTTTTTGTAAATTTTCTTAGAAATTGTTCATTCAAACCAAATTTTTGTCTCCTTTTCTTAAAATATGACTTCTTAAACGAAATAAACTCTTGATATTCAATGACTTTTATCTGAAATAATCTTATCTTTGCACCCGTTTTGGTGAATCCTCACTAAAATGGAAAATTGAACCCGTCGTATTGGCGGAAACATATAACTTAAAGGAGGTAACGAAAACGAATTTTCCCGAATGGAGAATTTTTGATTTTTAATTATCAATCGCCCTCTGTAAAAAAGACATTTCTTGATGTCAGAAGAAACTAATAAAGTAGAGGAGACTGCAGCAGCAGCAACTCCCGCAGCCGAAGCTCCTGTGAAGGAAGTGAAAGTTGAAGAGCCTAAAACGGCGCATGACGATTTTAACTGGGACATGAGCAACAAAGTTGGTCCTGTCTACTCTGATACCGAGCGTGTAGCTCTTGAAGAACAGTATGATGCAACCTTGAGTGATGTTAAGGAGCACCAAATCGTAAGCGCTATTGTACGTTCTGTCCAAAATGGTGATGTTGTCTTAGATTTGAACTACAAATCTGACGGACTTGTTCCTTTGAACGAATTCCGTGACTTAGATGACTTGAAGCCTGGCGACCACGTGAAAGTTTACGTGGAAATGCAAGAGGACGAGCGTGGTCAATTGGTGTTAAGCCGTCGTAAAGCAAAATTATTGCTTGCATGGGAAGACATCAAAGACAGTTTTACAAATGGTACAGTTATCAAAGGTACTGTTATCAGTAAAACTAAAGGTGGACTTATCGTTGATTGCAGCGGTTTGGAAACTTTCTTACCAGGTTCTCAAATTGATATTAAGCCTATCATTGACTACGATGCATACGTCGGTCGTCAGATGGAGTTTAAAGTTGTCAAAATCAACGAGCAAATCAAAAATGCTGTTGTTTCTCACAAAGCACTTATCGAAAGTGACTTGGCTGAGCAACGTGAGCACATCATTGCTGGTCTTGAAAAAGGTCAAGTATTGGAAGGTTTGGTCAAAAACATCACAGACTTCGGTGCATTCTTGGACCTTGGTGGTGTCGATGGTTTATTGTACATCACGGATATTTCTTGGGGACGTATCAACCACCCAAGCGAGGTGTTGGCATTGAACCAAAAAATCAACGTTGTTGTACTCGATTTCGACGAGAACAAAAAACGTATTTCTTTAGGCTTGAAACAATTGCAACCACACCCGTGGGAAGTATTGGAAGATACTGTGGCAGAAGGTTCAGTGGTCAAAGGAAAGGTGGTCAACATCGAAGATTACGGTGCATTCTTGGAAATCATGCCGGGCGTAGAAGGTTTGATTCACGTGAGCGAGGTAAGCTGGTCAAACCAGCCAATCAACGCGCGTGAGTACTTCAAAGTAGGCTCAATGATTGACGCGAAGGTAGTTACTATTAACCGCCAAGACCGTAAAATGTCTCTATCTGTTAAGCAGTTATCAGATGATCCATGGGATGTTATCCAAAACGAATTCCCTCTAGAAAGTCGTCACACAGGTCGTGTGAAAAACATCACTCCTTACGGTGTGTTTGTTGAGTTGAAAGAAGGAATTGGTGGAATGATTCACGTTTCTGACTTATCTTGGACTAAGCGTATCAATCACCCGAATGAGTTCACTAAAGTTGGTAGCGATATCGACATTACGATTTTGGACATTGATAAAAATAACCGCAAGTTGTCTTTAGGACACAAGCAGTTGGAAGAAAACCCTTGGGATACTTTCGAGAATGTATTCCCTATCGGTTCTTACCACGAAGCAACGGTTATTCGTCGCGACGACCGTGGCGCAATTGTACAATTGCCATACGGTTTGGAAGCTTATGCTCCAGTAAAGCACGTGCGTAAAGAAGATAATACATTGGCAAATGTGGATGATGTAATTACTGTTAAGGTAATTGAATTCAACCGCGATGACAAACGTATTATGGTTTCTCACTTACGTTACTTAGAAGACATCCGTCGTGAGGCAGATGGCGAAGAGCGTAAAGCGAAAGACGTTGAACGTAAAGAAACGCGTACTGCTGTTAAGAAAACACAGTCGAACGTACAACAAACTACTTTGGGTGACTTAGATGCATTCGCTGGTTTACAGTTAGCTGACGCTCCAAAGGCGAAAGCTCCTGCTAAAAAAGCAGCTCCTGCTCCTAAGAAAGAAGAAGCTAAGGTGGAAGCACCAAAAGCTGAAGCTCCTAAAGCTGATGTGAAAGCAGCAGCAGCGCCTAAGCCAGCAGTGACTGACGACGGATTCGAGAAAAACGAAGAAGAAGAGTAGTCAACAA
>CALDUB010000100.1 GCA_937923465.1 uncultured Saprospiraceae bacterium
TGACTCCTAACTCCTAACTCCTAACTCCTAACTCCTAAATATCAATAATTCATCCACACTTACAATCATAGCAAAAAATAAATCATGTATAAAACAATAATCCGCTTACTTATAGCAGCCTTTTTCTTTACAGGTTGCTTCAAAGAAAGAATAGAATTAGACCTCAACCAAGGTGACAATGTGCGTTTTGCCATAGAAGCTTGGATAACAGATTTAGACGAGCTACAAACCATTACGTTGAGTCAAAGTTCAGACTATTTTGAGTCCTTTGAGCCATCTACAGTAACAAATGCAATCGTGACTTTATCTTATGACAATCAATCTGTTACAATGTCTCATACTGCCAATGGTGTGTATGCGGCGCCTACCGATTGGCGTGCCACCGCTGGCAAAGAATACACCTTAACAATCAATCACGACGGAGAAGAATATACCGCGAATTCATTCATGAGAGAGATGTCAAATCTGGACAATCCCTTTCCCTATCCTTCTGAAATAGAAAGTGATACCACTTTCTTTGACATTTACTTTAGCTTTCAAGAAATAGCAGGTGAAGGAGACGGCTATTTTTTCATTGATTACAAAAAAGAAGAACTGGACTGGAATCTCAATTCTGGTGAATTTACGAGTGATGAATTTATCGACGGCAACTATTTTGCAGATATTTCAATAACGAATGAAAGCTACTTATTTGGCGATACCGTCATTTTAGAAGCTTACTCTATCGGAACTGAAGCCAGTAAGTTTTTGGAAGATATTCAAAGCGAAACTTTCAGAGAAGGACTTTTTGACCCGCCTCCTGTCAATATTAGAAGCAATTTTTCAAATAATGCCCTTGGTTATTTCATAGCGTCTGGCGCTGACCGCGTTGAACTTGTGGTGGAATGAAGCTTGGGAATATGAAATAAATAGATTTAAAATAATGAATCCGCACTTCGACAAGCTCAGTGCTCGGTAACTCTCTCAAAATCAACAAATTAACCGAACCCTGAGCTTGTCGAAGGGTGGCGAAATAATTGGCATCTATTCTTATCGCGTTCCTTAGAGAAAGTTAATTCGGGTGATTAATCTCATTTAAAGAAAATAAAACAAATGAAAAAATTCAATATCATTTTCCTCCTCATTGCCGCACTAAGTCTGCAAGCACAAAGCCAAACAGATGGTTCTTCTTTTTTAAATCAAACACAATTCAAAGTAGGCTATTATGGAAGTTTACTGTTCGATAATGGGCTCAACTTAGGTGCTGAATATCAATGGAAAGAAAAGGAAAAAGTTAAAGAAAAAAAGAAGGGGCAAAAGACGATTAGGCAGCAACTTTTATTTAATGGAAGTTTAGGTTATTCGACCAATTTCACTCTTCAAACAGACAATGGCTTACAGACCTATTACGGGCTTATTTGGCGAAGAACAAATCACAAAAGAAGACAAATAAATATAGAGTTAAACCCATTGGGCTATTATCGTTCTTTTCTACCTGAAGCCTTTGAAGTAGAAGGAAATGAAGTGTCCAAAGTTCGTTTTCCTGGAAGAAGCTATTACGCACCATCTATCTCATTTGGTATCGGAAGGCTTCGTAAAAAGAAAAGGAACGCAGGCTGGTATCTTAACTTTAATTACAGCATGAGAATGCCTTACAATGCTGGTGCATTACCCGTATTTTCGATACAGTATGGGCATCGTTTTAATTTTAAAAACAACAAATAATGAAAACAACAATTCTAAATAAATTAACAATAGCAGGCATTGCAATATTGCTGCTCGGCATATTCTCTTGTACCAAAGAGGAAATAAACCTAAATGAGTTAGATGAAACCATCTTTGTGCGACATAAAGGCGCTGATATGCCTGCCTATATTCATGGAAATGGCTCTGAAAAAGTATTCCTTGTCATACTACACGGTGGACCTGGCGGAAGTGGATTACAGTACAGAAATAATACAATTAAAAGCAGAATTGAAAAGAATAATGCTGTTGTGTATTTTGACCAGAGAAACTCTGGAAATTCGCAAGGAAATCACTCTGAGGCTGATGTAAATATTGATACAATGGCTGAAGATGTCTTGGCTTTAGCAAAAGTGATAAAAGCTAAATTTGGAGATGATTCTAAACTATTTTTAATGGGACATAGCTGGGGAGGCGCTTTAGGAGCAGCGGCTTTATTGAAAAATCAAGAAGATTTTACTGCTTGGATTGATGTTTCTGGTGCCCATTCTCCCAAAGGAATGTATGAGCAATATAAAGTAGTTTTAAAGGAGATAGCTGAGGAGCAAATAGCCTTAAATAATAATGTAATTTACTGGCAAACTGTGATTGATTTAGTACAAAATGTCGGTCAAAATTATAGTGTCGATGACTTTTTTATGCTAAATAGAGCAGCACATGCAGGAGAAAGAAAGCTGGAGGAAGACAATATTGCTAACAAAGCTCAAATTGATGATAGCGATGATAATGAATTAATATTAAATAATCCAATTACAGCAACTTGGAATTCAAATGGTGTACTGGATATAATAGTATTTAAAAATGGACTTTGGGAAAACGTGTCCCTTACAGATAGACTATCCGAAATCACAATTCCATCTTTAGTATTATGGGGTAAATATGACCTTGTTGTCCCTACTCTATATGCCCAAGAAGCTTTTGATAATTTAGGTTCTGAGGATAAAGATATTTTCATTTTTGAAAAATCAGCTCACAGTCCGATGGATAATGAACCTGAACTTTTTGCGGATAAAGTGATTGAGTTTATTAATGGGCATTAGTGAAAAATAGCGTTTTTTGATGTTTCTGCTTACTCTCGCATCATAGATAAAACCCTTTCGTTCATTCGGGAGGGCTTTTCTGTTTTTACGCACAAAGTATCACGTCCGTTCCACGGCGTGTTGAGTAGCGCGTGAGTTCCACTCCGTGCACAATATGGCTAATTCACGCCGTGGAACGGACGTGATACATAAAAAAACGGGAAGCGAGACCTTAATCTCACTTCCCGCAATTTCTTTTGGGTAAAGTTCTCGATTAATTACTTAACCAAAGACTTTGCAACATTAGTCACAACCGTCTGAGCAGCATCTACAGCTTGTTCAGAAATTGAAAAATTGTTGGGACATCCGTAACCGCGGTTACAAGAAGACATTGTAGCACTTACAGCAACAATAGCGGCAACCGCTAAGAAAGATTTGATGTTATTGATTTTCATTACGAATCGTTTTTTTTGAATATGTCGAAAATGGAATTAATCTTCGGACCTCAAAGGTCGTAAAAATTTTAATGTGAAAGTGCTTTCAATAGGTTAAATTTAATGTTGGTACAATAATTTAACGTTATTACACTTCTATTTGTTGTTTGAATGTACTTCAGGTTAATACATTTTCTTACCTTTCGGCTTCATTGGTCCTTAGATAGTTAGCCAATTTTAAGAAATCAACTAACAACAAGTTAACATAGTAACTATATAATAAATGCGTATTCACCTGATAGCCACTGGCGGTGCCGTCATGCACAACCTCGCTCTTGCCTTACAAAACAATCATCATACCGTTTCGGGTAGTGACGATGAGATTTATAATCCAGCTAAAGATAGATTAGCAGCAGCGGGTTTGCTTCCTGCCTCTTTTGGCTGGGATGCGAGTCGAATTACGACCGACTTAGATGCCGTTATCTTGGGAATGCACGCACGTCCAAATAATCCAGAATTATTGCGTGCTCAAGAACTTGGATTGAATATCTATTCTTTTCCAGAGTTCATTTTCCAAAATAGTATAAATAAGAGACGTATCGTAGTTGCAGGAAGTCACGGAAAAACCTCGACAACCGCCATGATAATGCATATCCTTCAAAAAAGTAACAGAAAATTCGATTACTTAGTCGGTGCACAGCTAGATGGTTTCGAAACTATGGTACAATTGTCAGATGCGCCTGTCATTGTCTTAGAAGGAGATGAATACCTCTCCTCTCCTCTTGATAGACGTCCGAAATTCTTACATTATAAACCAGACATCACTATCATCACAGGTATAGAGCATGACCATGTGAATGTGTTTCCTGACTTTAAGATATACAAAAAACAGTTTTCGCTGCTTGCCGAAAGTCATACAGCGGACGGAAAGTTGTTTTACTTCAAAGAGGATGAGCATCTAGAAAAAATAATGTCTGACAATGATTTTCCCTGTGATTGTCAAGCTTATGGCGCATTAAAGTCTGAAGTAAAAAATGGTCGTACTATAGCTTTTGACTCTAAGGGCAATGCGCACGAATTGCAAATTTTCGGGAAACATAATCTCGAAAACCTACAAGCCGCTTTTTTAGTTTGTCAAGAATATGGTCTAACAGAAGAAGAATGTTGGACAGCTGCTGAGACCTTTGCCGGAGCTGCCAAACGTCTGGAATTAATCGAAAAAAATGAGTCTTCTAATATCTGGAAAGACTTCGCACATGCACCGAGTAAAGTACGCGCAACTACAAATGCTGTAGCAACGCAATATCCTGATAGAGAGTTAGTTGCCGTATTTGAGTTGCATACATTTAGTAGTCTAAATAAGGACTTTCTAGGCAATTATGCAGGTACAATGAACAAGGCTGACCGAGCTTTGGTTTCTTTTAGTGAGCACACTCTAAAAATGAAAAAAATGCCAATGCTAGACAAATCAGAAGTCGCAAAAGCATTCAATCATCCCAATATTGAAGTATTTACTGACCCCGAAAAGTTATCACAAACTTTACGTGCATTAAACTTCACAAATACTAATCTGTTATTAATGAGCTCGGGTAAATTTGGTGGGATTGATTTACAGAATTTCTTGTAAAATTCGTATCAAAAACGTCCTGTAGCAGTCGGTTTTCTCAAAAAAGTGAGCATTTGAAGTCAATATTCTTTACTTTTGCGACCGATTTTAAATGGGGTTAATTTTGAATGATGAATTTTGAATTTTGAATGATGAAAACTTACGGGTTATTAAGTCTTCCAAAATCACCTTTTTTTCTCAAAATAAAATTCCAACGACATAAAAATAATTAAATAAGAATTATACGAGTTAGAGCAGCACCGACAATCGTCAACGGACAACTGTCAACTATACAAAGCTCTACCAACTAACAACTAATATTAAAATGGCAGATAAACCGTTAAATTGCGTCATTGTTGGAAGTGGCCCTGCTGGCTACACAGCAGCTATTTATGCAGCACGTGCTAATATGGCACCTGTATTATACACTGGTCAAGAACCTGGTGGTCAATTAATGATTACTACGGATGTTGAGAATTATCCAGGATACCCAGACGGTATCATGGGACCTCAGATGATGGAAGACTTTAAAAAGCAGGCAGAGCGCTTTGGTACAGATGTACGCTATGAAATGATTACGGCAACTGACTTGTCAGGTGAAGTAAAAGTTTTAACAACGGAGTCTGGTCAAAAAATCGAAGCTTATACAGTTATCATTTCTACTGGTGCCTCGGCAAGATGGTTAGGTTTGGAAAGCGAGCAACGCTTGATGAACAAAGGTGTTTCTGCATGTGCAGTATGTGATGGCTTTTTCTTCCGTGGTCAAGAAGTAATTATCGTTGGTGCTGGTGATACAGCTGCTGAGGAGGCTTCTTACTTAGCCAAGTTGTGTCCGAAAGTTCACATGTTGGTACGTCGTGACGAAATGCGTGCTTCTAAAATCATGCAAAAACGTGTGATGGAAACTGAAAATATCCAAATCCACTGGAATACAGAAACAGTAGAAGTCCTTGGAGAAGAGGAAGTTACAGGTGCAAAAGTACGTAACAGAGTAACAGGTGAAGAGTCAGAAATAGCAGCAAATGGTTTCTTCGTAGCTATTGGTCACACACCAAATACTGGAATTTTCAAAGGTCAATTAGACATGGAAGATTCTGGTTATTTGATTACTAAACCTGACTCAACTAAGACTAACATCGAAGGTGTTTTTGCTTCAGGTGATGCACAAGACCACGTATATCGTCAAGCGGTTACTGCTGCAGGTACGGGATGTATGGCAGCATTGGATGCCGAGCGTTATTTGACAGCGAAAGAACTTATTTAACTATGAACGGTCTAACTATGAACTATTAAACCTCTTCTCAATAACGCATTTTGATGAGACGGAGTTCATAGTTAAATCGTTCATAGTTCATCGTTAAAAACAAGCTATGGCAAGGAATCCAAAAGAAGACAATCCAGAGGAATTTGCAGACTTATTTGACCCGACTTATCAAGGAAATATCTTTGGTTGGAAATTGTCCTTTGTTGGTTTAGGAATCATTCTGCTAGCAGTTGGTACTGTTGTTTATCGACATATTACATTAGGTGTTTCATTTACTGGTGGACCCAATGCGCCTGCGATTATCGATACCTTGGAACAAGTTGTTCGGGATACTTTGTAAGTTCCGTTTATAGGTTTATTTAAATGAAAAACATGAGTCATCCCGAATTTTCCGTGCCGCCACGATGCGGCTTAAAAACATTAGTTTGAATCCTATATCTACCAAGCGGCAAGGCACTCTGTGCCTATTTGGATGATTAATGTATTTGTACTTGGGAATTGATAGAGT
>CALDUB010000101.1 GCA_937923465.1 uncultured Saprospiraceae bacterium
CAAAGGCATTTTCTTAAAGTACTTTGAATACAAAGCCAATAAGAGCCAAGCCGCAGGATAAATCCCCAGCAAAGGTAAATTATTAATATAAAGAGCTAAATACAAGCTAATTACAAATCCAATAAAAAATAAACTAAAATAATAAATCCATGCAGAACGCACAGATATAGATTGACCAACTATCTGTTTTTCGGGTTTATTGATGCGGTCAATTTCCACATCTTCGATATCATTAATCACGTAACCGCCCGCAGCTATCAAAACAGTAGAAGCCACCAAGAGTAAAAAACGCGGCACATCCAAAATTGGCGCCACACCATTCATTTCAAAAATAGGAATAAGAATAAGAAATTCTAAAAGATATTGCGTAAAAGCAACAATGACAAGATTGAGCGGACGAATAAGTCTAAACATAATTTGACGGTGGACGGTAAACGGTGGACGGTAAACGGTGGACGGTGGACGGCTAATCGTCTCACCAATTCATACAAATCATCCCTACCTCTTTCCTAAAAATGGGTCTGGTTCTTTCAGCCACTTCCCATTCAATTTTAGGACTTTTTCAATGACATCTCGCGCGCAGCCTGCACCACCATTTTTCGGTGAAATATAACGAGAAATATTAGAAATTTCATGCGCTGCATCACGCGGACAAGTAGGTAATCCCACTCGACGCATCACCTCATAATCTGGCAAATCATCGCCCATATACAAGATTCCTTCTTCATCTTTCAGCGTCAAATCATTGACATATAGAAATTCCTCGTACTTGTCTATTTTGGTATCAACACCTGAGTAAATATCCGTTACACCCAAGTTTTTCAAGCGTTCCGTTACGCCGTTTGACTTTCCTCCAGTGATGATAACGACTCTAAAACCAGCTTCAACCGCCATTTTTATCGCCAAACCATCTCGTGTATTCATCCGACGCAGTAACTTTCCATCCTCCAATACCAAGACTCCGCTGTCGGTCAATACGCCGTCAACATCAAAAATAAAAGTGTGAATTTCTTTGAAATATTCGAGAATGTTCATTTATCTCTTTAATTAGTTATTGGTTACTTGTTATTGGTTATTAATTATTATTTCCGAACCTCAGACTCAGAACAAACTCTTGTATCTAACTGATTATCAGCAATTTGATACTATCCGTTGTTATCATCAACAGGCTAAATTAACCTAAAAACAATAACCAATAATTAATAACCAATAACCAAGCGACTACTGATTATCTCTCCATTCGTACACCCACTTCGCTTGAATTTGCTCCAAGTGCCCTTCATTAGAGTCTGACTTCTTTCCTTCGAAAGTATCAATCTCCATAATCCAGTCCAGCAGTTCCGTAAAACGAATGCGGTAGATTTTTGATTCCGTAAAATCATCACCAAAACGGTCGTATAATTTTATCGCTATATCTTCGTGGTCCGTCCAGTTGATTGGAAGGTCTAAATCTTCAAATGCCATATAAAAAAGGTTGTAAAAGTTGTAGAGTTGTAAGGGTTGTATAATTCCTTACATTATTGGAAATTCAAGTCAGACACCGTCCGCCGTCAAGCGAAGCAGCCGTCAACCGTCTGCCGTTTTAATGCTCGTGTCCGATGATTTTTGATTGGTCAGGAATTTGAATTTCAAATTCTGCATCCCCATCAATAATCACACATTGACAAGCCAAACGGCTTTCCAAACGTGGATTAATTGCACGGTCGATAAAATCTTCCTCTTTATCGCTAATTTCTTCCAATGCATCCTCGCCTTTGTTCACATAGATGTGACAAGTACTGCAAGCGCAAACACCGCCGCAGTTATGATTCAAATGCACGTGCGCATCTTCCGTCACTTCTAAAATACTGTAACCTTCTTCGGCTTCCACCGTCTTCGGTTCGATATTCTTATCTTCGAAAGTGAATGTAATTTTTGCCATTAATAAAAAACTAAATTATAAATTTCTCCAACTACGAAGTAGTTGAACATGAATAACTTCACATATAATGTGAAGAAGTCCGCAAAAGTAACCTTTCGCTCTCAACTAAACAACTAAGCCCTATGAAGGTTTTAACAATACTCGGAACTAAAACCCCTAAATGAGTGTTTTACCGACAAATACAATCAAGAAAATGGACTACGATAAACTACATAAGGAAGTAAAATACCGCACCGCACGCAGCGGCGGCGCAGGTGGTCAACATGTCAATAAGGTAGAAACTAAGGTAGAACTCTTGTTCAACTTTGCAGAATCGGCTGTTCTCAAAGAAGCTCAAATCGCTATGATAATGAGTAAATTGGCTAATAGAATCAATAAAAACGGGCAACTCAGTGTCACTAGTCAAGAAAAACGCACTCAGATACTGAATAAAAAACAGGCTTGGAAGAAATTCATCAAAATTTTAGAAGCTGCCATTACGCCCGAAAAGAAGAGAAGATTTAGACCTATCAAGGCAAATAAGAAAGCACGTTTGGAAGCCAAAAGACGTAATTCTGATAAGAAGGCTTTTCGCAAGAAAGTAATTTTATAACTAATTTATCTCTAGTACTTCCCGAAATTCCTTCCTGCTTTTAAACGATTACTATTTAAAAATCATCCTTTTTTTCTTTTTCTTCTTAATTAGCCTCTCCAATCCCGCTTTTTTCCTAAATTGCAGAAGATTATTTTTGAAAACTACAATACCTAATCAAAAAGAGTGAAAATTAAGTTCAATAATTGTTATTTGTTATGGACTTAAAACTCTCGAACATTCAACTTTCGCTTCTCTGTTATGTCGAAACATTCTTTACCTGAAAAGGAAAATGAACAATACTTGCACGAACACCTTACAGAAGATTCAATTCGCCATGTAGCTTTGCGCTTTTTAAAGACATACTATAGGTATCGTCCGCGTCAAGGAGAAACAACTGCTGGTAAAAATCTAACCACTAAATCCGGTCTGATAGTGGACGGCTATTTGAGTTTTCAGACGGATAAAGGCGAACCTTTTTTAGCCACATTAGAAGCCTCTTCTTATTCAAAACGTGGTGAAGTTGAATACACAAAACAATCCAGAATTTTATTTTGGGACTCTCTCGCATTCGGAAGTTTAGCTGGACTTTTGCTCTTTAGCTATGGCTATGCTTACAATCATTTCACTGTCAATCAATTAGGACTTTTCGGTAGTTTCGGTATTCTTTTAGGAACGATGCTACTCGTTTTCGCAATTGTTCATCTGATTGCAAAGGGATTTTCTCGGTATCGCTACATCTACGCAGTAGAACAATTCAAACGCTACGATGCAGACGAACAATGGGTTGCTATCGGGGAAGATGTCTTCCCGAATACGGTAGATAAACGTATGACAGAATTGAAAAACCAATGCGTCTACAATGGTTTTGGTTTGGTCATGGTCAGCAAAGACTTTGAACCCCAATTGATGATTACGCCCGCACGAAAAGCAGTGATTACAGGTAGAAAACAAATATTTAAAGTCTTGTCAGACAATCGTTTGCGTAAAGTAATGCGCAAAACACCTTTGGAAAAGATTTGGACAAAAATCAAAGACGTTTTTGGAAAAGTTCTTAGTAAGTCTCCTATCCGCTCTGCAAGCTTAATGCGTTATCAGCGTAAATTTTGGAGGCAAGCTGCCGTTGTTTTCATTTGTTTTGGACTATTAGGCGGTATTATGTATCGAGAGTTGGAAGAAGCTGATATTGTGCATGTTGATGACAATATTTATCAAGATGACATGGCAAAACTAACCATTAATAGCCGTCCCGAAACTGACGAATATTTGATAGATACAGCAGCTTTGCGTCAACCGACTCAAGCTGAAAAGGACTTGTATAATCAGCAGTTGGCAGATTTGCAAGATGACGAATTGGTGGAAAAAGGAACAAAAACGGAAACAGTAGATTATCAATCTAATCGACTAGCAAAGAAAGATATTAAGAAAACGGAAGAAGTTGCAGTTTATCATCGGGGTGAATTTATCTACTACGACTGTACGCGTTTCTTTGGCTTTTCTGGTCAAAAATATGTTGTCACCGACGGTATCTATGGCAATTTAAATATTGCCCAAAAACGTATCAAAGAACTGGCAAAAATTGGTATTAATTCCAATGCTTTTTGGGTCGGCTGTTTTGATAAAGCGCAGGGTTATGTTATCTATTATGACCAGATTTATAATGAGCGTAGCACCTCTGAGCGGGCTGCAAGGGCATTCTGGAAGCAATTTGAACAGGAAAAATTGAGACGAGGAAAAGTTGGAATTATGGTTTTGGAAAGGTAGTTTGGTTTGTGGGTTATGAGTTTTGTCGTAAAATTCTGGATGGTTATCTAATAGATATTTGATTAGATTGATTATCCTTTAAATTTACGGTATTCTATAAAAAACTCATTTAAAACCCAATTCCTATGCTAACACCTATACTCAAAGAAAAAGAAACCAATAGAGAAGCAAAGTTAGATTTTGCAGGCGATGCAGCCGTTGCTTCATTAATCGTAGGAGCCATAAATACTCCAATTATATCAACGCTCTTCCTTGACCAATATTCATCTGTACCTCATGCTATTGGAAATACAGTATGGCACATGGGCGAAATTTTCCTCTATGGCTCAATAGGTTTCTTAGTTGGAGGTCTTGCTCTTCGCATCTTAATTTACTTTTTATTTTATTCTAAATTAGACGCAAATGAGAAAACGGCTCGCACTATGGCTGGCGGTTCTCTTATCATCGTCTTAGTCATGTTAGCACATTTCTATTTGCTTCCTGCCTTTTTACCAAATGACTATCAAAGCTTTGCGCTCTATACTTTTCCAATCCTTTTTGCTTACAATGCTTATACGTGGTACTGGAATATCTGGGGCGCATCTAGTCTTTATTTTAAAGGAATTGAAGATAAAAAGAGAGTAATGAAAAAGTTGTTTTATTAAATTAGTCACAGGTAGAAAACTATAGACGGATTGTAAATATTACTATTCGCTTGTTTGTTTTAGGCGAGAGGCGTCAGGAGAGAGTTTAAGTTAGTGATAACGAAAGTATTTCTCACCTCTCTCCTCGCACCTCTCTCCTTTTTATCTAATAAAAAGTAAATCATCGTATTCAGAGTTTTCATCATAACATTACTAAATTTAACCACCACATTCCAAACCTAAAAAATGTGACTTCTAAAACAAATTGTAGTCAAAATAGATACATATCAAAAAAATAGTCGTAAATTGGCGACATATTTATAAAAGAAAATCAATATACATGACAATTCAACTTATCTCCTGCGATGCAGACCGTCCTGATAGACGCAAGATAGCTAAAGCAATCGAAGAACACACAGATACAGACAGTAATACTGCTCGCGAATACACAGAATATTTATTAGAGGGTAGCCCTGTAGATGTAGAGGTTTCAAGTAATGAAAGTTCAGCTTTCCGTGCCTTTCGCAAATTAGATATCGAGTATGAAATCTTGGAGTAATCTCGATGAGGATGAAGTGCCTCCTCCTATTGCTTCCTTAGAAATACTTTATGAAACGGACGATTTAATTGCTATCAATAAGCCACATGGCTTATTGGTACACCGTTCGCGTATGGCAGCGGATGTGAAAGAATTTGCTTTACAGATTTTACGCGACCAGATTGGTCAACAGGTTTGGCCTGCGCATCGTCTGGATAGAAAAACCTCTGGAGTTTTACTATTTACAAAGGTAAAATCAGTCAATTCTATTATTCAGACCATTTTTCAAGAGCGTCAAATCAAAAAAGTGTACAAAGCTATCGTTCGTGGTTTTATGCCCGAGTCAGGTACAATTGACTACGCCTTGAGTAACGAATCTGAGCCAAAAGAAGCCGTCACACATTACACTCTCCTCAAACATTTCGAAATTGAGTTAGAGACAACTAATTTTCCAACTTCTCGCTATAGTCTAATACGCGTCGAACCAGAAACGGGACGATTTCATCAGATTAGAAAGCACATGAAGCACATGTCTCATCCAATATTGGGTGACCGTCCACATGGCTGTAATAAGCAAAATCGGATTTGGTTGGCGAAATTTGAATTAGAAAAGATGATGTTGCACGCCGAGAGTCTCGAATTTGAATATCCTGCGGGAAACATAGTAAAAATTGAAGCAAAGATGAGTTCAGAATTTCAACGCGTTTTGGACATCATGGAAGCATAGATGCGCGACATCCTACCGTATTTAATTGGGAACAAACACCACTTTATGTTAGATTTTAAATAAAACACCAACAAAATGGACAACAACGAAATCCTTGATTTTGGCTTAAATGACGACCATGACAAAATCAAAATAGAACTCACAACAACCAACAGATTTATCCTTTTCTTCGTTTTAAGTCTTGGAATTTACGGCGCCTGGTGGATGTACAAACAATGGGTATTTTTTAGAGATGACGAAAGATTAGATATCTGGCCAGCAGCCCGTGCTATCTTTGGTATTTTCTTTATTCATACTCTTTTTGAGAAGATACAAGGAATGGCGCAAGCAAGAGGCTACACGGATACTTATAATTCGGGGCTACTTTTCATAGGCTTTATTGCCTTTTCTTTAATGGGGCGACTGCCCGACCCTTTTTCATTTCTATCTTTTATTGGCTTCTTAATTTACTTGCAGCCCAATAGTGCGTTTAATTACGCCATTGAAAATTCTGAAGATTATCGAGCTGTCTATTCTTCTAATCTTAGTACTAGACAGATAGTTCTGGTAGTGGTTGGTATATTGCTATGGGTGCTTGTGATAGCTGGGGTTGTATTACCTGAGGAAGGTTATTAATCCTAGAGACGCAGCATCGCCACGTTCCTAGGACAAATAATATGAAAACATACGAGGTGGAGACGTGGCGGTGCCGCGTCTCTACACCACAGTGATGCGTACTTTCTTTTTCTTCAATCTTGTATTGTTGACCATACTTAGTAAAGAATCGACTTTATCTGATTTTACGGCGACAAAAGCACAATCTTGCTTTAATTCAATAATGCCCAATTGGTGTTTTTTCAATTCTCCCTGCTTAAAGAATAATCCTGCGATATCTCCTTTTGATATCTTATCTTTTCTACCTCCAGAAATAAACAGTGTTTTCCAACCAGATGGTTTAGGAAGGGCTGCTTCCTCTATGATTTGCTCTTCTGTATTTTCGATAAATTCAGGTAACTCCTCTTCTGCCCATTTCAGAACATAAGCCGTTCCTTCTTTATGCATCCGTGCTGTCCGACCGTTACGATGGGTGAACTCTTGCGCACGTAATGGCAGGTGATAATGAATGATAAACTTGATTTCGGGTACATCAATACCACGCGCGGCAAGGTCTGTCGCTAAGAGGATTTCATGCGTACCATTCCGAAACTTAATCAGTGCACGTTCCCGTTCTTTTTGTTCCATTCCCCCATAAAAACAACCATGAGGAACGCCTTTTTCTGTCAGAAAATCGCTGACACGTTGTATACTTTGTTTGAAATTCAAAAAGACAATACCTGGCTGATTTCCAAGAAAACTTAATGTATCTACTAAAGTTTGTAGTTTATCTTTATCTGGCGAAATGACAGTTTTGACCGTCAATTTTGCGACACCGTCCTCCAAATAATTAATGTAGGTTGGATTTTCTAAACCCACGAAATCAGGAATAGCAGCATCTGTCGTCGCCGAAGTCAATACCTTTTTCTTAAGATTAGGCAAGAAAGAAATAATCTCACTCATCTCGTCTTCAAATCCTACTTCTAGTGATTTGTCAAACTCATCTAAAACCAAGAAATGGATATTACCAGCAAAAAAAGTACCTCGACGCAAGTGGTCTGCTACCCTACCTGGCGTACCAATTAATAGAGCTGGTCGGTGCTTTAATTCTAATTTATCCTTAGAAAAATTGCGCCCACCATAAACCGCATTGATTTTATAACCTGTACCCATTTCGCGTGCGACACTCTCGATTTGTATCGCTAATTCGCGCGAAGGCGCTAGAATTAAAGCTTGTACCTCTTCCTCCGCTGGATTTAACTCCCCTATCACTGGCAATAAAAATGCGAGTGTCTTACCTGTTCCCGTAGGGGAAAGCAGTACCGTTTCGGGCAGGGAATGCACAGCAAATTGAGCTTCCTCCTGCATCGGATTTAGCTTTTCAATGCCTAATTTGGCGAGAATATTCTTCTGATTTTTAATAGAACTTGACATGGCGGCGAAGGTACGTATTTTAGTTATTAGTTATTGGGTTATTGGTTATTATGTTATTGTTAACTACTCCGCTTGGTAACGGTCATTTAAGTTTCTAAAAGTACGTTATCTTAAAATCAAGAAGAAATTCAACAAAAAACAATGCCCGTTACCTATTTTGATTTGAAGCGCTGAAAAGGTATTCCAGACAAAAGGCGGGACAGGCGGGCACTGATTGCATTACAGGTCTACGACACTTCTCCTAAGTAGTAAGTCAAGCTAATTGTGATATGTTCGCGTGTGAGTATTTTTTGTCTGCTTTGGCTTTAGAAATCGACTATAGCCGTAGCTACATGAGAATTTTTAAAGTGAAAGCAGGCGAGAAATTATCCACGCCAACTTATCA
>CALDUB010000102.1 GCA_937923465.1 uncultured Saprospiraceae bacterium
CTGCTCCTAAGAAAGAAGAAGCTAAGGTGGAAGCACCAAAAGCTGAAGCTCCTAAAGCTGATGTGAAAGCAGCAGCAGCGCCTAAGCCAGCAGTGACTGACGACGGATTCGAGAAAAACGAAGAAGAAGAGTAGTCAACAACTAGATAAATAATTACGACTTTTTAAAGATGTATTTTTGATTTTTGAAGAGTGTAATTTTTAGATATAAAAATCCTCGGATGCTTGATTGCGTTCGGGGATTTTTTTGGTTGAAATTGAAAAGTGAAAATGATATCTGGTCACAGATACATTCTTTCGAAAAGATTAAAAATCTGTTTAATATGATTTTTTTATTTGAAATACAAGAGCTTTTAGTAGTATTACTTGGAATAGCAATTATTGTATTAGGGGTTCTTTTACTGAAGAATAATGATTGGAGTAAAGACTCATATCAGAACGCATCGAGTATCGAAGTCTCTGTACTAACTATCTTCTTAGGAATTTTAATCCTATTTGGCTATGCAAAAGTAGAAGATATTATCAATCAGTTTATTGATAAATTTCAATGAAAATCAATATGATTTGAGGGGCAAATGTGTTTGAAAATAGCTTTAAATTTAACAAAAAAAACAACCCAAACCCAAAGTCTGAATTGCTTTCTTTATTAAATTTAAAGGACTACTAATCCCGTCACTTCCTAGGCGTAAACACCACCGTCTTCCCATCAGGATACACCCGCACAATCCGATAATTCACATAAACCCCAGGATTCTTAGCCGCAAATTGTTTATCCGTAAACAAATAGCTACTCTCAGATTTTCCCTTCCCAAATATCTCCGAAACAGTGATAAAATCTCGACCAGCAATAGAACGCTGCACTTTAAAGCGCATTCCTTTTATCTCATCGGCTGTCGTCCAACGCACAGATACATCTGCACCGCTACGCGTCGCAGTAAAGTCATTGATAGCAACGCCTCCACGAGCGGCTAACATTTCTTCTTTCGGACTTTCCATTTCTTGTGGCGGCTCCAAATCTTTTGGATGACGAATTTCGATGACCTCACCTGTTTTAGGTGTCCACAAAGTCAAACCATAAGGCGCTTGAAAGATATTATTTGGATTGACAGCGCTTACATTATCTGCGCCGTCTGTTTTTACTGTACGGACTTCAACTCCTTGTTTGTCTATAAAAATCCACTTGAACTGATTGAAACTACCCATTTCTCTCGTCCACGACTTCTTATCATCAGCTACGCGTAGAGGTGCTCCCCAGCAGCCTTCTCCCACGTAAACTGTTCCATTAAAGTCATCTCTAATAAAACCTTGGTCGCTACCAGGTTTGAGAGAAGGACGAATAGGATAAGTTGATTTTACGACGTGCGCATCTGACTCACAGACTAGATTAACGCCATATTTGTAAAATAAAGTGGACCAATTGACTAACTGGTCTTTTTTCTCTGCTTTTCTTGCTGTATGCGGTAAAGTCGAAACGTGGTATTGTGCAAATTTCCAACGGAAACGACTGCTATTCGCTAATTCTCTTTGTAACCATTCTTTTTGTTGTCCTCCAGGAGCAATCATAGAATTTAGAGTGAAAACTTTTAATAAGTCTCCTCCTAAACTTAAAGAGTAGTACATATTTGCCGCAGGCGCATCAAATAAATCGACTAAACTTTTGTTAGAAGATTCGTGATTTCCTCTTGCCACAATAATAGGGTATAAACGACCGTCTTTAGATTTGGTTAATTGCCAATCATCAAACCAATCTTGCCACTCTTCCCCTGTATCTCCTCCTGTCATATCACCGCCAAACATAATAGCTGTTGGACGTAATTTGCTTACTAATTTATTCGCATTTCTGCGGGCATCTCTATGATTTCGGGAGTCACCACCCGCTATGATAGATAATCTATGTCCAGCATGATTAGGAGCTGTTTGGAAAGACATGACTTTACTACAACTGTTTTCATCTGCTATTAAAAAATAGTAAACAGTGTTAGATTTTAAACCTGTCAAGCGCACAAAGTGATTATTCATCTTCTTAAATGCAATAATCCGTTCTGCTTTATGCTGAGACTTATAAGCAGAAGGGTCTTGTCCTAAATCGCGCGTATCCAAGTAAACTTGTGCTGAATTACTGCTGAGTTGGTCCCAACCAATAACCATAGAAGTCGCGGGGTCTTCGCGCCACATGACACGGTATCTTCCTGTATCTGCAAAGGCATCATTTGTAAAAATGAATAAAAATGCAAGAATAATTATATGCCGGTGAATTTGCTGAACCATTGATTGTCTTGTTTTTGTCGGCGTATTTGTTTGCGCAAATTTACATTTTTTACGCAAATAATAGGGAGAACACCGCATCGTAATAATTTCAGACAGTTTTTTGCTCATAAAAGAAAGGTAAAACTAAAAAACCATCTGACTTAAAGTATATGTTTCAGCATAGAAGTCTGTTTGCTAAATTGTTTGGTAATTGTAAAACCTATTTAAATGACAAGCACATATAAAGGTTTTACGACTGAATTTATTGTATTTTTGTGGCAGAAGTTGTGAGATAATTTTTTCACTATTTCCGTACCTCCTAATATATCAATTTATTTGCCGGCTTTTCTGTCAATTGCCGCGATAGAAAAAACACATAATCATTGATTCTTCGTCAAATCGTGCGAAAGTGATATGAAAAAAAAATTAAGAGCTAAGTTATTACTTAATTGTTAGCCTTTAATTTTTTTCATGTCACACAATTTAACGGAGAACGTAATCATTCTAAGATGACTAGAGATACACAAGTTTTTAATCTAATTGACCGCGAACTGCACCGCCAGCGCGAAGGCATTGAGCTTATTGCCTCAGAAAATTTCACATCTGCTGCTGTGATTGAAGCAATGGGTACTTGTTTGACGAACAAATACGCAGAAGGTTACCCCGGCAAGCGATATTATGGTGGTTGTGAAGTTGTTGATGAAGTAGAACAACTGGCAATTGACCGTTTGAAAGAGCTTTTTGGAGCAGAATATGCTAATGTGCAGCCACACTCTGGGGCACAAGCAAATGCTGCAGTTTTCTTGGCAGTATTACAGCCTGGTGATGCTATTTTGGGTTTTGACTTATCGCATGGTGGTCACTTGTCACACGGTTCTCCTGTTAATTTTTCAGGGAAACACTTTCAGCCAAACTTTTATGGTGTGGAGAAAGAGACAGGACGCATTGATATGGACAAAGTCGAGGCGAAAGCTTTGGAAGTTCAACCAAAATTAATCGTTTGTGGTGCTTCTGCTTATTCTCGTGATTGGGATTACGCACGTTTCCGTGCCATTGCGGACAAAGTTGGTGCTTTGCTTTTAGCAGATATCGCACATCCTGCGGGATTGATTGCTGCTGGATTATTAAATGACCCAATGCCACACTGTCACATTGTTACCTCTACGACGCACAAAACTTTGCGTGGACCTCGTGGTGGAATCATCATGATGGGTAAGAATTTTGATAACCCTTGGGGACGTAAGACTAAGAAAGGTAATCCAATCAAAATGTCTGCTATTTTGAATAGTGGTGTTTTTCCTGGAATGCAGGGTGGACCTTTGGAGCATGTAATTGCTGCTAAAGCAGTTGCTTTTGGCGAATGTTTGCAAGACTCATGGAAGGCTTATGGTCAACAAGTTATCAAAAATGCATCAGCAATGGCGCAGTCATTTGTTGATAAAGGTTACGAAATTATTTCTGGTGGTACTGAAAATCACTGTATGTTGATTGATTTACGTAATAAAAATATTACAGGAAAATTAGCAGAGCAAGCTTTGGTGCGTGCTGACATTACTGTTAATAAAAATATGGTTCCTTTTGATACACAATCTCCATTTGTGACTTCGGGTATTCGTATTGGGACAGCTGCTATTACGACACGCGGATTTAATGAAGAAGATTCTTTACGTGTGGTAGATTGGGTTGACCGTATTATGAATGATGCGGAAAATGAAGAAGTTATTGCTGAGGTGAAAGCTGAAGTGAATGCTTTTATGGCAAACTTCCCATTGTATGAAGATGCGGCAGTAACTGCATAAAGATTTACTCAAATAGAATTTGAGCGTACAGAAAAGGGAATTCTCAGGAGAGAGTTCCCTTTTCTTATTACTTTTGTAATTCTTTTAGATATTAGACATAAGATATTAGATGTTATATCTCAAAAAGGTAAAGCATTCATATTTCATATTTCATACTTCATATTTTAAAAAAAAATGACGCACGTTTCTACTAACGCTACCCTCTTTTTTAAATTTTTTATTCCTGTCTTTTGGACAGTATTCTTTTTTGCTTTTTTTATTGGATTATTGATAAGTGATGTTGAATATATTGGTAATATTCCAATGTTTTTAGCGCGTGTATTTGCGATAGGTTTTGTCGTAGTTGGGGCACTTTTTTTCTATTTAGTTGTTTTACCTTTAAAGCGCATAGAGATGAACCCCGAATATTTTATTGCTACTAATTATTTTAAAAATTATAGATATTCTTATGACAGTATCGAGAGTATTGAAGAACGTGATTGGTACTTTTTTCGTACCTATACTATAATATTAAAAGAGTCGGGTTCGTTTGGAAAAAAGATTAATTTTGTTGGAAGTCGGAAGAGATTTCGGAAATTTAGAGCAGAAAACCCAGCGTTATTTGAGGGAGTATATCGCGGAGTTTAAGTTTGGAGATTGTCTCAAAAACAACCAATAACATAATAACCAGTAATGAATAACCAATAACCAAACTCATTCGTCTGTTTTTCCTATAACTTCATATATAATTTTCCCTTAAATTCGACTTTTTCCTGCTATTTGCGTTTATATTAAGAACATAGACTTTTTTCCTCCCGCGAGATTTGTCAATGAACGTTAAAATTTGTAGAATTGCCTTAATAATGAAAGACAAGAATGTAGCCGCCATATTAGCTTTATTTTTAGGTGTATTTGGAATACACCGCTTTTACTTGAACCAAACAGGTTTTGGTATACTTTATTGCGTGTTGGCGCTAACGGGTATCTCTGCTATATTAGGTTTTATTGATGCCTTGGTTTTTTTAACGAAGGATAAAGACGAATTTGATTTAAAGTATAACCGAAAGCACCTTGATGTGCGTCGCCGTTATCCTCATGATACGGATTTTGACCGACGAGATAGAGACTTTCGAAGAGGTTATAGAGAAGAGCGACAAGAAAGAAAAGATGCGCGTAGACAAGAGCGCAGTAATACTAGACCTCCAGAACGTCGCGAGCGTCGTAGTACACACGAGGAGCAAGAGCGCACGGCGCGTCGCAAACCACAACGTACTGTACGACCAACGGCTAATCCATTTCGCCAAGAGGGTGTACAGAAGTTTAAAGACTTTGATTATGTTGGAGCGATTGAAGCATTTGAGCGTGCATTAGAGATTAATCCGCAAGATGTTGCGGTGCATTTTAATTTGGCTTGTACTTACTCATTGACCGAAAATAAAAAAGAAGCATTATATCATATAGATAAAGCAGTAGCTTACGGTTTTAAGGATTTTAAAAGAATACGCGAACACGATGCATTAGCATGGTTGCGTATTCAGGATGAATTTACCGATTTTGCTGCTAACAATTATAGACTTACCTCTCAAAAAACAACAGCTCCTAAAGAAGTTAATCTTCTAGAAACACGCCCAGATTTATTGGAGCAAATCAAAAAATTGAGTGAACTACGCAACAAAGGATTTTTGACAGAAGCTGAATTTGCAGCCCAAAAACGAAAATTGATGGGATAGAAGTGAAGTGTTTTTTAACAACTTCATTCCACGATTATTTGGAGAAGGCATATTTTTTGCAAATAATGAAATAGTTGCTGTCTTATAAAATCTGCAATTTAAAGGTCTTTTAACTCTTTTCATATCAACGTATGAGCGTTTCTGACGTTCTATTGATGAGAAATAGAATTAAAGTTTATTCATCGTCCCTCCAAACAAACAGATACTATGATAGCAGCAAATTTATTGACAGATAGCCTCATCCCTTTACGTACATCAGATACGGGAGATGATGCCTTGTCTATTATGGGCGATTTTTATGTAAAGCACTTACCTATTGTCAACAATGAGGAGTTGTTGGGCTTGATTTCTGAAGAAGATATATTGGATAATGATGCAATGGAACCTGTTGGGTCTTACCCGCTTTCGCTAGCGCGTTATTATGTGCGAGATACAGACCACATTTACGAGGTTATGCGACTGTTGGCAGAGTATCGACTAACTGTTATTCCTGTTGTTGATGAGGATGCAAAATATCTGGGGATGATTTCTCAAGAAGATTTGATTAACTATTTCGCGGCAACAGGAGCGTTTACAGAGCCAGGTAGTATCATTGTTTTAGAGATGCACCGACGAGATTATTCTTTGGCTGAAATCGCGCGTATCACAGAATCTGAAAATGCGAATATCATAAGTTCGTTTATTACTTCGGGTTTAGACGGTTCGTTGATTGACGTGACTCTAAAGATTAATCTTCAGTCTATTCAATCGCTTTTAGCTACTTTTGACCGTTTTGGTTATCAGGTAAAAGCGTCCTTTAATGAAAGTGATTATTTTGACACCTTAAAAGAACGTTATGATTCTTTGATGATGTTTTTAAATGTCTGATTACTTAAAATGCCTAGAGCATTTAGAAAACGGCTTGTACAATTTAGTTTGTACAAGCCGTTTTTTGTATCTTTTTTCTGTTTTTTGATTAGATAGAGGGAGAATTATTTATCAAAAATGTAAATTGAGAAATGGGACAATATACCTGGCAATACGTTGAAACTCAGCAACCTCAAGTGGTAACGCTTTATCATGGCGACACAACAGGTCACGTTTTGATTACTTTGAATAATAAAATTTTAGTTATTGATTTTAAAGTACGAGAGACGAAGTCTTACTCCTTTTTCATTGATGAAGAACTTTGCGAGGTGAATATTAAGCGCATTAATGATAGTTTTAATTATACTTTTGAGATAAACAAAACCGTACAAACACCCCTTAATGAACGGCGAAAGAAAACGGAGAAAAAGCATTTGTGGCAGACCGTAGGATTCTTTGGATTGATACTTTTGATTACGGTTTCGATTGGAGTTGGTTTACATTGGAATAAGGACCAAAAAATGAAAATCTCTTATTATGGAGGAGAAGCGGCAGCTATTCTTACTCTTTCAGAAGATGAAAATAAGTATGTTTATGAAATCGATGGATTATTTTATGAGAATGAACTACTAGAGTTACCCGAGTTTATTAATGATTTTCCTTTAGAGACAAATGATGAATTCATGATAAGATACAGTAAGTATAAACCCGATAAACATCAATTTAGCTTTGAAAAGCCAACAGAAAAACAAATTCAAAAATATAAGGAAAGAGCAATTGAAAAGGAATTAAAATTGTCGCCAAAGAAGTCTAGATTACAGGCTACCTGTTTGGTAGAGATTGCTTTTGAAATGAAGGGTATTTCCGCTGTAGCCGATTTTTATTTTCAAGACAAATCTGAAAAGGAGAATTCAAAACACAACGAAAATACTTATAAACGTCTAATTCGTAGTGTAGACTTTAAGAAATATACACAAAAGTGTTTAACCTTATAAAATAGAAAGCGGGTTGTTTCTATTAAGAAACAACCCGCTTTTCAAAACATCAAAACAGTAGAATTATCTACCATTTTCTTACATTTTTTCTAATGTCTTAGCTGCTTTGACTTTACCAGTCGAAGAACCTTTTCCTTTCATTTTTGCTTTTTCAGTCCACTCTGCAATAGAAGCTTCATTCATTTTTACATAGTCTTTGTTATCAGCTTTCATAGCCAATTCTTTAGACTGTGTTGCTACTTTGATAGCATCACCCATACGGTTCATGTCAGCTAAAATCAAAGCTTCACGACGCAATTGCCAAAATTTAGGCTTGGCTGCATTCATCTCATTTGATTTGTGTACCCATTCGTAAGCTTTATTGATATCTTTTCCAGCTTTGTGGTAGTAGCTTCCTGCATTGTAATACTCACCAGCAGTAGTACCAGCCATTGCATTTTCGATGTCAATCATTACTTTGCTATCTGCATCAACATTCAAAGGAACTGATACGTAAGTGTTTTCCCAAGAGAATTCAATATCTGCGCTTTCGTCGCGTGCGTTATTAATATCAATAGTGAATGTCTCCATTGCACGACCAGACTTCATAGTTTTTGCTGTGAAAGTCGCCGTTGGTGTTTTTGTTTTGTAAGAAGACCAACTGCCTTTTTCGTAAGTATAGACCATGAATTCCCACGCGTCAGCTGATGGTTTCGTCAAGATAGCATAGCTACCTTTCTTCAATTCTTTACCACCTAATTTTACATCATCACCAAAAGTGATTTTTGTAGCAGAGTTAGCACCCGTACGCCAAATCTGACCGTAAGGTACCAAACCGTCTTTTGCAAAAATAGCACGGTCTTTCATACTCGGACGAGAGTAAACGATAGTTACATCTGTCAAACCAACAGTTTGCTCTAAAGTAGCAGTAGGACTAGCAGATGGAGTATTGATTTGTGCATTTACTGTAAATGCAAGAACCGTCAATGTCAAAAGAGTGAAAATTAATTTTTTCATTTTGTTAATTCAGTTTATTAGAGATACTTTTAAATGAAGAATATTACATTCTTTATAAAGGACCTCTACTTTGAAAATTAAAAATATTTGTCTTGGTAGAAAGGTATTTCCCCCTCTTAATGTTTAATAATTTTAGCAAAAAGCTAAAATTTACCACAAAGGTACATAATCAACAGCGTTACCTAGTTAGATGATTACGGACGGTTTTTAGTGGTTTAACGTTTTATTAAGAACGCTCGTCGATTTTCGCTTGTCTTATAATTAGAATAAGAGTAAATTGAGAACGTTAAAGGTGTAGATTGAAGTGATAGGACGTTTATATTAAATATAAAGACATGAAGAATCCATTTAAAAAATATGCAGGAAGCTTTTCCGAAAATTCCTTTTGGGCAAAAATTAAAGGCTTTGCACGTCAAGCAGGTTTAAAGACAGCCTACTCTGGTTTGCTTTTGTATTATGCATATAAAAGAAAAGATACGCCAGGTTGGGCGAAAAAATTGGTATTGGGAGTATTGGGTTATTTTATTTCCCCTTTGGACGCTTTACCCGATTTAACACCTCTGATTGGCTATACTGATGACCTAGGAGTTCTTACTTTTGGATTAGTAACCATTGCTTGTTACATAAATGAGGAAGTGAAAGGGAATGCGCGACAACAATTAAGTAAGTGGTTTGGAGATTATGACGAAGAAGAATTGGCAGAAGTGGACAAACAGTTGTAAAAATTTTTCAAATATTCCATTTGTCAATTCTGGTGAAATTTCCTAAGCAAAATGTGTCTAAATGCCGTACCTTTGCGTCAAAATAACACTATCTCATCCTTTGAATTGTTCCCCCGATTGAAACAACACTTTTTAGGAAATTATAATAAAACTGAGTGTTGAGAAAATGACACTCCAAACCTACGACAGTTATGGGCGAAGATGCTTTTAAAAAATTGTGGAAAATGATGGGGTTGCGCTATACATCGCACCCTTGGCATGGTATTGAGATTGGAGCAGATGCTCCAAATGTTCTAACTTCTTTTATTGAAGTTATTCCTTCAGATACCGTAAAATATGAAATAGATAAGGCTTCTGGATATTTGAAGATTGACCGTCCTCAGAAATTCTCTAATATCGTTCCTTCTATGTACGGTTTTGTACCTCAAACTTTATGTAAAGACCAGGTAGCAGAATACTGTATGGAACAAACAGGAAGAGAAGGTATTGTTGGAGATGATGACCCTCTTGATATTTGTGTATTGACTGAGCGAGAGGTAACACATGGTAACATTATCGTACAAGCAGTGCCAATTGGTGGCTTTCGTATGATAGACGGAGGAGAAGCAGATGATAAAATTTTGGCTGTTTTGCAAAATGATCAGGTTTATGGTCACTGGACAGATGTTTCACAGATTCCTAAGGCAATCATGGAGCGTATTAAGCACTACTTCTTGACATATAAGCAATTGCCAGGCGAACCTGCAAAGTGTGAAATTACACATACTTATGGTCGCGAAGAGGCATTAGAGGTTATTCGTCGTAGTCAAATTGACTACAATAACGAGTATGGTAGTTTAGAAGAGATGATGTCTTCTACTTTACTAGAGGCAATGAGCTTTGGACAGCGTCGTGATAAAATTTTGGATGGTTTAGGATAAAAAGTATCCGCTAACGATAGCGCTTGTCTGAATATCTACAGACAAAAAATCCTGCTTCGAGTACATCGAAGTAGGATTTTTTATTTTGAAGTCTTACCACTAAGTAACGCGGTAGAAATAGATTCAGAATTTTGGGAAAGAGATTTCGTTCTCAGTTTGGGCTCTGAAAACCGCAGAAGTGTTGATATTTTTAGGCTTTTCAAAGTGCAAAATGAGGACTAAACATCTTGTCAAAATTCTGAATCTATTTTTTCGCGTTACTAAGCCCTTTGTCTTTCTTTCTTTTTCTCAGTAGCGACAATTTCGAACTTATACCCCAGTTCTGAATAATGTTCTAACACTTTGGGCAATACATACTCTAATCTAGGAAAAGCCTTTACACTGTCATGAAAAACGATAATTGACCCATTCTTTGTATGTTTTAATACATTCTGAAAACAGTCTTTTCCGTCAATTTTTTCGTCAAAATCACCACTCAAAACATCCCACATAATAATATTGTAATGTCGCTGTAAGAAAGTAGCTTGCTTCGGTTTTAATCGACCATAAGGTGGTCGGAATAAATCAGAATTTACTAAATGTGCGCAATGACGCGTATTGTGAAAATAAGTTAGATTATCTGTCGTCCAACCATTCAGATGGTTCATTGTATGATTCCCTACAGAATGTCCTGCACTTTTAACGGCATCAAAAACCTCAGGATGTTTACGCACATTATCTCCCACACAAAAGAAGGTACCTTTGGCATCATAGTCTGCTAATTGCTTCAACACCCAAGGTGTGATATGAGGTATTGGTCCGTCATCAAAAGTTAGATACAGCACTTTTTTCTCTGTTGGCTTGCGCCAGAGATAGTTAGGAAAGAGATTTTGAATAAACTGGGGCGTCTTTACTAGATACATAATCGAAAATAGGGAATGTTCAAGGAATTATCTAAACGACATCAGTAGATTTTCTCTACCTTTGCGCCGTTTTTAATGCTTGTTGGATTTAAATTACTGAAACTTAGGAATTATTCTAACGTTTTTGTGTTTGGTTTAATAACGTTCTATAAAAGAAAAGGCTGCCGAAATTAGCAGACTTTTGTATAACAACAACAGAAATAAAGGTTGAAAAGTTAATTTTCTAATCTTTAATTTTGCTTTTGAAAAAAAGTATCGGACTTGGTTTTAGCTATTTTAGAGTCTAAAATCTAAGGTCTAATATTTAATATCTAAAAAAAAATGAGAGTAAGATTTGCACCAAGCCCGACGGGGGCATTACATATTGGCGGTGTTCGTACAGCCTTATACAATTATTTATTAGCGAAAAAAATGGGCGGTACGTTCGTTTTACGTATTGAAGATACTGACCAAAAACGCTATGTACCCGGTGCAGAGGATTACATTCTCGAAGCATTAAGATGGTGCGGAATCGAGCCAGAGGAAGGACCAGGAATTGGAGGAGAGTACGGACCATACCGTCAGTCTGAGCGCAAACATTTGTATGCGGACTATGCACAGCAATTAGTGGATAGTGGAAATGCTTACTATGCATTTGATACAGACGAGGAGTTGACAAAAATGCGTGCAGATTACGAAGCAGAAAAGAAAGTATTCAAGTATGACCACAGCGTACGTCGTCAAATGAACAATAGTTTGACAATGGATGCAGATGCGGTTAAAGCGCGTTTGGCAAGTGGAGAACCCTATACTATTCGTTTAAAAGTGCCTACAGATGAGTTGGTTAATATCTCTGACTTAGTACGTGATAAGGTTCAATTTCAAAGTAATGAGTTGGATGATAAAATCATGATGAAGGGAGATGGTATGCCGACTTACCACCTTGCGAATGTGGTGGATGACCACTTGATGAAGATAACGCATGTTATTCGTGGAGAAGAATGGTTGCCAAGTACGGCACACCACGTTTTGTTGTACCGTGCATTTGGTTGGGAGGATACCATGCCAAAATTTGCTCACTTGCCTTTGATTTTAAAACCAACAGGTAAAGGTAAATTGAGCAAGCGTGATGGTGCGAAATTGGGTATTCCAGTATTTCCACTTTCATGGAATGATGACAAACCAGAAGACAGTTTTGTTGGTTTCCGTGAGTTTGGTTTTGACCCAGGCGCTGTAGTAAATTTCTTAGCATTTTTAGGTTGGAATCCAGGCACAGAGCAAGAGATGTTTTCTTTGGCAGAATTATGTGAAGCATTTTCTGTTGAAAAAATCGGAAAATCAGGTGCTCGCTTTGATTTTGACAAAGCGAAATGGTTTAACCAACAATACTTAATGGCGACGGATAATGCGCAATTAGCAAAAGAAGTGCGTCCTTCTGTTGAGGCAGCAGGTTACACCGCTGATGACGACATGATGGAGTCTTTTGTTGGTATGTTGAAAGAACGCGTGACTTTTATTACCGATTTTGTAGAAACGGGTTACTACTTTTTTGAGCCAGTTAAAGCTTACGAAGAAAAAATGATTCGTAAGAAATGGAAGCCAGACAATCGTGCAAAATTTGAAGAACTATCTCAGTTTATTACAAATATGGAGGACTTCTCTCCAGAAAATGTAACAGAAAAAGTCAAAGCTTGGATTAACGAAGATAGTGGAATGGGCTTTGGTGCTGTTTTGCCGATATTGCGTATTGCAACTTCGGGTACAATGAAAGGACCAGATGTTTTTGCGATGATGTCTTTACTTGGTAAAGAAGAGGTTGTTTCAAGATTACAGAAAGGTTACGATGCTTTTGATGCCATTAAAAATAACGCCTAAGAGCCTTTGTTTAAATGAGAAAACGGTCTGTACTTTTGGTACAGACCGTTTTTTTATGTCTTTTTTCCTCAAACACATAAAAAAATACGAAATGTATAGCAGCGAATCATCCTTTTTGATTCGTTTAACAGTTATGAGAGAAATTTTTAATACATTTGCTCTCGCAAAAACCGGTTTAGTAAGCACACCTTATAGTACAATTTTTTACCAAAGTACACATTTACACAAAATAGACAGAACCTACTGTCTACATTTATCCTGATTTTAAGTAGAACATAAATCCCGGTCTTTGATGGTCTATACAGAATTTTTGACTGTATATGACAAGATTTGACATTAGAAAAGCCTATCACACTAATGGTGTGGAATAGTCTGATATCTAACGTCTAAAATCTGACATCTACTAGTAAGTTTTAGTAATGATAAAAGAATGTCGTTGTTAAATTTATCCACATTTAACAATTTTGAGAACACGACGCGACATTCAAAACCGATTATGAATAGTATGAAATACCGATTAACGAACTTGTTATCCACACTCGGATTGCTGTTAATCTTTTGCATCTTATCCACGGATGTAAAAGCGCAATTCGTTCCTACAGGACCCGACTCTCTTTTTGTTGGTGCGTCCTGTCTAGCAGCTTTAGATGTTGGTTCTGGACCGACTTTTACTACCGATTCTGTTGGCTTTACTTTTGAATTTGATGAAACAGCCACAGGCTATGATATTGGCGACTCTATTCCTGCGGGGGTAGTAGTAGATGTGACTTACGTTGTCACCTACCCATTTGGTACAATGGATATCTTTTCTTATCCAGTTATTTCAGTAGATATTATTCCTCCGACTTTTGATAATATCCCAAACGACACTATTTTGACTTGTTTGGAAATGATACCTATTCCTCCTGTAGTTACGGCATCAGATGATTGTGATATGTCTGTCGAAGTTGTATTATCACAGACTACAACTCAAACTGCGGACGGTAGCTGTAATGACACACAATATAATATAACACGCACTTGGACGGCAACGGACGATAGTGGTAATATGACTACGGATAGCCAGTCTATTTCTATTACTAATGATGCTAAGCCATCTTATATGACGCCAAGAGATACGATGATTTCTTGTGAGTTTAGAGAACCAATGTTCGCAGGGAATGTGGCTATTACTGATGTAATTTCTTGTGGTACGCCTACGATTACTTATGTTGACGTAGAAACTCCTCTAGATGCAGATTGTCCGCAAAATATATTGATAGAACGGACTTGGACTGTAAGCGATGGTTGTAGTGATTCTACTTCCGTACAAATGATTACGGCAATTGATACTATTCCGCCGACATTTATGCCGACGTCAGGAGACACGACTATTAGTTGTGACTTTGGATTGAATATAGATATTTTAGGAAAGCCATTGATGTTGGAGGATAATTGTGCAGACTTAGAGGATATTTCTGTTACTAAGACAGATTTTCAAATGGGTAATATTTGTGCTAGCAGTTATTTTTTCGAAAGACGCTGGTACATTTCAGATGCGTGTGGGAATACAGACAGTATTGTCATGATGATAAATGTTGTTGATACACTGGCTCCAATAGTTATGACAGCAGCACAGGATGCTAATATTACATGTACAACCAATCCTGAAATTAATGTTGCTTTTGCCGATTGGATAAATACAAATGGTAGTGCCGTTGCTACAGATAATTGCTCTTCTAATTTACTTTGGAATGCATTCAATTCAGGAACTTCTGACCTCGCTAACCTGCCCGCAGCAGTCTGCCCTTCTATTGAGAATGGAGTTTACCGAAAACAGACTGTTGACTTTGTCGTCTCTGACGAATGTGGCAATAGAGATACAACAACGGCAGTATTTACAGTCACAGACACAGATATGCCTATGTTGAGTGGCTGTCCTACTGACACTACTTTGTTTACGGAGGGAACTCTGTGCAATGCTGATTTTACTTTATTGCCTCCTGTTATTTCTGAAGGCTGTGGTAGTAGTATAGATGGAGAGTCGCACCAGACGGGAGTATTCATTTTAGGACAGGCTGGACCGCCAATAGATACACCTGTGGAGTCTATTACAGTCAGTTTTGGAGTTTCTCCCCCTCCTGTTATTGCATCTGATAGCGCGATTTTTGTCATTTTGCTTGATAATATTGATGGGGAAGACCCCACAGAATATTTTAACATACTAGATGAAAACGATGTCATTGTTGGTCAGACATCACTTACTACAGGACAATGTGGAGTATCTATTACAAACTTGAAATTTGCGCCAAGTCAAGTAAATGCTTGGGCTAATGATGGTATAATTACTTTTACGCTCAGCCCTAACATACCTGCAGGTTTGCCAGGGCGTTTCTCTATCAATCCAATTTGCCAAGGCTCTAGTTTTGCATTTTTCAATCTGGATTACCCTACGACTGTACCCAACGGATTACTATTTGAGTATACGATAAATGGTGGGGCTCGCATTAATACAGGAAACATAAGTTCTGTTAATGAGAATTTTGATTTAGGAGTAAACGAAGTGAAATATTACGTTTCAGATTGTGCTGGAAATCAGGATAGCTGTAGCTTTAATATTATTGTAGAAGACAATATTCCTCCAAGCTTTGACTGCTCCACAGATGTTACTTTTTCGCCAGATATGGGCGAGTGTTCTATAGATTTTTCATTGCCTTTTCCTCAAAATATTGTAGACAATTGTACGGTTGGAAACACGCAAACTTTGACTGCTCCTGATAATATGACGGATGCCTTGTTGACTTTTGTCGATGACCCTAATTTGAATGATTATTTGGCAGAAGATAAAACCTTTACTTTCACAGGTACAGGTGGAAATGTGATTAGTGATGTTGAAATAACTGTTGCTATTCAAGCTGACGCATCAGGAACGGGAGCATTTTATACTATTTTTGATGAAAATAATAATCAACTTGGAACAGTTGCTGGTATTGATTGTGATACTATTAATGAAATAACATTTACGGCATCTGCGCAAGATTATAATACATGGGCAAATGACGGAATTGTTAACTTCACAGCAGTTTCTAATGTCGATATTCCAATTCCCCCAGGAGGAACAGGAGACGGTATCAATCCTTGTGATGCTGCGGCTGTACAGATGAATGGAGATAATGACGGAATTAGTTTCATGACTATTTCAATCACCTTTACTGATGTGAGTCCAGCTTATTACGCAGAGGGTGCAACAACGATTGCAACAACGCAATTCCAGGCGCCAAACTATATGCCAGTTGAAACTTTGAATGCTGGGGAAACAGAATTTTTCTACTTCATTGTCGATGCTTCTGGAAATGCAGACACTTGCAGTTATATCGTCAATGTTTTAGATAACGAGATGCCAACGGCTCTTTGTGCACCAAGTTTTGTTACTCTAAATCCTTCGGGCGCAGTAACAGATACAATCTTCCCAGTAGAAATTGATTTTGGCTCTTTTGATAATTGTGGTATCGATACCATGTTTGTCACACCAAATATTTTGACTTGTAACTCAGATACTTTAACTGTTACTTTGACTGTCGTTGATGAGGCAGGAAATCAGGGAACTTGTCAGACATTAGTAGGCGTTACTACAGAAAATCCACAGCCGACTTATACTGTTGATTGTACAAATAATGTTTTAAATCTCTTCGCAAACCCACCAGTTGCTATTGGAGGTATCTCTTTTACTTACGAATGGAGTGGACCAAACAACTTCGTTTCATTTATTGAAAATCCGACTATCCAAGATGCAGACGGAACGGATGCGGGTTTTTATTCCGTAGAAATCACAGGAGTAACGAATTGTACAGCAGAAGAAGTTGTAGAAGTTTTACAATCTGAATTACCACCAGCAACACCCGATTTTTTTATCGTACAAGACGAAGTTTGTTCTACTGACAATATTGTCATGACAGCTTCTAATCCTGCTGGTAATGGTCAGGTAAGCTATGTTTGGTACATGGAAGACCAAGGAGGAGATGTTATTTTAGAGACGACAACATCCCCTTTTTATTCTATTCCTGCACCAGCGACAAGTGGTTCTTACTGCTATTATGTAATAACTACACGAAATAATTGCTTCTCACAACGGTCTTTAACTATTTGTGTGCAAGTGACACAGGCGCCAACAGCAATGTTAGCAAATGATAATATTACAGTTTGTGAGGGGGAAGATGTGATATTGGAAGCAGTTCTGCCGCTCCCAGGACCAGGAGTCAATTTTGAATTCATTGGACCAGGAGGTTCTCAAGACAATACGAACTTCCAATTTGAAATCAATGACCCAACAGTTAACGACTCGGGGACTTACCTTCTGACAGCCTACAAAAATGGTTGTCAGTCAAATACGGTCATGGCTTCTATTTTTGTAAATGAAGTGCCAGACCAACCAGAGATTACTTCTAATGGTCCAATTTGCTTTGGTGACACCTTAAAGCTTTTGACAAATGTACAGCAGGCTGCAACCTACATCTGGACGTCACCAAACTTCACGGAATTTTCTACCAATGAGAATACTCTAGAATTGCCTAATGCAACAAACACTTACAACGGCAATTGGCGTGTTCGTGTCGTTACGGAGCAAAATTGTACTTCGGTTAATTCTGCATTTACAAGTGTTGTTGTCAACACATTACCTGTAGTCGCGGCATCTATTGACAATGCGCCTACTTGTGATAATGAAGATATTCTGCTCTCTGCCAATCAAATTGTAGATGCAATTTATGAATGGTCGGGTCCAGCAAGTTTTGCAGCAGGAACACGTGTCACTTCTGCGCCGCCAGTTGCAGGTACTTACAGTGTGAGTGTAACAGACCAAAATGGTTGTTCTGCGACGGATGATATCGTTGCTACTTTACAAGATGCACCGTCAATTATTGGCGTGGCAGCATCAGATAATGATTGCCCGACGGGTCCTGAAGATGTTGTATTAAAGGCGCTTTTATCCGATAATACACAAGACTACGATTTTGCATGGTCAGGTAATGGCTTTAACTCTACCGACAGTTGTGCTATCATTTCAAATGCGACAATGGCAAATAATGGTAGCTATCAAGTTATCGTCACCGGTCCAAATGGTTGTGCAGATACTTCCGCAGTACAAGTGACAATGGGAGAAATTATCAACACCCCAGAAGCACCAGTAAGTACGGTCGGAAATATGTTGTGTGCAGGAGACGCTTTGACTTTGACGACAGCAGCAGATTTTCCAAGTACAGATGTTACATGGTATTGGATAACTCCAACGGGAACAATTCCTACCTCGACTTCTACTTTGATTATCAATCCAACTTCTGCCGCAAATACGGGTGAATATAGTGTTTATGCGGAAGTAGGAAATTGCTTTAGTGATACATCTGGTGTACTCTTATTGACAGTGAGTCCTGCGCCAGTGACGACAGCGACTTGTTTAAATTGTCCAGTGTGTGAAGGTGATGATATTATGTTATCGGCAGATTGTAGTATTCCTGGTGCGACTTATGAATGGACAAGCGATACAGGTTTTAACTCTACTCTCTGCGCGCCAACGATACCAAATGCAGCAGTAGATTTACATGAAGGAACTTACTCTGTACGAGTTAAAGTCAATGAATGCTGGTCGCAATCGGCTACGGTTTTTGTTACGGTAAATGAGCGTCCAAATAACCCACAAGCATTTGAGAATGGTCCTTACTGTGTCAGTTCTTCTCCGATTAATTTGAATGTCACAACGAGTACGGCAACACCTGGCGCGACCTATAATTGGTATTTGATAGAGAATGGAGGTAGCACAGAAATAGGGTCAACTGTCTCGACAAGTTTCAATGTTCCAGATTCACAAGATTATATAGACGGTATGTATAACTTCTATGTCGTTGCCGAAATGGACGGTTGCCTCTCTTTGCAATCTACTGAAATTACCGTCTCGGTTAGTACTATTCCAAATAATCAAGCCTACGCTGGTGAAGATTTATTGGTGTGTGAAGAAGATGAAATTAATCTGAGCGGAGACACTCCTTCTACAGGCGCAGGTTTGTGGACAGCTATTTCAAGTAATACGGCAGGCGCAACGATTACTAATCCTGATGAAGCGACAACTTCTGTTTCTGGATTAATCCCAGGTAATGTTTATAACTACAGTTGGGCACTGTCCAATGGTGCCTGTGTTGATTATAGTATTGACACGACGACGATTACAGTTAGTTTGGTAGAATTAGCAGATGCGGGCGAATTAATCGAAGCCTGTTCTGTAACTGAAATTAACTTGAACGGCGTACAGCCAAACTTTGGATTAGGAACATGGACGCAACCCAATGTTCAAGAATTATTAGGTGTGACTATTCAAGAACCTAATAATCCGCAAACATTGGTGACGGACTTAGTACCTGGGAATACATACATTTTTACATGGATAATTCCTGATAATGGCTGTGGAGATGACAGCGATGATGTTTTGGTACAAGTCGCAAATGATATTTCAAATGCAGGACAAGATGTCGATGCCTGCGGTTTTGGTTGTGCGACTTTAGCGGCAACTAGTCCACAAATCGGAAGCGGTGAATGGTTCTCTTCAGACCCCGCGATTACTTTTGCAGCACCTAATAGTCCGACTTCTGAAGTATGTGGACTAAGTGACGGTGACAATACATTAATCTGGATTTTAAATAATGGTTCTTGTGGCGAAGCGGGAATAGATACGATTATCGTTTCCTACTTAACCGCACCAACGGCTGAAGATGATATTTATACAATACCATTTGCAGGAGTAGAAGAATTGACGGTCTTAGAGAATGATGATTTTACTGGAATAATTTCTACCGATATTTTGCAAACACCAGAGCATGGAACCTTGGAAGAAGTATCGGATGGAATTTATTCTTACACGGCAGATATTAATTTTGTAGGAACGGACGTGTTCACTTACGAGCTTTGTTTACAAAATTGTGAATGTACAGAAGCGATAGTTAATCTTTCTGTTGGTGGCGAAGCTACTTGTGATATTCCAACGATTATCACTCCGAATAGCGATGGTATCAACGATGCATTTGTTGTTCCATGTTTGGCAGAACTTGATAAATTTCCAAGTAATAATGTCTCTATTTTTAATCAATGGGGAGATGAAGTATTCCGTGCGTCACCTTATCAAAATGATTGGTCAGGTACCTATAACGGTCAAGACCTACCCGTAGGTACTTACTTCTTTGTCATTGATTTTGGTAATAATGACAAGCCGAAAAATGGCTTCTTACTTATCAATCGTTAGGAAAAAAAAGTTTAGAATGGTTGGCGCTGTTAGAATAGTTTGATAGTTAAAATTGTTAGAATAATTTGAAGGGGTACTAGCCACTTTAATTATTCTAACAACTCCAACAACTCAAACTGTTCAAACCTTTCCCAACACTCAAACCATATATAATGAAAAATATCTTTACTCTTTTCATATTCTTTTTTTGTGGCATTTTTGCTTTGAATGCACAGCAAGACCACCAAAATACTCAGTTCTTTTATTTTAAGCAAGGATACAATCCGGCTTATGCGGGGAGCCGCGAAGCATTTAGCATGACTGCTATTTATCGTAAACAGTGGATTGGAATAGAAGGCGCGCCAGAGTCTCAGATTTTGACTTTCAGTGTGCCTATGTTCAATCAGCGTGTGGGAGTTGGAGGAAATATTACTCGGACAGTCGTTGGAGTCACTGAAAACATTACGGTAGACGGTGTTTATTCTTATCGTTTACGTTTGGGACGTGGTTATCTGGGTATTGGCTTACAGGGTTCTCTACGTTCGCTTCGCAATAATTTTCAAGACCCGCGTATTCAAGCGACACAGCCAATAAGTGCTGACTCCAGTATTCCTAGTTCTTCTCAACAGAAGCTCTTGTTTAATGTAGGAGCAGGTTTATATTATTCTACGGAGTCGTTTTACTTTGGTGTTTCTTCACCGAGGTTCTTAGAAAACAATATTGACTTCGATAGTGAAAATGCTGTTATCTCACGCGAAACAAGTCACTACTACATTATGGGTGGTGCGACTTTGAGATTAAATGATAATTTACGCTTGCGTCCACAGACGCTAATCAAATATGTTGAAAATGCCCCTTTAGATGCGGACATCAACTTGAGTTTGATTATTCTTGACCGTTACGTTTTTGGAGGTACTTATCGTCTTGGAGGTTCGACGGCAAGAGGTGCGGGTGAGAGTATTGACATTTTAATGGGCATGCAGATTACGCCTAATTTACTTTTTGGAATTTCTTATGACGTGACTTTGTCTGAGTTGAGAGATTACAATACTGGAAGTATAGAGGCAACAGTGCAATATAGTGCTGGGAAATCTGAAGGAGAAGAGTATATTAATCCACGTTTTTTCTAACATGGTCTAGTATATTGAGGTTCTTTAAAACCCGCAAAACATATGTGTTTTGCGGGTTTTTCGATTTTTACAAACTCTTTGTCGAAAAAAAGCGTTTCTTATCTTTAAGTTTTATTACTTTGTTGTGTAAGAATAATAGATACCCTCACTTATAAATCCGAAACGAGAGTTTTAGGATACTCAATTAAAACGAACAATGAACATTTACCAACGCCGTCCAGAAGTTGAAGAAATACCAGAGTACTATCAAAATTACGTTCGTCAAATAGAAGGCGATGAAATTGAATTAATTTTAGATAGTGGGCTCAAAGAAACTTTAGCATTTTTGGAGTTACTACCAAGTCAAAAATGGGATTATCGCTACGCGCCTGAAAAATGGACTATCAAAGAAGTGCTACTGCATATAATCGATACAGAACGTGTTTTTGCTTATCGGATATTGCGTATTTCGCGAGGGGATACAACGCCTTTGCCAGGTTTTGACCAAGATGTATTTGTTCCAAATTCAGATGCTAATAATCGTACGAGCGCGTCACTCATCGCAGAGTATAAAGCCGTAAGAGAAGCAACTTTACAGCTTGTTCGCTACTTTACTCCTGAGATGTGGGAAAGAAAAGGAACAGCAAGTGGTGTTACTTTTTCTCCAATCACAATTGCTTTTATCACGGCAGGACATGAGGCGCATCATTTGCGCATTATCCGTGAAAGGTATTTGTAAACAATTTATTTTGGATTTTAGACAAAAGATATTAGACATTCAAGAGAAAAACAATAAAATATGAATGAGATTTAATTTTATTGTTCTGATAGTCAAACGTCTTTAGTCTAACATCTAATCAAATTAAATCCTCATTTATGAAAATGTCAAACCGTTTATCTGAAAGCCTGAAATTTTCTATTGCTTTTGTAGCATTAATTTGGGTTGTGCACCTTCTTCAATTCGTTTCGATGATTGATTTAGGTTTTTTAGGTATTCGGCCACATACGACTTTTGGATTAAGAGGAATTATTTTTGCGCCTTTGATTCACGATGATTTTGCGCACTTAATCTCTAACTCTGCTCCAATGCTAGTCTTGATGACATTGTTAAAGCTCTTTTACCGAAAAGTAGCTTTACGGTCATTTGTTATGATATATATCCTGACAGGATTGGCAGTTTGGCTTTTTGCACGACCTGTTTATCATATCGGAGCGAGTGGAGTTGTTTACGGATTGGTGTCTTTCGTTTTTTGGACGGGCATTTTTCGTAGGAATATAAAATCTATCGTTCTAGCACTCATTGTGACCTTTTTATACAGTGGATTTATTTGGGGCGTACTGCCTTATCAAGAAGGAATCTCTTGGGAAAGCCACTTGTTTGGCGCAATAGCGGGCATTTTTACTGCCTATTGGTATAAAGAAGAAATCGAAAGAGATGAAGTGCCACAGGAGTTACCCGCTTGGGCAACCGAAGAAGAAAATCCACTAGAACAACCGTTTTTTCTCGACCAAGATATTTTCAATAAGACTAAAGAAGAACGTCGCCGCGAAGCAGAACAACCACGCAGAGAAGAAGATAATGGAAGTTGGTTTTCCAACAATACGAATAGCTGGGATTAAGTTTCGTTGATTATTTATGTACAAGTGCCACAGGCACGACAGCCTTCAGCCTTGTACGTAAGTGCAAGGACTCCTAAAAACTAAAACTCAAACTAACTCCACCAAATCCATAAGTATCATTTCCCGCACGCGTACCCCGCTCATTTCCTATAGGATTGGGCATTTCATCGCCCGTAAGCTCTCCAACGCGGTAAGAGAATACACCTGCCATTTCACTCCCCGTCTTTAAACTTTCCACATCAGGATACTGTCCACTCACATCATCGAGATAATCTGTAAAGGTCTTCCGAAAACCCAGCTCGAATCCTAAATGTGCATTTTTACTCAAAGCAATATTAAACCCGACTCCCAATGGAATCGCGAATTGAGTCAACTCATATTTCTTCATTTCAGGATGTTCAGCCATTCCTTGACCCTCTGTTCCATAAGGTTGGAGTTCGTACCAATCTCCCTCAAATTCTGCCTGCGGATTAAAATGAAAAAGGGCAATACCAGCCAATAGATAAGGCGCCGCGATTTTTGCATTATTCTCCCCAAACTTCATAAATGTAATCTCTGCCTGTAGACTCGCCTCATAGATGTCTGAGCGAAAATGTAAGTTCCGTTCTCTCGAGACTAAAAGCGAAGAGTAGTTAGAGTCTGCACCCGAAATACTACCTTTCAAAAATTGAGCTTTTAAAGCGACATAGTCATTGAAATTATGACGAATAAATGCCCCATACGCTGGTTGCATTTCATCCCTTTCATATTGGTTTTGCTGCAAGTCACCAGAGTAATTTGACCAGCCGCCAAATATTCCTAATTCCCAACTACTATTTTGAGCCTGTGTATATTGAGAAAAACACATACCCGCGCACAAGCACAGTAAGAACAGTTTGTTCATGATATTTTTTTGTAGAAGATAAATTTTGAATGGTAGAAGAGTCAGTAAAATTTGAAAATGAGGGATGAGACAAGTAAAGGGAAACTTATCTAAATTTTCATGACTAGTAATAAATGTGTCAGGAGAGTTTGATTGTGTTCCTTAATAAACCTTTGTAGGGTTAATTGGGGAACGTCTAAAATATTGTGTAGTTACTCTTAATTACAAAACAAAAGTATAGTTATTTTTATAAATTATGAAATAAATTTTATGTTTTGTGTTGGTAGTTAGGTATTTGTGTTTGTGTGTTAAATAGTGTTTGTTCAGATTGTTTTGATAGTCAGAACGTAATACTTGGAGTTTATTCTTAAATTGAAGAAATAAATATTTAAAAATTATTCTAGATATTTTCAGAAATAGCCGTTTTGCGAAACTTTTCTACAAATTAAAAAGTATCTATTGGTAAATAAAAACGCAAAAATCTTTTGGTTTCCCTGCAATGCCCTATTTTTGCGCATCATTTTTGCAAATACCTCAAAAGATAATCATAAGTATATTTTTGCTTATTCGTAAAAAGCTAAAAATCAGACTGTAGTAAGATGTTAGACTTTAAATATTAGAGTTTAGACTAAAAAATAAAAACTCTAATATCTAAGGTCTAACATTCAACGTCTAAAAAAATAAACATCATGTACAGGACGCATAATTGCGGTGAGTTACGCATAGAAAATATTGGAGAGACAGTAACGTTAAGTGGCTGGGTTCAAAAAAGTCGTAATAAAGGATTCATGGTATTCACGGACTTACGTGACCGCTATGGTGTGACTCAGTTGTTATTTACTGAAGAAAAAACAGAGGAAGAGTTATTAAAATTGGCTGGTACGCTGGGGCGTGAATATGTCATCAAAGTAACAGGAACAGTTACAGAACGCTCTGCTAAAAACTCAAAAATGTCTACGGGCGATATTGAGATAGAAGTAACGGAATTAGTAGTTCTCAATGAGTCAAAGACGCCTCCTTTCAAAATCGAAGATGAAACGGATGGTGGTGACGAGTTGCGTATGAAATACCGCTACTTGGATATTCGTCGTAATCCTGTACAGCAAAATCTAATCTTCCGTAGTAACCTTGCGATTGAAACACGTAAGTACTTGGCTAACCAAAACTTCATTGAAGTTGAAACGCCAGTTTTGATTAAGAGTACGCCAGAGGGAGCACGTGATTTCGTGGTGCCGAGTCGTATGAATCCAGGTCAATTTTACGCATTACCTCAATCACCTCAGACTTTCAAGCAAATCTTGATGGTAGCAGGTATGGACAGATATTTCCAAATCGTGAAATGTTTCCGTGACGAAGATTTGCGTGCGGACCGCCAACCAGAGTTTACACAGATTGACTGTGAAATGGCTTTCGTCACACAAGAAGAAATTTTGAATACTTTTGAAGGTTTGACTAAGCACTTGTTTAAGCAAACTTTGGGAGTAGAATTGCCTGACTTCCCTCGTATGTCTTATGATGAGGCAATGCGTCGCTATGGTTCTGATAAGCCAGATGTACGTTTTGGAATGGAATTCGTGGAGTTGAATGATGTTGCTAAAGGAGGAGACTTCCCAGTTTTTAATAGCGCGGAGTTGGTTGTTGGTATCAATGCAGAAGGTCAAGCAGACGCTTTCTCAAACAAAGACATCAAGAAATTAACCGAATGGCTACAGCGTCCACAAGTTGGCGCAAAAGGTTTGGTTTACGTTAAATGCAACGCAGATGGGACATTCAAATCAAGTGTCGGTAAGTTTTACGATGATGCTACCCTACAGACTTGGGCTGACAAATTCGGCGCAAAGGCAGGTGACATGATGCTTGTTTTATCTGGTGAAACGGATAAAGTACGCAAGCAATTAAACGAATTACGTCTTGAAATGGGACGTCGTATGGACTTGATGAAACCAGATGATTTCAAACCATTGTGGGTTGTTGACTTCCCATTATTGGAGTGGGATGAGGATTCAAACCGTTTCCACGCCATGCACCACCCGTTCACGGCACCGAAGAAAGAAGACGAAGAAAAAATGTTGAATGGTGACCATGAAACAATGAAATCTTTGCGTGCAGATGCCTATGATATGGTTATCAATGGCTCTGAGATTGGCGGAGGTTCTATTCGTATCCACGACCGTGCTTTGCAAGCGAGAAACTTCAAACTTCTAGGTTTCACAGATGAAGAAGCGGAAGACCAATTTGGTTTCCTTATGGGAGCATTTGAATATGGCGCACCACCTCACGGTGGATTAGCATTCGGTTTTGACCGTTTGTGTGCTGTCTTAAAAGGTCAAACGTCTATTCGTGATTTCATTGCTTTCCCTAAAAACAATCAGGGACGTGATATGATGATTGATGCGCCTTCGCACATTGACGATACTCAATTGAAGGAATTGAACTTGGATGTTACTGTCGAACCTACTGAAAGCTAAGAAATATAGTTTGATAGGTTTAATGTTAGAATGGTTTGAATAGTTAAGTCTATTCAAACCATTCTAGTTTTAAGGTACTATTCAAGCCTATTTTACGGACAAACTATCCTTCTGAATCTCAATCGCAATAGTTCGCAATTCCTTATAAAGATTCAAAATTGAAGTATCTATATCTGCTTCATTTGCCCAGCCTGCTTTATAATCAACACTATCTCGCTGGAGTATAAGTTCATAGTTATAGTTTCCTGCCTTATTTTGCTTCATCACATCTACCGAAATAGCATCTGCTCTTTTATAGAATTTCTTTGCTTGAGAATATTTCAATTTCCCAATTTCAGCATATTTTGCGCCGATGCCAGATTTTTGAAAGACTTGTCCACTATCTAGGAGCATCCAAGTCGTATATTTTCCTGTAAAACCACCACCTTCACCAAAAGTAATTTGTCGATTAGGTAAATTATCCATGACGTAGTCTTTGGGTTTGCAAGACCAAAAAAATAGACAAGCAACAGAAGAAACTAAAAGAGCATTTTTCATAATTATAGAATTTTTGGTAAACTTAGTAAAAATCAACGATTTGCTGTGTAAGATGTTCTTATCTTGTGCGCACTGGAACTCAGATGTAAGGATTTTAAGCTTGCTTAAATTGCTTCAAAACGAGTTCTACAATTGATAAGAAAAAACTAAAAAAGAAATGATAATCTACAACGTCACTGCCAAAATAGACTTTAGCATAGAAGAAGACTGGCTACAATGGATGAAATCCAAGCACATTCCAGATGTCCTGAAAACTGGCTACTTCTCAGGTCATCGTCTTTCTCGTGTCATGTCTTTACGCGACACAGACGGTGTTACTTATGCTATCGAATACCATTGCGCTTCAACGGCTGATTTGCACCAATATGAAGTAAAAGCTGCGGGTTCTTTACGCAAAGAATATCAAGAACGCTACGAAGGGAAATACGTGACTTTTAGGTCAATAATGGAGGTTGTAGATTAAAAGCTTGAGAAAAAGTGTTATTCTTTTCTCAAAATCACTTTAAGTACCACTATTAAGTGATTATGGCCCGTTTATTACGCATAAAGACGTAAACGCATTATATTTGTATTCTACGAACGCCCCGACTGAAAAGAATCAATTTTAAAAGCCGTACAAACAGGGGTATGAAAAAAACACTTCTATATATTTTCTTGATAATTTTTATCCTACCGCTTTCTGGACAACAGATGCAGTGGGCGTCTGAGGTTATTGATAAGTCAAGCCAATATGGACCCGATATTTATTCTGCACAACAAGCATTAGGTATTCCGAATGCTATCAATGGAAATAGTACAGAAATGATGGCTTGGGCACCTGGACAAGAGGAGTCCTCTCTTGGAGAACATTTACATGTTCGCTATACTGTCGCAATGCGCATTCGTCAAATAGCTATTTCTGAAAGTAAAAACCCTGGAGCAATTAGACGCATCACTCTTTTTGATGACAATCGCAAACGGCACATCATCTACGAAAATGGAAATCCAGCACCCGCTGGCAAATCTTCTCGTTTTTTTACACATACTTTTCCTCTAACGGAATATAAGGTCAGCGAAGTTTTAATCGAACTAAAGACTTCTGCCGTGACTGGTAGTAATAACATTGACGCCATTGGTATTTCACCCAATGAGCAAAAATATACAGGACCAGAGATTGTAGAACTTGTCTATGAAAAAGGAATATCCAATGCCGAAAACCTAGGTATTCAAATTAACTCAGCATTCGCAGAGCGTTTACCGATTATTTCTCCAGATGGAAAAACACTTTGGTTTGCTAGAAAATATCACCCGCAAAACCGTGGAGATGATGCTGCTGACGACATATGGGTGAGTACCCTGCAAGGTGGAAATACTTGGAGTCGCCCCATAAATGTAGGTGCGCCACTAAATAATGAAAAACACAATTTTGTGTTTTCTGTCAATCCTGCTGGCGATAAATTATGGCTAGCGAATGAGTATAACAGCGTAAAAAAAGACGGTATCTCTTACAGTACAAAAAACGGACGTACTTGGTCCCGACCTCAAAATGTTCGTATCAATGACCATTACAATGAAGGTCCATTTGTTTGTTATCATATTAGTAATGATGAAGAGGTTCTGTTGATGTCTGTCACGCGTCGCGAAGGAATGGGCGAGAATGATTTATACGTTTCTTTTAAAGTTAAAAATGGAGAATATACCAAGCCGAAAAATTTGGGAAGTACCATTAATTCAGTTGGTGATGACAGCAGTATTTTCTTAGCCGCAGATGGTAAGACAATCTACTTTTCTAGTAATGGTCATGCGGGTTACGGAGGTTATGATATGTTTCGGAGTCAGCGTTTGGATGATTCTTGGACGCGTTGGTCTGAACCTGTGAACTTAGGAAAAAATATCAACTCTGCTGCGCACGATTATAATTATTCTATTCCTGCAAAAGGTGATTATGCGTATTTTTCGAGAGATAATAATAGCGGGATGAGCGATTTGTTTCGAATAAAATTACCAAAGGAAGTCCAACCCGAACCCGTTGTTTTTGTCTCTGGTCAACTCTTAAATGCAAATACAAAACAACCTATTGGAGGCGTTCTTAAATATGGAAAAGAAGGAAATAATAGCCAGCCTAACGAAATGCTTTCTGATAATAGAGGGAAATTTGCTATGGTTTTGCCTTACGGCGAAAATGTAGATATGTATGCAGAACTGGATGGCTATTATGCGATTAGCGACCAAATTCATTTAGCGGAAGAAACTGAGGAACTAGACTCTGACGGCGGAAACTCAAATGAGCCGGTAGCATCAGCAAGTAACTCTGATATTGATAAAATGCAGTTGCGCTTAAATGAACTAGAAAATGATTTAGTAATTTTAGAAAATACGCCGCAAACTAAAAAGAGAAAAGAGAAGCAAAATAAAATAGGAGACAATAGTCGTCCATACGCGAGCGACCCTGCGCTGTTAGAGTTGCAAAGACGCTACGAAGCACGTCTAAATTATCTTCAAAATAATACTGACAATAGAGAGGAAGATGACTTGGCGCGCATGAAACGCGAATACAATGAGTCTAATGGTACCGCGACTGACGCCCCTACAAAACGCGACCGTAGTCCAGTGATTAGTGGGCAAGGTGACACGCGCAAGGATAAAGAAGATGCAGAATTGGCTGCAATGAAAGCTAAATTTAATCGTCATAATGGGCAAAAGGAAGAAAAAAAGCAACCTCCGAAGGTGAAACGTGGACCTGAATATTTTCCGTGGCAAGTTGTTGAGGAAAAGACGAGAGATGAAATGGAAGCTCAGTTGATGCCTGAAGTTAGAAAAGAACTAGAAAAAGAACTTTTAGCAGAAACAAAAGAAGAATTAGCGCGCGAACTCAATCCAAATGAGCAACGTACTTTACAGCGTGCTCAACCGCGATTAAAGTCACAAGACCCCTTTTCTACATATGGTGGTACATCAACGGAAAGTTTACCCGATTGGGCAGAAGAAATCAAAGCAGACTTGCGTGTTGCTTTGGAATATGAAGTACGACAAGAGTTGAAAAAGGAACTACGGGAAGAAGTTAAGGCAGAATTGCGTAAGGAATTGGAATATCAGGTCAAAAAAGAACTAGAAGCAGACCTACGTAAGGAATTAGAAGAAAAAATCCGTGCAGAACTTCTAGCAGAACAGAAAGTACAGCGAAATACAGAGCGACAGAATACTCCTCAAACATCATTGGTAGAGGAACCAGCAGATATTCCTGAGCCAGTTTATAAAGAACTAGAAAAAGAAATTTTATTAGCTCCTATCGAAGTTGGGCAGGTTATTCCGATGAATAATATCTTTTTCGATAGTAATGAGTCTAGTTTGAAATCTGAGAGTTATTCAGAACTGGCGCGGGTGAAAATGTTCTTACAAGAAAAAAATAATCTCGTTATCGAAATTGGTGGACATACAAATGGCTGGTGTAGTCATGTTTTTGCTAATGAATTATCTACGAAGCGAGCCAAAGAAGTACGCGAATTTTTAATCGGAGAAGGTATTCCTGCTGACAACATCCAATTTCGTGGATATGGGAAAACCACTCCAATAGCCAGTAATGACACCAAAGCTGGACGTCGACAGAATCAGCGAGTGGAGATGAAGATATTGGAAATTAGATAGCTCGAATTATGAATTTCAATACAAGACATTCAATACTAGGTAGCACTCTTGCCTTCATTATCGCAACAAGTTGCTGTTGGCTACCCTTCTTAATTATTGGGTTGGGAGGCGCGACTAGTTTAATGGCATTTAGTGAAGGATTAGAAAAATTTAGCGGCTTATTTATGACTGCTGGGATTGCATTTTTAGGATTAGGTATTTATCAATATTACAATAAATCTGTAGCCGATAATAAGGAAGCGATTTTAGTCTCTACTTTAACTTGCCCCGAATGTCGTCATAAAAAAGAGGAGACAATGCCTACCAATGCCTGTCAATACTTTTATGAATGTGAAAATTGTAAAACGATTTTGAAGCCTATAAACAACGATTGTTGTGTTTATTGCAGCTATGGAACGGTTGCTTGTCCGCCTATTCAATTGAATGAAAATTGTTGTTAGGAAAAAGGCAAAAATATAATGTTAAACTACTTATTTTCGCATAAATCAGAGTAACTATCAACACTTCTAACGAACAAATTCCTACCACCAACTAAAACATTTTTTATAAAAATGTTTTTAATTCACACATTTCGTTTAACTTTGCCAAATAATTTGTTTTAAAAGTCGAATCACGACCTTTTTTTAAAGCACGACTATCGCAATGATTAGAAATATTCAAATCAGCAATTACGCCATTATTGAGGAGTTAGAGATTAACTTTTCTAATGGTCTGACCATCATCACAGGTGAAACTGGAGCAGGTAAATCCATTTTATTAGGCGCATTGGGCTTGATAATGGGAAAACGTGCAGACACCAAAGTCTTATACAATCAAGAGAAGAAATGTATTATTGAAGCCAATTTTGATATTGGTCGACATAAAATGGAGCGTTTCTTTGAGGAAAATGATATTGACTACGAGCCCGAAACGGTCGTCCGTCGAGAGATTACACCTTCTGGTAAATCTCGCGCCTTTGTCAATGATACACCTGTCAATCTAAAAACTTTACAGCAGCTAAGTAGCTCTCTGATTGATTTGCATCAGCAATTCGATACCTTAGACATTCATAATGTTAGTTTTCAGCTACGTATGATTGATGCTTTGGCTGATAATAATAAGCTTTTAGATGATTATCAAAAAGGCTTTAGAAAATACCAAAGTGATAAAAGAAGGCTATCAAAACTGAGAGATGAAACGGCAAATGCCGCGAAGGAAATTGATTATATTGAATTTCAACTCAATGAGTTTAATGAGGCAGAACTGATAGAAGGAGAACAAGAAGAACTCGAGACAGAAAACAAGAAATTAAATAGTGCGGAGGATATAAAACGAGGCTTGTCGGCAGTTTATTCACATCTAACAGAAGACGAGCAAAGTGTCGTCGGACAATTAGAAAGTTTGGCTGTTGTTCTAAATGGTGTAGTCAAATATGATACGCGTTTAGAAGCTATTTATACCAAATTTGAAAGTCTTACATTAGAATTGCAAGCACTGTCTGAAGAGGTTGAGAAAATTGCGGACGCGGCAGAATTTGACCCAGGACGCATTGCTGAAATACAAGAACGCCTGAATATTATCTTCCGTTTACAGAGTAAACACCAAGTGCGTTCTGTGCCAGAATTGTTGAAAATCCAAGAAGACTTAAGTGAAAAACTAACATCTTTTGGTGATATGTCTGGTGAAATTGAAGCTCTAGAAAAGGAGATAGGAGAACAAGAAGAGAAGCTTTTCAAAAAAGCAGCTGGTTTATCCAAAAGAAGAAAAACTGTTATTGGTGGATTTGAGAAGAAAGTTCATGCAATGTTGGCTGAATTGTCAATGGAACACGCAAAATTAGAAGTGCAAGTATTGCCTCTGGAGGACTTGACATCTACGGGGGCTGATGAAGTTAACTTCTTATTCGCAGCCAATAAAGGTAGCCGAATGCAGCATATTAAAGATGTCGCATCGGGAGGTGAGATTTCTCGTTTGACCTTGGTGACAAAATCACTAGTGGCTAGTGCTATTCCATTGCCGACTTTGATTTTTGATGAAATTGATAGTGGAGTATCTGGAGATGTTGCTTTGAAAATGGGGAATATTTTGCGTCGTTTATCCAATCATCATCAGGTGGTTTCGATTACGCACTCTCCTCAGATTGCTTCGAAAGCAGATGCACACTACTTCGTACACAAGCGTATCAAAGCAGACCGTACCGTTACTGCGGTACGTGAGTTGACGCAGGATGAACGAGTCCGCGCTATTGCGACTATGTTGAGTCAAAACCCACCTTCTGCAGCAGCATTAGAGAATGCGAGAGATTTGCTTTCTGCAGCAGTTGTTGCTTAGTAACTCATTGTTTTACTTTTAAAATTTCAAAAGAAAAGGGCGCGTCACAAGACGCGCCCTTTTCAATTATAGCGACCGCAAACGGTCAACTAAATCTAGACATCATAAGTTAACTCCACTTCATCTGAAGTTGGATGTGCCTGACAAGTTAAAATGTAACCGTCTGCTACCTCATCATCATCTAAAGCATAACAAGCATCCATTTTTACCTCACCTTTAGTCACCTTCGCCATACAAGTTGAACAAGCACCAGAAGTACAAGAGTAAGGAGGATTTACTTTTTTCTCAATCAAAATATCTAGGATAGTTTTGCCCGCAGGAACAGTGATTTCGGTTACTTTTTTATCCAAAGTAACGATAACTTTTGCTTCGTCCGTTCCGGAGATTTTATCTGCATCGTCAACTGTAGAAGTAAAACGTTCTGTATGAATGTTATCATCAGAAATTCCTTTCTTTAATAGTGCTTTTTCTGCTGCATCAATCATTGAACCAGGTCCACAGATAAAATATTCTGCCGTTTTACTACGTAAAGGATTTTCGATTAAGAATTGATTGACAGCACGTTCGTCGATGCGACCAACTTGTCCTGCCCAAGTCGTTTTTCCTTTCTTAAATGCACCAAAAAGACCTTTTGATTTTTCTCTTTTAGGTTGGGTTAAAGTATGTACGACTTTAAGTTGTCCTGCATAACGCTTCTCATCAGCCTCCAATTTATCTTTGAAGATAATTGTGTCTTCGCTGCGATTACCGTAGAAAAGAAAAATAGAACTCTTTGGTTCTTCTTCTAGTATCGTTTTTGCTATAGAGTAGATGGGTGTAATTCCGCTACCTGCCGCGAAAAGATAGTAAGTCTTATTTGCAGTATCGCTCACTTCTGTATAAAAACGACCTTCTGGTGCGAGTACATTTACTTTATCACCAACTTTAAGGTTGTCATTAATGTGATTAGAGACCAATCCTCCTTCTACACGTTTGACCGTAACAGCAATATCTTCTTCGACAGGACTGCTACACATAGAGTAGGCACGACGTGCTTCACCCGTTTTAAAATCAAAGACTAAGGTTAAGTATTGACCTTGCTTGTATGCAAATTCTTTTTTCAAATCAGCTGGTACAGAAAAAGTGATTGTTTTTGCTGCAGCAGTTTCTTCCGTAATTGCTTTTATGGTTAGTGGATAAAAGTGCATTTTGTTATATATTTAATAAAATCTTCAAAAAACAGACGAAAATTCACTTGTCTTTCGAAAAATCTTTTCAGTTATCGTTTTTCCTCGTAAATTTGGGAGGCGCAATACCAACAATATTATATCATTATTGTTGATATGCTGCAAATGTAAAAACTTATGCTTCGAGATTCTAAATATTTATTAGCTTATATTCTTCCCTTGACTGCTTTTGTTTCTCTTTACTTCGCAGGTATCTGGTCTTTCTTCTCTTTGATGTTTGGTTTTATCTTAATTCCTATTTTAGATGGCATCTTTAAGGGGACGGATGAAAATTTGACCGAAGAGCAAGAAGAGAGTAAATTGACTAATCGATTTTTTGATGTCATGCTGTATTTAAATGTGCCTATTCTATATGCTTTGGTTGTTTATTACTTCTCAATAATAGCAGAAGGAGGCCTGGAAACTTATGAATTAGTCGGAATGACAATGAGTGTCGGACTAGTTATTGGCTCGACAGGTATCAATGTTGCTCATGAGTTGGGACATCGTACAACTAAATTTGAACAATTCCTCTCAAAGGCTTTACTACTTCCAAATCATTATTTGCATTTCTTTATTGAACATAATCGTGGTCACCACAAAAACGTAGCAACACCAGAAGACCCTGCTACTTCTCGCTTAAATGAGAGCGTTTATGCTTTTTGGATAAGGTCTGTTTTTGGTTGTTATAAAGGTGCGTGGAACTTAGAAAATACACGATTGAGAAAAGAGGGAAAATCTATCTTTAGTCTTGAAAATGAAATGTTGCGCTATCAGATTATTCATATAATTTACTTAGCCGCTGTTGGATTAGCATTTGGTTGGGCTGTTGTTCCTTTTGCTATTTTGGTAGGAATTGCTGGTTTTTCGATGTTAGAATTTGTAAATTATATTGAACATTATGGATTGGTTCGTCGCAAAAAAGCATCTGGTCGCTACGAAAATGTACAACCTATTCATTCTTGGAATTCTGACCATGATATTGGACGCATTATGTTGTATGAATTGACACGTCACTCTGACCATCACTTTAAAGCGACGCGTAAGTATCAAGTATTGCGTCATTTTGATAAGAGTCCTCAATTGCCTCATGGTTATCCAGGGTCTATTTTGTTGTCAATGATACCGCCGCTTTGGTATTCGGTGATGAATAAACGCGTAGCAGAACATCAAACAGTTCTAGAAACGATTTCTAGAGTTTGATTTTTTGTAAAAATGATAATTAATGATTTACCTAATAAAATAAATTCTCTGCGTGCAGTTAAAACAATATATCCTTTCTCTCCGAAAATTCCGAAATTGGCACCGCTTATTAGGTCTTATTTTGTCCTCTTTTCTTATTATTAGTGCCATTACTGGCATCTTATTAGCTCTAAAGAAAGACGTTGATATTATCCAACCACCCTCCCAAAAAGGAATCAGTAAAGACTTAGATACATGGAAATCCGTAGCAGAGTTATCTGAATTAGCAACGGTAGCTTTACATCAGACGCATCCAGACCAAAAAGACAATTTGGTTGACCGCTTAGATGTGCGCCCCTCAAAAGGAACGGCAAAAGTTCTTTTTAAAGATGGGAACTGGGAGGTACAGATAGATGGTACTACTGGCGAAGTAAAATCTATTGCAAAACGTTACAGTGATTGGATTGAAAGTTTGCACGATGGTAGCATTATCAATGATACGTTCAAGCTGATTTCTATGAATGTGTTAGGCTTTGGTGTGTTATTTATGATAATAACTGGACTTTGGTTATGGTATGGACCAAAACGATATCGTAAGGCAAAGCAGCGTAAACAAAATGCTCGTGATATTAAATGATGAAAGAAAATCATCAGAAAAAAACAATTTTTAGCTCTTAAATGACTTTTTTATCAGAGTCCGTGTCTACTTTCTATAACTAGTCAAAAAATCTGCAATCTTTCTATCATTAGACAAGCGCGGCACTTTATTCTGTCCACCTAACTTACCTTGAGATTTCATGTAATCCCGAAAAGCATCGCGACGCAAAGGCGTAATCTTCAATGACTGCAAAACCTTTCCAGTCAACAAATCTTCGTAGTAAATATTCTGCGCTATCATTTCTTTATCGAGTTGCTTGGCAAAATTATCCATATTGTCGGGCATCGTCTCAAATTCGACGAGCCACTCATGAAAGGGAAGCTCTCCTTTCGTAGGATTAACTTGTGGTGCAACAGTAAATTCAACAATTTTAACCTTAGTATCTTTACTAACTTTAAGCATTGCCTCTTCGACTTCCTTACCGATAACATGTTCTCCAAAAGCAGAAATAAAATGTTTTATTCGACCACTGATAACTATGCGCGGAGGATTTAAACTCACAAATTGAACCGTATCTCCGATATTGTAGCCCCAAAGTCCAGCATTATTATTTAGAATAATTGCATAATTAACACCAATTTCTACATCTTTCAGTGAAAGACGTGTAGGGTTTTCATTGAAAAACTCTTCGGTAGGAATGAATTCGAAAAAGATACCCGAGTTCACGTTTAAAAGCAAACCTGGTTCCGTTTGGCTATCTTGAAATGCTATAAAGCCTTCGGACGCAGGATACGTCTCGACACTATCTACGCGTTTTCCCATGAGTTCCTCTAAGCCTGCCCTATAAGGTTCATAGTTGACGCCACCAAAGGCAAATACATTGAAATTTGGAAAAATATCTTTGACATATTTTTTCCCTGATACAGCGAGTAGCCTTTCGTAATACATCTGCACCCAAGGCGGAATACCACTAATCATTCGCATATCTGCTCCCAGCGTCTCTTCAACTATCTTTTCTAATTTTGTTTCCCAATCCTCGATACAGTTGGTTTCATAACTAGGCAACTGAGAAGTTTTTAACCAACTAGGGACCATGTGATTACTGATGCCAGATAGCCTGCCCGTTAAAATTCCGTCGACCTTTTCCAGTTCAGGACTACCCGAAAGGAAAATTAACTTTCCGTCTATCCAGCTAAAATTATTGGTCTGTGCAGCATAGTTAAATAAGGCATTTCTAGCAGTGCCGAAGTGATTAGGAATACTATCCTTTGTTAATGGGATGTATTTTGCACCAGAGGTCGTGCCTGATGTTTTAGCAAAATAGGTAGGTAGTCCGCGCCAAAGCACATCTTTTTCGCCCTTCTTTATCCTTTCAATGTAGGGCTTTAAGGCTTCATAATCGCGTACAGGAACACGCTCACAAAAATCCTGATAAGTCTTTATTTCTGAAAAACTATGGTCTTTTCCAAAGGCAGTATTTTTCCCAACTGCAATTAAATCTTGAAAAACACGCTCTTGATAGCTTACTGCATCAGCAGACCACTTTTGAATATCACGCGCGATTTTTTTCGCGAACGGTTTAACTGCAAAACTTTTAAAACCCATCTTTTATAAATATGAAATATGAATGGCTAAATATGAAAGAATAATACGAGGACGAAGATACTTTGTAAATATGAAATATGAATGGCTAAATATAAAAAAAGCATTGCCACAAAATGTGACAATGCTTTTTATCAGTGAGGGAATGTTTATCATTTTCTAATAAACAGCTTCCGCTACTTTACGAATCGTATCTGCATCTCCCATTGTATAGTAGTGCAAACAAGGTGCACCGCGTTCTTTTAGCTCTTTTGACTGTGCAATACACCACTCAATACCCGCTTCTTTCAAATCCGCGCCAGTTTTGGCTTTTTGCATCGCGCTTGCTAAGTCATCAGGAATATCAATATGAAACATTCTTGGAATAGAGTTCAGTTGGTATCTTTTTGTTAATGGCTTTAAACCTGGGATAATCGGGACATTAATCCCCATTGCGCGACATTTATCGACAAAATTGAAGTAATGCTGATTGTCAAAAAACATCTGAGTGACGATATAGTCGGCACCTGCATCAACTTTAGCCTTTAAAAACATCAAGTCATTATCCAAGTTTGGAGACTCGAAATGCTTTTCAGGATACCCCGCCACACCTACGCAAAAATCAGAATGCGCACCGTCGTCAATATCCGCATCTAAGTAGATACCTTTGTTCATCGCAGTTGTTTGTTCTACGATATCAATGGCAAAAGAATGACCGTTCTTTTCTGGAATAAATTTACCGTCAAACTTTCGAGCGTCACCGCGCAAAGCCAAGACATTTTTAATATTCAGAAAATTAAGGTCGATTAAAACGTTTTCCGTTTCTTCTTTTGTAAATCCACCACAAATCAAATGTGGTACAGCATCTACACCATAACGGTGCATAATAGCCGCACAAATACCAACAGTTCCTGGGCGTTTGCGGATAGCTACTTTTTCAAAATAGCCACTTTCGCGTTTACGATAAATGAATTCTTCGCGGTGGTAAGTTACGTCAACGAAGGGTGGTTTGAATTCCATTAGAGGGTCAAGCGTATCAAAAATCGCTTTCATGCTCCCTCCTTTCAATGGTGGTAAGACTTCAAAACTAATGAGAGTTTGCCCGGCGGCTTTCTCTATATACTCTGTGACTTTCATATAAGTTTCTTTAATTCTGAATAATGACTTTAGAATACCTCGGAGGGATATTTTTAGAAATATTCATGGTTTTTGAATATAGTTTGAATTCAAAAAAACCGAAAAATTAAATTATGAAGTTCTTTAACAAATTCATGAAATTTGAGAAAAAACAACTATGAAAACGACACAGGGCTTTCAAAATTAATAATGAAGTGCAAAGATAAGGAATTTGGAGAAAAAATGAAAGAATTTATACTAACTGAAAATCATTATTTCGTAATAATATTTAGATGTAATATGATGTGGTGTGAAAAGTCCATTTAGTAAAATAGGTCGAAAGGTCAAAGACCCTCCGACCCGTGTCGTACAGTTATATACTGCCCTAGGCATAAATGCCTAGAACAAAATGCTTTTGGATTAAATCTTAAAAGCATAGAGCCAAAAACAATTATCCTTCCAATTTCTTTCGCAAAATGGCATTCGCTTCTTTGGGGTTGGCTTTACCTTTGGATAGCTTCATGAGCTCACCCATAAAAAAACCAATAAGACCTTTTTTACCCTTACGATATACGGCGACTTTGTCTGGATACTTCTCCAAAAGTTCGTCTGCTAGGTCAGAAAGAAAATCACTATCAGAGGATTGAATTAAATTCATTTTTTCTGCTAAATCAGCAACTGGCGTATCTGAGTTTTTCCAAATCTCTGGAAATAACTTTTGACTAGCTACAGAGTTACTCACTTTGTCCGCTGCTACTAAATCTAATAATTCTGAAAAACGCTCGACAGGAAAATTGACTTCTGTGTCCGTCAAATCGTTCTCTGCTAAATAAGGACGCACTTTGTCGATTAATAGATTTGCACAGGCTTTGTAATTATCATGCTTTTTGCATAATTCCAACATTAAGAAAGCAATATTTTTCTCTTCCGTCAGTATTTTCGTATCGTAATCTGATAATTGAAACTCCTGAGTGAACTTCTCATATAATTCCCAAGGCAAAGCAGGCATTTCAGACTTGATACGCGCTAATTCTTCTGGAGAAATAACTATCGGCGGTAAATCTGGGTCTGGAAAATAACGATAATCATGCGCGTCTTCTTTATCACGCAAGGGCGATGTCGTACCTGTCACACTGTCAAACTGCAAAGTTTGTTGTCTGACTTTTCCTCCCTTCTCTACTAGTTTAATCTGACGTTTTGTTTCAAAGTCAATTGCTTTACGCGCGAAGCGCATAGAATTCATATTCTTTACTTCACAACGCGCAAAAAGTTCCTGCGAACCCATAGGACGTATTGATACATTACAATCACAGCGCATCGAACCATGTTCCATATTCCCGTCAGAAATATCGAGCCAACGTACCAAACGCCGTAGCGTATTCATAAATGCATCTACTTCTTCTCCTGAACGCAAATCAGGCTCACTCACCACTTCAACCAAGGGAACTCCTGCGCGATTCAAATCCACCATAGAGTTTTTTGAGTCCAAATCATGAATAGATTTGCCCGCATCTTCCTCCATATGAATGTGGTGTAGTTCCACATTCTTTACCGTCCCGTCTGCTAATCGAATAGGCACATAGCCACCAACTGAAATAGGCGCATTGTCCTGTGTTATCTGATAACCTTTGGGTAAATCAGTATAGAAGTAATTTTTGCGGTCGAAATTATTCGTCAGGTTTATTTTAGCATTTAGAGCTAAACTTAGTTTTACTGCATATTCAATCTGAGTCTTGTTTAACTTCGGTAAGGTACCTGGGTGACCCAATGAAATCGCACTTATATGCGTATTAGGCGCACCACCAAATCGTGCGTCATCTCCACAAAAGGCCTTGCTCTTTGTTCCCAATTGGATATGGGTCTCTAAGCCGATAATCGTTTCGTATTTTTTACTTGACATAAGTCTTTTGAGATTTTAGACGTTAGATATTAGACGCTAGATTCCGTATTTTCTTTGTACGACGTGTAAATATCCTATGTCTTTTCTATGCAAATCTTCCTAAAATAGTATCTTAAATGATGTAGAATTTCTATATTTTAAACTAACAGGTTATTAGATTTTAGGTGAAAAGTCCTATAATTTAGACTCTAATATCTAACATCTTTAGTCTCCAATGCGAATAACGGCGTTTTTTGACAAAAAATAACCGTTTTCTCTATACGTTTTATCGTAAATTTGAGTTTCAATTACGGCTGCCAACATTAAGCAGCGATTTTCGTTGAAAAGAACTCTTTTAGTTAATGGTTATTGTATTATTATCTAGTTTGAAAAAATAACGAATAATATAGTAACTAATAACTAACTCATTAACCGATTTTAAGAAAGCTATCGCAAATTATATGCGTAATACTGTAGTCCTGTTTTTAACTTTTCTATTGGCAATTCTATTTGCCTCACCCCTCGCTGCCCAAAATTGTGGTTGTATCGAGGAAGAAAATTGCCCTGAAACTATTGCTCCTGTCTCTAATTTTAATGTTTGCTATACATTTACAGACGCCTTTAATGGTGATTTGTCAGACCCTGCGCAAGGGGTTTGTGGCGTAAATCTAGCATTTACGCATGATTATATTTGGGATTTAGAAATGACACTCATTTCTCCAAATGGAACCGAAGTGATGCTCGTCGGAGAGGATACAATGGGAACGGGAGGAACGACTTTTACTTCTTGGGATGTGCAATTTGTCGGTTGCGGAGATGTTGCAGTGCCTGACGGAACTCTTGAACCTGTCTGGACAAATGACCAAAATTGGCCATTTATTGGGGCTATCGGTGGTTCTTATTATCCTGTAGCAGGCGGTTGTTTAGAAAATTTTAATAGTGGTCCCGTTAATGGAGAATGGTGTATTGAAGTGAATAGTGCCTCTTTTACGGGAGGAACGCTTTTAGACTTTGAAGTTCTATTATGTGACCAAAGCGGTATTTTTTGCTGTGATGCGAATGGAGGAGACTTAGATGAGGAATTGGTTACTTGTGAAGGCGATGAGAGTTTGGTACTTGATTTAGAAGTTGAATATACTAATCTTGCCCCTGATGCCACTCTGTATGGTTATACATTTTTGATAGGAGAAGTCGGTGGATTGCTTTTAGAAGTAAATGAAAATCCTGACTTGACTGGCTATGCCGCGGGGACTTATGAGGTCTGTGGTTTGTCCTATGATTTGGCAGAAGATGCTTTGGTTCCAATAGCCGACGGTATCCTGACGATGCAAGATATTAAAGACGACCTGAATGGTCTAAATCCTTCTTTTTGCGCTTCGCTTTCTGATGATTGTTATCCTGTGACGATTGGTGCACCGCCTCTGCCTATGGCTCTTTTAGATACGATTTGTATCGGGCAGGATTATGAGATTGGAGATAGTACTTTTTCTGAAGCTGGAGATTATGATGTCATTTTTAATTCGTTTTTTGATTGTGACTCTTTGGTGAATTTGACTCTGGTAGTTTTACCAATAGATACTGCTTACATCATTGAGACGATTTGCCTTGGAGATAGCCTAGTCGTTTCAGATAGTGTTTTTTATGCGACAGGAAATTATGAAGTCTATCTCGATGATGTTTCTCGCTGCGATAGTACTTATTTGGTAGATTTAACGGTGCTTGAACCGGTTGTTGAGAATGTTGTAGCGACAATTTGTGAAGGGGAGTCTTATGAAGTGGGATTGATGTCTTACAACACGACGGGAATGTACACCGATACGATATCGTCTGTGTTGACGGGTTGTGATAGTATTGTGAATTTAGATTTGGAAGTTATAATTGTTAATGCAGAAGTTGTGCCTCCCGAAAGTCTAACTTGTGAAAACCCTGTCATTACTTTGGACGGTACACTTTCTTCTGATGAAGCAGGTACAACTTATGAATGGACAGAATTCGCTGGTGGAAATATTCTACCACCAAATGACCAAGCTACTGTCCAAGTAAGTGATAATGGTCTCTATAAATTTAAAGTAACTCGTTTTGGTTGTTCTGATTCTGTTTTTGTTAATGTGCTACAACTGGACGGTATTCCGACTGCTGATGCGGGCGCGACGGATAGTTTAACCTGTTCGATTATAGACATTCAACTAGACGGTACAGCTTCAGAAATGGGAACCGATATTGTTTATAGCTGGTTTACGGATGACGGAAGTATCACCGAAAATGAAAATGCCTTAACTCCAACGATAAATTTTGCGCCAGCTACTTATTCTCTTTCCGTTTTAGACACAGTGACAGGTTGTGCGGATACTTCTTCTGTATTTATTTCCTTGTCAAATGAGACTCCTATGGTTGATGCGGGAAATAATCTAGAATTGACCTGTACCGAAACGACGGTTTTATTAGATGGCAGTAGCAGTTATATTGGAGATGATTTTACTTATGTTTGGAC